>USCR01000007.1 GCA_900553295.1 uncultured Eubacteriales bacterium | reverse complement strand
CGCAAAAAGGGGAGCACCTCCTCCGGAGGCATGCCGCCCTTTTGGGGCTCACCCACGGGGCTGACCTGCACCAGCACGGGCATGACCCGGCCGTGCTTCTGCGCCTGCCGGTCAATTTCCATGGCCAAGGACAGCCTGTCCAGCGAATGAATCAAACATACATCCTCTATTATATATTTAACCTTGTTCGATTGCAACTGTCCAATGAGATGAATTTGGAAAAAGTCCTTCAGAAAAGGGAGTTTTTCTCGAATTTCCTGCACCCGGTTCTCGCCAATCTCCCGTATACCGGCATCCCGCAGGGGAAGAATTTCCTTCGGGGTGTGGGTTTTGGTTACCGCCAGCACCTTGGGCAGGGGATATTTCCCTTCGCAGGCTCGGGTCATCCGCTCCCGAATGGCCGCCAGTCTTGCCATCAGTTCCTCGGCCTGTTCCATATGCATACGCCCCTTTTCTCAGAAAAGACGGACCGTCTGGCCCTCATACAGCAGGCCCTGCTGCACGGCTTCCACATAAACATCGTCCCCATCCCGCAGGAGGATATTCACCGGAATGAAGCCCTGGGAATTGCCGTTGACCACAACCACGCCGTCCATGTTGCTTTGCTCAAAAATGGCCTTGGCGGGTACCTTCAGGGCGGTGATATACTCGCCCACCTCTGCGGTGCAGGTGCGCATGTACAGCACGGGGTCCACCGGCGCGGACACCTGGAAGCGCACCAGCAGCTCTCCGCCGGAACGGGTGGAGGAAACAACGGTGGCCATGACGTGGGTATCTTCAAACTTTTCCAGCATCAGCTCGTAGCTCTGCCCGTCCACCGGCGTCCAGTTGGAATCCTTCACCAGCAGCAGCACGCCCCAGTTGCCATCCTGGATGGTACGGTAAATGGTGGTTTTGCCCTTCTGGGTGGTGCTCAGCTCCGGCTTTTGGCCGTTATACATTCTGCGCACTTCCGCGGGGGTGAAGCCCAGGTAGGTGTTCATGTTCAGCCCGTATTCATATCCGTCCGAATAAAAGCTGACGATGCTTTCCTGGGTCGCAATGTACATTTTGGTCCAGCTGGCAATGCGCTGTTCCTGCGCGCGCTCGTCATCGTACAGGCGGCTCAGGCGCTGGTCCGTACTGTACTTCTGCTGTAAAAATTGTTGCCGGGCGGTAATGGCCGTATCCAGGAGTCTTTCCTGGTTGAGCATATTGCCATTGGTGCCGGCAATCATCTGACGGATCTCCTTGGCCTTTTCGATAACCTCCGCGTCCAGCCGCTCCAGCTGGGGGTCCGGGGCGGAAGCCTCTGCCAGCAGGCTCTGCTGATACTCCTTGATCTGGTCCCGGTAGTCCTGCAGGGTCACGCTTTCCCGGCTGTTGTACCCCGAGGAGTATACCTCGCAGATGTTGTTACGGTTGTAAACCACGCTGCCTTCCTCAGCCAGGTAATCCACGCTGATGACGCCTTCCGCATCATAGGGGACCTCATCCCGGACGATGACCGCATCCCCCTTGTAGCGTGCGCCCAGGGTACCCGCCTCAATGGTCGCGTAGGGCGATGCCTCCGGCACAAAGGTGGTATATAGGTACCAGGCCACAAATCCCAGCGCCGCCGCCACCAGCAGCATCTGAAAAAAGCTCAGGCCCTTTTTTCCCTTTTCCGGGGGCTTGGGGGGCGTCATTTGATACATGCTTAACCTCCTTGCGCTTGGGTGTCAGGAACGTTCCTGCCGGTTCTCTTCGCTTTGGCGTAGCCGCGCCAGGATGCGCCGCTCCATGCGGCTCACCTGCATCTGGCTCACACCCAGATGCGCCGCGGTCTCCCGCTGTCCCATACGATGGATGTAGCGCAGCTCCAGCAGCCGCCGTTCCGTGGGCGTCACCTGGCTGAACACCCATTCCAGCCAGGCACGGTCCTCCACCCGTTCATAACCACGCTCCGTCTCGCCCAGGAAATCGCCCAGGGAAGCGCCGTCGGCCTCATCGCCCACCGCGCTGTCCATGGAAACCACCTCGGAGGCGGCCCGGGCATCCAGCAGCGCCAGCAAATCATCGTCGCTCAGTTCCATGGCCCGGGCCAGCTCACGGATGGATGGCTCCCGCTGCAGCCGCTGGATCAGCTCATCCCGGGTCTTTTGCAGGCGAAAGAGCAAGGTGCGGTTGTCCCGGCTCATGCGCAGCATGCTGCCCTTGTCCCGCAGGTAATTGCGTACCTCCCCGGCAATGGTAGGCATGGCAAAGGTGGAAAATTTCAGCCCGCGCTGGGGTTCAAAGCGTTCAATGGCCTTCATCAGCGCCATGGCCGCCACCTGCTCCAGGTCCTCCTGCTCCACGCCCCGGCCGGAGAACTTCCGGGCAATGGCCCGGCTCAGGGGCAGGTAACCCTCCACCAGCTTGGCCATCACGGCGGGAGAAGGCGCGGCAGCATAGTCGTTGAGAAGCGGCGTCAAATATGTCTCATTCATGGCCACCTCACGCGAGCGCCTTGGGCACCGCCAGTTCAACCCGCTCCACCAGCCCATCCGCGCGGGTCCTGAGCGTAACTTCCGGAATCAGTGTTTCCAGCACAGCCTTGGAGAGCTCCATCTCCTCCGCAGAGCTTCCGCTGCCCTGGCCGTCAAGCTCGGCCTGCAGGGTAACGCGCAGCTTGCCGCCTTCGCTCCATGCGTCCAGGCGCAGGCTGCAGGCAGGGGCACCCTGATGCATCAGGTAATCGCAGGCCTCCTCCGCCGCCTGGCGCAGGTCCTCCAGGGTGTCCATGTCCAGGTCGTTGACCAGCGCCAAGCCGCCCAGGGCGGTGCGAATCACCAGCACATACGCCTGCAACGCAGGCACGGTCAGGGTTACGTGCTCATTCATGCCGCAGGGCCTCCTTCTTTGCTGATGCATTATATTACCACATCCGCCACCATTTTTGCAAGCAGCAGGGCCAGCACCACCAGCATCATCCAGCGGATGAACCCCACGCCCTTTTTCAGCGTCATGGAGGCGCCCAGCAGGTTTCCCGCCACCGCGCACACCGCCGCAGGGATGCCCAGGCCAAAGATCACCTTGCCCGCCAGCATCAGGGGAATCAGCGCGGCCAGGTTGCTGGTCAGGTTCACCAGCTTGGCCGTACCGCTGGCCAGCACCGCCTCCAGCCCAAGGATCATGGTAAACAGAAGGATCAGGAACGTTCCCGTTCCCGGCCCCACCAGGCCATCATAAAAGCCCACCAGCAGCCCAATGCCAAAGGCGGCCGGCAAGCGCCACCGCCCGGGGGCCAGTACCTTGCCCACCATGTCCTTCTTCCGGCGCAGCACCACCGCCGCCACCAGCGGGATGGCGGCGATCATCATCACGCGCACGGTTTGCTCCGGGATGGTTTGCAGCAGCACGGCGCCCAGCCAGCTGCCCGGGAACGCGCCCAGCGCCGCCAGCAGCGCCACCCGCACATCCACCCGGTGTCCCGCCAAAAAGCGTCCGGAGGCCGCCACAGTGCCGATGCAAGCGGAAAGTTTGTTGGTGCCTGCCGCCACCACCGGGGACAACCCCGCCAGATAATACGCCGGCAGGCTGATAAGCCCGCCGCCCCCGGCCACGCTATCCACAAAGCCCGCCAGGAAGCACAGCGGGCAGATAATCGCAAACATATGCCAGGTCAGCGCCATAATGAACCGCGCCTTCTTTCGTAGTAAAATAAGGACTGCTACCACACAAAAACAGGGAAGTGCGAAAGCGTGCAGGCTTTCGCACTCCCGGCCGTTATGCTTCTTTTATTTTACAAATTCCCCATAAATGGCGCGGATGGTGCTCTCAAAGTCCTCGTCGTCCACGCCCACAATGATGGACAGCTCGCTGGACCCCTGGTCGATCATGCGCACGTTGATCCCCGCCCTGGACATGGCGGAGAACAGCCGCGCGGCGGTACCACAGTTGTGCACCATGCCCCGGCCCACCGTGGCAATCAGGGACATGTTGTCATGGATGGTCAGCGCGTCCGGCTCCACCTGCTCCATAATGCGGTGGAGCACTTCCTCCCGGTGGGGCGCCAGGGCCTCGCCGGCTACCACCACGCTCATGGTGTCAATGCCCGTGGGCAGGTGCTCAAAGGAGATCCCCGCCTCTTCCAGCACGGAGAGCACCCTGCGGCCAAAGCCCAGTTCGCTGTTCATCATGGCCTTTTCCACAAAGATGACGCTGAAGCCCTTGCGGCCGGCGATGCCGGTGATAGTGGGGGTATCCGTCTCCTCGGGCATATCCAGGCTGATGATGGTGCCGGGATGCTCCGGGCAGTTGGTGTTACGGATGTTGGTGGGGATGCCTGCCCGGTGCACGGGGAACATGGCGTCCTCGTGGAGGACGGAAGCGCCCATGTAGCTTAGCTCCCGCAGCTCCTTGTAGGTAATGGAACGGATCTCCCGGGGATTCTCCACCACCCTGGGATCGGCGGTAAGGAAGCCGGACACATCGGTCCAGTTCTCGTATATATCCGCGCCCGCGGCCCGGGCCACGATGGACCCGGTAACGTCACTGCCCCCGCGGCTGAAGGTATGCACCTGTCCATCGGGCATGCTGCCAAAAAAGCCGGGAATCACCGTGGGCTCCCCGTCCGCCAGGAGCGCGGAAAGCGTCACCTGGGTGCGCTCGGCATCGAAGCGGCCGCTCTGGTCAAAGAAAATCCCCTCCGCCGGGTCCAGGAACCGCCACCCCAGGTAGTCCGCCAGCAAAAGGCCGCTGAGGTATTCCCCGCGGCTGGCGCACCAATCGGCGCTGGCGCCTGCGCCAATGCCCTCATTCACCGCGTCCAGGGCCGCGCCCAGGTCCAGCCCCAGGTGCAGCTCCTCGGCAATATCCATGTAGCGGGCGGCAATTTTGTCAAAGGTATCCTGGTAATCCCCCCCCTCGGCCGCCTGGTGATGGCAGCGGTAGAGCAGGTCGGTAACCTTTTCGTCTTCCTTAAAGCGGCGTCCGGGCGCAGAGGGCACCACATACCGCCGGGCCGGGTCCAGGGATAAAATGCGCCGGACCTTCGCAAACTGCTCCGCGTCCGCCAGGGAGCTACCGCCAAACTTGGTGACAATCTTCTTCACGGGAATTCCCTCCCACGTTTCTTCCATAATACAGGTAAGTGCAGTACATGATACAAGCCGTTGGGGCAAAAGTCAACTCGCCTCCCGGAAAAAGTCACAAGAAAAGCAAAGGTCCCCCGCTTTTTCCCGCGCCTCATGCCTCCGGGGCAAACCGCGCCAGCTCCACCACGTCCTGGTAGGCGCCCGCACGGAAAATCTCCGCACGCAGCAAGCCCTCCCGGATAAAGCCGTTTTTCTCATAGCAGCGGATAGCCGCAGCGTTGAAGGCAAAGACGCTCACCTTCAGCTTATGCAGGTTCATCTCGGAAAAGGCGAAGTCGCACAAAAGTCCCAGGGCTTCCGTGCCATACCCCCGCCCGCGATAGGGCGCGCCAATCATCATGCCAATCTCCCCCAGGCGGTTTTTCCAGTCCACCCGGGTCAAGCCGCACCGGCCCACCAAGTCCCCGCCGCCGTCCTCCACCGCAAACTGATACTCGCCGCGGGTATAGCTGCTCTGCTGGTCCAGCCAGCGGCGCTCGTCCTCATAGGAAGCGGGCAGAGGCATCCCCGCCAGCATGTCCTGCAGGGTGGCGTAGTCGTTTACAAAGGCGTGGTTGGCGTCCAGGTCACTTTGCTCAAAGGCGCGCAGGCGCACAAGCCGTCCCTCAATCATAGGGGCACCTCCTTGGTTTGTTCCGTTGGTGTTCATGACACAAGGGTTTAATGTATAGTATGGGCGCAGGCGCCGGGAGCTATGCGGCAGCTCACTCCAGGTGCTCGAACAGGTCGTTCTTTTCCACATCCGGGCCCACGGTGGAGGAGAACAAGCCAAACAGGCTGTTGTCGTATATCCCTCCGTCCAGCACGGCCCATTGCTTCTGCTGCTGGCTGGTGTGGCAGGCATAAGCCCGGCGGGCCACTTCCTGGGCGGTCAGCCCGTCAAAGGCGGCCAGGGGCTGATGCCAGTCCATGGCCAGCTGGTTTTCCTCCCACAGGTGAATATACACCTTGGGTACCTGCCACACGCCCAGGGTTTTGACCGTGCCCACGCACTGGGTTTCGTCCGCGGCCAGCTTTGTGGCCTTGCGCGCGGCGTCGGACACCGCCTGGTGCGCTCCGTGGCCGTATTCCCCATGCTTGTCGTGGGCCACCACCACCTGCGGCCTGTACTGCCGGTACAGGTTGCACACATCCTGGTAAAGGGATTGCTTGTCCCAGTACTGATACATGTCCTTCAGGGTGGAGGTCAGGTAATCCTGATACCCGGCAAAAACGGGATACGCCCGAACGCCGCAGGTCCACAGGCTGTCCAGCAGCTCCAGGCGGCGATGGTAGGCATTGTAGGCAAAGCATACCACCAGGCATTCCTTCTGCCGCTCCCCCGCGTAATAGGGCAGCAAGCCTCCAAACCACAGCACCTCGTCATCCGGGTGCGCGGAGAGGAGCATCAGGTCCACCTGCTCCGCCGGTTCCCGCCATACCTGCACATCCTCAGGCAACGTTCCCTGACTGTACACCGTCACCTCGCAGATCTCCAGCTTGGCCCAGGTGCTTTCCGCGTTCACCAGCCGGAACTCCGTAAGCCCCGGCAATGGCAGGTACAGCGCCGCGTAGGCAGCATCGCTCTGGGCCACGGTAACCCATTCCCCGTCCTGCTTCACCTGGGCGGCCAGGGGTGCGGGATTCCGCCAGCGGACCAGTACGCCGCCCACCGCTTCCGGGGCGCTGACCATCAGGCAATGGGCACCCTCCTGCCGGTGGCTGGTCCAGAAGGTGCGGTAGTTGCCATCCTCCAGATCCGTAATGCTTTCCCGGCCGTTGAACAGGCATTGCCCGGTGATGTCCCGTGCCAGGGCATCCGCCTCCGCACCGGCCGAGGACGCCGCTCCCAGGCAAAGGCACAGCACCAATGCCAGCATCCACAAAGGCTTCGTTGCCAACACTTCCTCACCCTTCGTCATCGTCGTGCATGGCCCGGCAGGCCACCGCCACCAGCACCTGTGCCGCCCCCATGGCCTGAAGCTCCCGGACGCAGTCCGCCGCGGTGGCTCCGGTGGTCAGCACGTCATCCACCAGCAAAACCCGCAGGCCCTCCGGCGAAGGCGCGTCCATGGCGGGGCAGAAGGCATCCCTGGCGTGGCGGAGGCGCTCCGCCCGGGAAAGGGTATGCTGCGGGACGGCGTCCTCGTCCCGGCGCGCCAGCAAGCCGGCGCAGGGCAGCTCCAGCGCCCGGGCTAACTGCTCGGCCAGGCAGCGTGCATGATCAATGCCCCGCTCACGCCTGCGCTTTTGCGGCATGGGCACCCAGGTGATCAGGTCGGCCTCCCAGCCCCGGGCGCGCACCGCCCAGGACATGTGCCAGCCCAGCACCACCCCTGCCTCCTCCCATGCGCCGAATTTCAGCTCCCACACCAGCCGCTTGGCCGCATCCTCATAGGCAAAGGCGGCGCACAGCCCGTCCGCCGCCGTCATTCCAGGATGCTGGTGCGCCAGGGGCAGGGCGCAGGCCCTCAGGTTTGCCAGGCATCGGGGGCAAAGGCTCTGGGAGCGGGTAGCCACACCGCACAGGATGCAGAAACGTCCCAGGGGCCACAGCAGCTCCTTGAGCGAGTCTCCCAGGCGGCTTAGCCACCGGGCCCGGCGTGGCCCATCCATAAAGCCCTTTCTCCCTTCCCCGGGGCTTACGTCCCCGGCAGCAGCCCCGCCAGGGCGGTAAGCCGCTGGGCCAGGGTGGTATAGCGGCGCAGGATGTGGTCGTTTTCCACCATGGCGCGCACCACTTCCTCCCGGCCCACCAGCACCACCAGCCGCCGGGCACGGGTCAGCGCCGTGTAAAACAGATTGCGGGTAAGCAGCATGGGCGGCCCGCCCACCACGGGCATCACCACCACCGGGAACTCGCTGCCCTGGCTCTTGTGCACGGAAAGGCAATAGGCCAGCTCCAGGTTCTCCAGCTGCGCGGAGGCGTATACCGCCTCCTTTTCCTCGTCGAAGCATACCGTCAGGCAGTGCTCCTCCACATCCACCGCGGTAATGAAGCCCACGTCCCCGTTGAACACGCCTTCCCCATCCTCCCAGCCGGCGGGCGTTTTCCGCCGCCATTCCAGCTGGTAGTCGTTCTTCATCTGGATGACCTTGTCCCCCAGGCGAAAGATGTTCTCCCCCCAGGTGAGGGAAGGCTTGCCGGTTCCGGGCGGGTTGAGGGCCTCCTGCAGGGCACGGTTCAGGGCGGCCACCCCACACTCACCCTTTTTCGCGGGGGCCAGCACCTGGATGTTGTGCATGGCCAGGTTCCGCCACTCCTTTTCCCCGTAGCCCAGATAGCCCGGCAGGCGGCGGGTGACCAGCGCCACAATGCTCTGGGCGGCTTGGGCAAAATGCTCCTGCCGCTCAAAGAAAAAGTCCGTCTGCTTCTCATTGAGCAGGGGCATCTGTCCCTGGTTCACCCGGTGCGCGTTGACCACGATGCGGCTTTCCCCCTCCTGGCGGAAAATGTCCGTAAGCCGCACAGAGGGAATCACCCCGCTTTGCAGAATGTCCCCCAGGACATTCCCCGCGCCCACCGAAGGCAGCTGGTCCGCGTCCCCCACCAGGATCAGCCTTGTCCCTGGCTCCAGCGCCCGCAGCAGCCCCCGCATGAGCATCAGGTCCACCATGGAGCACTCATCCACAATCAGGCAATCCCCCTCAATGGGATTCTCCTGGTCCCGATGGAAGGCGTCCGTATCCCCGCCATATTCCAGCAGGCGGTGGATGGTTTTGGCTTCATAGCCCGTGGCCTCGGTCATGCGTTTGGCGGCGCGGCCTGTGGGGGCGCACAGCACCACCTCGCCCTCCTGGGCCAGCAGGCGGATCATGCAGTTAATCAGCGTGGTTTTACCGGTGCCCGGCCCGCCGGTAATCACCAGCACGCCCTGCTCCAGAGCCGCGGCGATGGCCTGACGCTGCTTGGCGCTGAAGCGGATGTTCCGCTCCCGCTCAAAGCGGTCGATCTCTCCTTCCACCCCCAGGCGCTGCTGGGGCGCCAGGGCGGCCATGAGCTCCATCAGCCGCTGGGCCACCTCCCGCTCCGCCGCATCGTACTGGGGCAGGTATACCGTGGGCTCCTCCGTGGTGCCTCCGGCAATGAGCTCCCGGCGCAGCATCAGCACTTGCAGTTGCCGGGCAATCAGCGCCTCCTCCACGTGGAGCAGCTGCGCGCAGCGCTGGGTCAAATACGCCTGGGGCAGGTACACATGCCCTGCCGACGCGGCCGCATCCCGCAAAAGGTACTTCAGCGCGGCTTGCAGGCGGAATTCACTGTCCGGGGCAATGCCCAGGGCCGTGGCAATCCGGTCGGCGGTGAGAAAGCCCACGCCCTCCAGGTCCTCCACCAGGCGGTAAGGATTATTGCGGATGACGTCCGGCGCACGGTCCCCATACAGGCGGCTGATTTTCACGGAGAGCTTGGCGGGAATACCGTAGCTTTGCAGAAAAATCATGGCCTCCCGGGCTGTTTGCTGCTCCTGAAAGCTCTCGGCAATCTGCCGCCAGCGCTTGCGGCCCATGCCGGGAACCTCCTGGAGACGCTCGGGGTGCTCGCTGAGCACTTCCAGCGTCTCCATGCCGAAATGCTGCACAATCTGCCGGGCGGTGGACGGCCCTACCCCGTGAATCAGCCCGCTGCCCAGGTAACGCTCAATGCCCAGCAGGCTGGTGGGCTGATGGATCTGGCAGGCGGTCACCCTGAACTGCGGGCCATATTGGGGATGCTCCGTCCATTCTCCGGAAAAGGTGACCCGCTCCCCGCTGGTGAGCATGGGCAGGGAGCCCACGGCGGTGAATCCCCGGCGGTCGCCCTTGCACTGAACCACCGAGTAGCCGTTTTCCTCGTTTCGATAGATGGTTTCCCGTACGGTGGCCTCCACCTGTTCCATGCTGCTCACCTCCCGGCACAAAATCGCTTTATTATAGCACATGGAATATTTTCGGTAAAGCAAAGGACGGCCTTTTTCTCCGCAAAAGAGGCGCCACGCGAAAGCGACGCCTGTATGCTTCCCCTGTCCATGTCCCTGAAAAGCAACTTTGCCTCTATCACCAGTTTCAGGCGGGCGTTTCTGCCTTGCGGCACATCCGGGCCGTAACCGCGGCCATGGCCAGCACGTCGCAGCCGGCGCTGGCGTACAGCGCCAGCAGCACCCCCTGCAACCCTTGGGCCGGAATGGCCAGCAGGGAAACCGCCGCGGCCACCACCACCGCGCCGCCGTGAATGGCCGTCATGACCTTGAGCCGGCGGCCAATGGTCAGAGGCACTTCAAAGAAGTATATGAGGGAAATGCACAGCGTGGAGCCCAGCACGGGCAGCAGCAGAAAGGCATAGGGAAGGATCGCCTGCCCAAACAGCAGCGTCAGCCCCCAGCGCCCCAGCAGCGCCGCGCCCGCAAACATGCACGCGGCAAACCCCAGCACGCCGCCCAGCGCCAGCAGCAGCATCCGCCGGAAATCCCGCAGATCCCCACGGGCAAAGCGGCTGCTCAGCGGCGCCACCAGGGGCGTGTAGATAAAGCTGCATCCTGCCTGAATAATCACCGCCGGGGTGGATACGGAGCCAAAGTAGCCCAGCAGTTCACTGCCGTGGTACATTTCCAGAAAGTAGCGCGGCAGCGCGGCCAAAAGGGTAAGCAGGGCGGAATTGAGCATCAGCGGCCAGGCTTCCCGGAGCAGGGGCAAGCTCTCCCGAAAGCTCAGGTGCAGGCGAAAGCCGGTCAGCGCCTTGACCTTCCGGCCATCGTAGGCCAGCACCACGCCCAGGGTCATCACCGCCATGACCAGCAGCGTCAGGGTGAGGTTCCGGGTACAATAGAGCACCAGCGAGAAGCTCAGCAGCGTCGTCAGCCCGCGGAACAGAAACGATAATCCCACATAATCAAACCGGTACGCCTTTTGCTCCTCGCCGGCCAGCACGTCTACCAGCGCCTCGCCAATACGGTAGAGCATGTAGAAAAGGATGCACAGCACCTGCTCGGCAGTGTACTGCCGGTTGCACAGCAGAAAGGCCGCGCAAAGGGCAAAGGAACACACGCACGTAAAAACCCGGGTGGAGATATACAGCCCGGGTCCGTATTTGCCCTGGCTGTCCGACACCTGGAAAATACGGATGCCGAAGGTCGCCAGGGTGAAAAACACATTGGTCAGGGAGATGGACAGGGTCAGGATGCCCGCCGCTTCAAAGGAGCAAAGAGGCACCACCACCACGGTGAGCAGCCACTGGCACAGCAGATAAAACAGCGACCCCATGGAGTTGAAAGCCATGTCCCGTCCCAGGGAAGATTGCCTTTTAGCCATGTTGCTTTTTCTTTCTGGCCTGTTCCCGATAGCGCATAAAAGCGGGAATCAGCGCATTGATGATGCGCCAGCGCAGCAGGGGGAATGGCCGTGTCAAACGGTTGAACAGGTCAAAGCAGCGGAAATACGTCTGCCAGCCGCTTTCCATGGGCGCGCCGCGCCAGGGTGTTTTCGCCAGCGCCGCTTCATAGGCCGCCCGGTAGGGGTGGCGGTTGCCCTCCCGCCAGGGGCGTTCCTCGCCCAGGAAATGAATGATGGCAGGGGGAAAAGCCGCCTGCTGATAGGCCTGTTCCGTGGGGTAGAAAGGCGCGGGGGCGGACATGCGCTTCTGCGCCTTCCAGGGGTAATAAATCTGTACGGAGCCAAAGTTGTACCGGGGTGGCAGGAGGCAGATGTGCCCGGCCAGCGCCCCATTGAGCGCATCCTGATCCGGGGCCAGGAGCGCTCCACCCTTTTCCCGGTAATAATCCAGGACGGTTTTTTCCGTGCCCTCTGCCCGCCAGCGGTCCAGGTCGATGAGCAGCACACCGGCGTTGAAATAGGGCTGCTCGGGGGCCATGCCCAGTTCGCGCTTGCGGCTGTGGCGGGCCGTGGGCTCCTGCGCCATGGCCAAGGGGCATCCCTTCAGGTCAAACTGTTCCAGGGCGGACAGGTCCTCCAGGGGCAGGGTGTCGCAGTCCAGGTACAGCACGCGATGCACGTCCTCCGGCAGCACCCGCCCCACAAACAGACGCGCCAGGGTGCTCAGGGCAAATCCCCGGGAGTTCACCGAGAAATCAAACCACTTCCGCAGGTCGCCCAGCTCCCACAGGCAGAGTTCCCGCCCATAGGGGGCCAGGGTATCCCGCAGCCGCTGCGCCCCTTGACTGGATACCCCCATGGAAAGCAGGTGGAACCGCAGCTCCGCCTCCGGCGGCGTATGTTCGCACAGGGAAACCATGGACGCGGCGGCATGGCGCAGGTAATTCTCGTCCGAGGCATACAGAATGTTCACGATGCATCCTCCTCAAACTTCAGTACGGCGGGGGGATGGTTATGGCGTTCCTCCGGTGCGGGGAGGCGCATGTAGTCATGATAATATGCCTTCAGGTAAGCGTGGCTGTCTGCGGGAACTGGCAGTTCGCCGTCCATGAAGGGCAGCGAGGACGCCGGGAAAAACAGCGGCGCGGGCAGCAGCGTATCCTGGGGCCGCATGTCCGCCACATCCACCAATAGGCCGCTGTCCCCGTAGCGGGTTGCCCAGCGCAGATAGCGGCGGTACATGCGCATCCGCGTTTGACCGGTAAGGCGCAGCAGCCCGTGCCCCAAGAAGCAGGCCACGCGCATGGCTGCCGCCTGCAGGCCGGTAGCGCCCTCAGGAAGGCTGGGGTTACGGTACTGGGCCAGGGCGGTCAGCCGGGCATAGAGGAAGCAGCGGCGCTGCTGACGGCGCTGCTCCGCCTCCTCCTCCGGAGCAAAGTCCAAGGGATAGATGTCAATGTAAATGCCGGAATGATAGGCCCGCTCCTGATGGCTGGCCTCAATGAACGTGGTATTTTTCAGGCAGAGCTTGGCAAAGGTGAGGGTATATCCCGGCGTATATTCCGGGCAAAGCAGCTCCAGCTCCCCGGGCAGCTGATCCCTTAGGGACAGCAGCTTTTGATAATCCTGGCGCAGCAGCCCCACGTCCATATCGTCATCCCAGGGGATGAAACCACCGTGGCGCACCGCGCCCAGAACGGTACCGTACAGGGAGACAGCGGGAATGCCGTGCTCCTGGCAGAAGGAAAAAAAGGCCTTTGCAATGGCGAACTCCGTTCGCTGGAGCCGGGCCAGTATTTCAGGTGCGTAATCAGACATGGCGCAGAAATCCTTTCTCCATGGCTTTGGTGTCGTACGGGTTGGGGGACGTCGTGGCCATTATACCACAGGCATGGATTTGAAGCAAACGGCAGGAATGGCGCCGCCCATGTCGTATTTTTCCTATGCAGAGACCGCGCACCCACAGCGGACGCGGTCAAGATAAAAAGGAGGTACCTGCCCTATGCGTATGCCGCAATGGTTTAGCCGGGCGATTGCCTATGAAATCTATCCACAGAGCTTTCTGGATACCAACGGGGACGGCATCGGGGATTTGCGTGGCGTAATGGACAAACTGGATTACGTGCGCTCCCTGGGCTGCGATACCATCTGGCTGAATCCCTGCTTTGACTCCCCCATGCAGGATGCGGGCTATGACGTGCGGGATTACCGCAAGGTTGCACCCCGCTATGGCACCAACGAGGACCTGGAGGAGCTGTTCCGCCAGGCGCACGCCCGGGGAATGCACATCCTGCTGGACCTGGTGCCTGGGCACACCAGTGACCAGCATCCCTGGTTCCGCCAAAGCCAGGAGGCGGAACGCAACGAGTACAGCGACCGCTATGTATGGACCGGCAATGCCTTTGACAAGCCACGGGAGTACAACTGGATCTGTGGCACCACCCAGCGCAACGGCTGCGCGCTGATCAATTTCTTTGACATGCAGCCGGCGCTGAACTACGGCTTTGGCCAGGTGTCCCAGCCCTGGCAGATGGACTGGCGGGACCCCCGGTGCCAGGCTACCATGGAGGAAATCATCGATGTGATGCGCTTCTGGCTGCGCAAGGGCTGCGATGGCTTCCGGGTGGACATGGCCGACAGCCTGGTCAAGGATGACCCCGGCAAGGAGGCTACCTCCGCCCTGTGGCGCAAGGCGCAGGCCATGCTCGCAAAGGAGTTTCCCCAGGCGGTGCTGGTGGCAGAGTGGAGCGACCCGGAGAAATCCCTGTGCAAGGCGCAGTTCCAGGGAGACTTCTACCTGAACCATGAAGGGCCCCGGGGCAGCGGCTACCGCACCCTCATGCGGGACGGCGCCCGGAGCTATTTCCATAAGGAAGCCCGGGGCGACCTGAACCGTTTCCTGAACGAATATGTGCATCGGTACCTGCTCAGCCGGGAGAGCGGATTCATCTGTCTGATCACCAGCAACCACGATACCCGCCGTCCGGCCCTGGAATTGGATGTTTCCGAGCTGAAAATGGCGTACAGCCTGCTGTTTACCCTGCCGGGCGTGCCCTTTGTGTACGCGGGGGACGAGATTGGCATGCGGCACCTGTTCCTTCCCAGCAAGGAGGGCGGCTATGACCGCACCGGCGACCGTACGCCCCTGCAGTGGGACCATACGCCCCAGTACGGTTTCTCCACCTGCCCCGATACCTACCTGCCCCAGGACATGGCTTCCGACGCCCCCACCGTGGCGGATCAGGAAGCGGAGGAAGGCTCCCTGCTGCGCTACGTCCGGGCGCTGCTGACCTTCCGGCGGAATACGCCGGAGCTGCAGGCGGATGCCCCCTTTGAAGCCGTGTGGATGGGCCAGGACGGCTATCCCTTTGTATATCGCCGGGGCGGGCTGATGCTGGCGCTGAATGCCGCGGCGGATGCCCGGGAGATTCCCTTCCCGGTGGGCGACCCGCTGTTCCTGGCCGGAAAGGTTTCACCCACGGATGCAGGAGCGCGCCTGGACGGTCAGAGCTTTGTGATCTGGCGGGCTTAACAGGTAGCGTTTCTCACCTCTTTGCACACGCGGCCGCGAAATGCCGGAGAGTACTTGCCGGTAGTTCGCGGCCTTTTCCACGCCGGTGCGCAAGTTTTCCCGAGGTTCAAAAAAATATTTTTGTTTTTTTGAATGGATTGGAAAATGCCGGTCGTATTGGAAGTGAAAATCATCCACAACGCAAGGAGGAACGGAAACATGAAAAAGATCTTGACGGTTGCTTTGGCAGTGGTTATGCTAGGTGTTGGTGCTTCTGCGGCGCTGGCGGCAGGGCAGGGATGCGGACGGGGCTTGTCCGGTGTCCATCACAATGGCCTATGCAATCAGCTGCATGCGAATTGCGCTTACACGGACGCCAACGGCGACGGCGTGTGCGACAACTGCGGTACGGGCGCTCAAACGCAAAACGGCCATCATGACGGCCAGGGCTATCACGGAGGCCGTCACCAGTAAGAATGGGGTTTAAGGATGCGTAACGAGCAAGAGGTCAACAGGGCCATTGAGCAGTATGCCGATACGGTGCGGCGGCTGTGCATGGTGCACTTGAAAAACCATGCGGATACGGAGGACATTTTTCAAACGGTTTTTTTGAAGTATGCACTCAGCCCTGTGGCCTTTGAAAGCCAAGAGCATGAAAAGGCCTGGCTGATCCGCGTTACCATCAATGCGTGCAAGGACCTGCTGAAGCGTTTTTTTCGCAGCCGAACCGTGTCCCTGGATAAGCTCCTGGATCAGCCGGCGGAGGTTCCCCCGGATTACCGGGAGGTGCTGGAGGCCGTGCTGGCGTTGCCGCTGAAATACAGGGACGTGGTCTACCTGCACTATTATGAAAACTATACCGCACCGGAGATCAGCCGCGTCATGGGCAAAAATGTCAATACGGTCTATACGCTCCTGACGCGCGCAAAACAGCTGCTCAGGGAAAAGCTGGGAGGTGAGTTGGATGCGTGACAGGCTCAAACAGGCCTTTGACGCGGTGCACGCGGAAGAGGCGCTGAAAGAAAGGACCAAGGCCTTTGTGGCGCAGCAAACCCGCGGTCATGCCCGGAGAAGGCCCGCCCTGCGCCCGAGCCTGGCAGCGGCCTTCGCATGCCTGTGCCTCCTGTTTACCGGCGGATACTGGCTGTACTTTACCCCCACAGCAACCATCAGCATCGACATTAACCCATCCATTGAGCTGGGCGTCAACCGGTTCAACCGGGTTGTGTCGGTGGAGGGGTACAATGCGGACGGTGTAAAGCTGGCCGGTGAGCTTTCCGTGCAGTATGCCGACTATATGGACGCGCTGGACCAGGTGCTGGCCAATGACACCGTGGCCGCGCTGCTGGATGCCGACGGCGTGCTGACCATCACCGTTGTTGGGCCCGAGGGCGAACAGACCACCAATATGCTGGCAGGTGTGGAAGCCTGCACCGCCAACAGGAAAAACGCCTACTGCTATGCCTGCTCCCCCGAGGAGGTGGATGAGGCCCATGCGGCGGGGCTCTCCCATGGCAAGTACAGGGCTTACCTGGAGCTGCAAGCCCTGGCGCCGGACATCACCATCGAAGAAGTTCAGGGCATGACCATGCGCGAAATTCAGGAGCTGGTGCAGCAGCTGACCGGCGAAGAACCGGCAACGCAGACGGAGCATGCGGACGAAACCTCCTCTGGCCATGGTCACGGTCAGGGCAGAGGGCGCCACGGACAGTAGGGCATCGCAACAGGTCTGGGCGGAAAGTTTCACGGGACGGTTCGCGGTCAATGACCGCAGCCGCCCCTTTTTTCGCGCCCAGGGTCCAGAAAGCGGCGCTTTCCATGGCCAACGGAGAAAAAACTTGACGCAATCTCAAATCTATCGTATGCTGAAAATATCGATGGAAGTTCTGCGCCCTTCCTCGTGTAAATGAATCTGGAGGCACAACACATGCGCGCAAACACTACCCGTCCGTTCAGCCGTGGGTTTCGGCGACGCCGCCTGCTGGGGATCTGGCTGGCGGTGTTTGCCGTATTTGTCCTGGCGGCAGGCGAGGTGCTGGTTTGGCCCCAGGCCAGCGGAGACAAGGTGGCGGTGAAGGGCGGTACCCAGGTGGATTACAGCCACGCCGAGGACGGCTATGTCATGATCTGCCAGGAAGCCGGAAGCAAGCGCTACAAGCTGCGCATGGAAAAGGACGGCGAAACCTACACCTATGACCTGAACAGCGATGGCGCCTGGGAAATTATTCCTCTCCAGCTGGGCACAGGCACCTACGCGGTGAAGGTATTCAAGCAAGCCAGCGGGAATAAGTATAGTTCAGTATCCAGCCAGAAAATTCAGGTGGATGGCTTCAGCCGGGAAAACGCCTGCTTTCTCTGCCCCAATCAGTATGTGTACTACACCCCCGAGAGCGCCGTGGTGGCCCTGTCCCAGCAGCTGTGCGCCAACCTCACGGAGGAACGGGAGAAGGTGCAGGCCGTCCGGGACTGGGTAAAGGCCAATATCCGCTATGACTATGTACA
Organism: uncultured Eubacteriales bacterium; assembly: GCA_900553295.1. Classification (GTDB taxonomy): domain Bacteria; phylum Bacillota; class Clostridia; order Christensenellales; family Aristaeellaceae; genus Egerieenecus; species Egerieenecus merdigallinarum. Next base: position 18,044 of record USCR01000007.1, on the reverse strand, counting down.
GGCACTCACGGTGCAAAGTGGTTACCTGCCCGACCTGGATCAGGTGCTGGAAAAAAAGATGGGCATCTGCTTTGACTACGCCAGCCTGACGGCCGCGCTGCTGCGGGTGCAGGGCATCGCGGCCAAGCTGGTCATCGGCTACGCGGACAATACCTATCACGCCTGGAACGAAGTGTACCTGAGCGGCCAGTGGGTACGCCTGGACATCACCGCGCAGGCCAGCAATATGAACGTGAAGAGCTATACCACCGAACGGTTCTATTGAAAGAAAAATGAGGTGAGCACCCCATGAAAAGCAAGCAGAAGCGCGCCTGGATGACGCCATCGGAGGTCAGCCTGTTCTGCCAGCAGGTGGAGCTGTTGCTCCAGTCCGGCATTCCCCTGTACGAGGGGATGCGTTCCTTGGCGGACAACTATCAATCCACCCCCTACCGGGAAGCCCTGACCGAACTGGCGCAAAAGGTGGACGAAACCGGCTCCCTCTACGAGGGCATGCGGGAATCTCCGCTGTTCCCGGCCTATGTCCGGGAAATGGTGCGCCTGGGGGAACGCCTGGGGGAACTGGAAAATGTGTGCCATGGCCTGGCCACCTACTACGAGCGGGAGGATAACATCCGCAAAGCCATACGCAACGCCGTGACCTACCCCTTGGTGCTCATCGCCATGATGGCCTGCGTCATTGCGGTGCTGATGACGCGGGTACTGCCCATTTTCCGGCAGGTGCTGGGAGAAATGGGCGAAGTGACGTGGGAAAGCGGCAGCCTGGCCAGCCTGGGCATGGGGCTGGGATACGGGGTGCTGGCTGTGCTGGGCGTGTTGATTTTGTGCCTGCTGGGGCTGCTGGTGTGGTACCGGGTGCGCCGGGAGCAGGCGGAGGCCTTTGTGTACAGGGTATTCCCACCCCTACGCAGGCTGCGGGCCATGCTCACGGCGGCGCGCTTTGCCAATATTATGGAAATGATGCTCCGCAGCGGCTTTCCCCTGGCGGAGAGCATGGAGCTTTTGGATAGCGTATTCCCGGACGCGGAATCCCGCCGCAAGATAGAAACGTGCCGCAATGCGCTGGCCACGGGTACCCCCTTCCCCGAAGCGGTGGAACAGGCGGGAATTTTTGACCCCCTGTACAGCAAAATGGTACGCCTGGGCTTTGCCGCCGGCAAAACCGATGCGGTCATGGACAAGCTCAGCCAGGTGTACGAAACCGAGATGGATGACCGCATCGGGCATTTGGTCAGCCTGATTGAACCCACGCTGGTAACGGTGCTTTCCCTGATTATTGGCGCCATTCTGCTGGCGGTGATGCTCCCCCTGGCGAGCATACTGACCACCATTGCCTGACGGCATCACCTGGGCACACGCGAAAGGAGGAGCGGCATGCTGTACCGGATCAAGGCAGCATTGCGGGAGCGCAAGGGGTTAATCATCACCCTGTGCATTTTTGCCCTGGCCCTGGGCTTGTTCCTGCGCGCCTTTGGCAGCGTGGAAGAGCAGCACCTCAGCGAGCAGCAGGAAGCCCTGCGCCAGGCGGTGCTGCGCGCGGCCGTGGCCTGCTACAGCGTGGAGGGCGTGTACCCCGCCGATGTGGCCTATTTGCAGGAGAACTATGGCCTGCGCTATGATACCGATACCTTCATTTTGCAATACGACGCTTTCGCGGAAAATATCCTGCCGGAGATCCGCGTGCTGATTCGGGGGGTGGAGTGATGGTGAGCAAACGCTGGACGCCCCGTAACCATGCCATGGGCGGGTTGTTCGTGTTCCTGTTGCTGGCCCTTTTCGCCCTGACCTGCCTGGTCACGGTACTGCTGAGCGTCCAGGGATACCTGGGTATCCAGGCGGACGTGGACCAGTGCGCCAGCCAGCGGGTGCTTGCGGGTTACCTGCGGGGCAAGGTGCGCTCCAGCGACCTGGCGGGCGGCGTGGCCCTGCGGCAGGAGGAGGAGCGCACGGTGCTGTGCCTTCGCCAGGGGGACTGGGAAACCCGGGTGTATGCCGCCGGCGGCGCCCTGTGGGAGCAGCTGTGCGAGGTGGACGAACCCTTTGACCCCGAGCTGGGCGAACGCATTGCGGAGGTTACGGACATGCGCGGCACGCTGTCGGGCCATCGCCTGTGCCTGGAGATGACGCAGGCCAGCGGGGAGACGCTGACGCTGACGCTGGCACTGCGCAGCGGGGAGGTGAGCCCATGAAAACGCGGCGGGGCTACCAGGGCAATGTGCTGCTGGTGGAGATGATTGTGGTGCTGCTGTTCTTCTCCCTTTCGGCGGTGATCTCCATGGGCGTATTCGTAAAGGCGCGGCAGATGGTGGACCAGGCGGCGCTGCTCACCGCCGCCAACGAGCGCATGAGCGCCTGGGCGGAGGAATTGGCCCTCACGCCCGAGGTAGAGGAATACCTGGCTGCCCAGGGCTTCTCCCGGCAGGCAGATGGCTGGACCCTCTCCGGGGAAGAAGCGGTTTACACCGCGCAGGCCACGGTCCAGCCCACCGGCGCTGGAACGCGCACCCGGGTCACACTGGAAGCCCGGGATGCCCACGGGAGCACCCTGACGTCACTGACGGCCGGGGGATATTTTGGAGGGGAGGAGCGTCCATGAACAAAAGCGGCGGCGTTTACCGCATCGGCACCGGCGCCACTTCCCTGATGATGATTCTGGTCATCCTGTGCCTCACGGCGCTGAGCATAATCAGCTATACTTCCGCCCGGTCGGAGCTGGCCGTGGCCCGGCGGACGGCGGAAGTCAACAGCCAGGTGTATGCGGCCATGGACCGGGGGTATGACCTGGTGGCTGCGCTGGACGCGGCCCTGTGGGACATCTACGGCCGCGGGGACGCGGAGGCCTACGCCCAGGCCTGCCAGGACGCGGCGCGCCAGGCGGGCTGGACCGTGGAGGACAGCGTATGCACGGTGGAAATCCCCGCCACGGAAAAGCTCTCCCTGCGGGTGCAGGCAACGCTCCTGCCCTTCACCGAGGAAGCGGCACGCCTGCAGCTTACGGGCTTTGCCACCGTATCCCAGAGCGAAGAAATGGAGGCATTCTTTTGATTGCGTTGGACCAGATCCTCAGCAAAATCATGCAGGAAAGCGGATCGGATATCTACATTCTTCCCGGCACGCCGGTAAAGGCGAAGGTCCGGGGACAGATGGAGCAGTTGGGGGAAGAACGGTGCTCCGTGCAGGACTGCGCGGACCTGCTCCAAGAAATCTATGCCCTGGCGGGAGGGCGTTCCATGAAGCGCCTGGAGGAGGTTGGCGACGATGACTTCTCCTTTTCCCTGGCAGCGGTGGGGCGGTTCCGTTGCAGCGCGTACCGGCAGCGGGGCTCCTATGGCGCGGTACTGCGCGCGGTGCCTTTCTCCATACCGGATGCGGAAAAACTGCATATCCCCAAGGCGGTCATGGATCTGTTTTCCCTCAAGCGCGGCATGGTGCTGGTCACGGGCCCGGCCGACAGCGGCAAGTCCACGACCCTGGCCTGCCTGATTGACCGGATCAACCGGGAGCGCACGGGGCACATCATCACCATCGAAGATCCCATCGAATACCTCCATGGGCATAAGGGGTGCCTGGTTTCCCAGCGGGAAATCAACACGGATACCCTGTCCTTTGCCCATGCGCTCCGGGCCGCCCTGCGCCAGGCGCCCGACGTGATCCTCCTGGGAGAAATGCGCGACTTTGAAACCATCTCCACAGCCATGACCGCCTCGGAGACCGGGCACCTGCTGCTCAGCACCCTGCATACCGTGGGCGCTGCCAAGACCATCGACCGCATTGTGGACGTGTTCCCGGCCAACCAGCAGCAGCAGGTACGGGTACAGCTGTCCATGGTGCTCCAGGCCGTGGTGTCCCAGCAGCTGATTCCCTGTGTAAAGGGCGGGCAGGTGGCTGCCTTTGAGGTGATGCGGGTGGACCCGGCTATTGCCAGCGTGATCCGGGAAGGCAAGGTGCACCAGCTGGACAACATGATTTACGCGGGCAGCGCCAGCGGCATGCAGACCATGGACGGGGATATTCTGCGCCTGTATAACGAAGGCCTGATTACCCGGGAAAACGCGCTGATGTATTCCGTGAACCCCGACGTGCTGTCCCGGAAACTGCGCTAGGCACTGCTGTCTCCAGGAGCAGGGAGCCTTGGGCCTGATGCTGGGCACCGGCGAGGGGATCTATTGCCTACTGGTGAAAGCGAAGTGAGCGGTTTTTTTCTGCGATGATTCCATCAGGCAATTTGTTCAAAACCAGAAAGGCATTGAAACGCAAAGCCCGCGGTCCAGCATAGACCGCGGGCTCAGATTATTTTTTTATTGATATTTCACCGCATTGTCGGAATACAGTACCCGCTGGGTTTCCGGGCCGGCTACACCATCCGAGTTCAGACCGTTGCGGGACTGGAACACCGCTACCGCCGAAACCGTCAGGTCGTCATATACCCCCGTGGCCGCGGTCACCATGTAGCCCAGCTTCATCAGCTGATCCTGCAGCTGTACCACCTGGTCCCCCTTGTCCCCGGCACGCAGGGTGGTAAACTCCGTGTTATCCGCCGTGGCGCTCACCGCGGAGCTGGAGTACACCGCCTGGAGCGTGCTGTTCCCGGCCACGCCGTCCACCTTCAGGTTATTGTTGATCTGGAAGGCGCGCACCGCATCCTTGGTGGTGGCGCCGTAGATGCCGTCAATGGGGCCATCGAAATATCCCAGCTCATACAGTGCAGACTGGAGCGTTGTCACGGCAGACCCTTCGTCATATTCCCGCAGGGTGGAATACGTGTTGGCGGTGGCGTTGGTACCGAAAAGCTTGCTCTGGGTGGCCGGGCCAGCCTTGCCATCCACGGTAAGGTTGTTGATCCGCTGGAAGTTCTCCACGGCGGCCACCGTACCGCTGCCATAGGTTCCGTCCACCGACCCACTGTAATAGCCCAGGGTTTTCAGCTGCTGTTGCAGTCTCTTCACCGCCTCGCCGGTATCGCCTTCCTTCAAGGTTGCGGAGGGCGTGGCCGTAACGTTGGAGGAGCCGCCGGAGCTCCCGCCGGATGAACTGCCGGAGGCCGAAATGGCATTGGCGCTGTACAGCGCGTTCAGCGTGGCCGTGCCCGCCTTGCCATCGGCATTCAGGCCATTCTTCTCCTGGAAGGAGATTACCGCCGACAGGGTGGAGGGGCCAAAGGAGCCATCCACGCTGCCGTTCAGATAGCCCAACCCCTTCAGGCGCTTTTGCAGCGCCCGAACCGCATCACCCTCGGAGCCGTTTTCCAGGGTCTCGCCGATGGAGGACACGGGCGAGGAGGACTTGGCCGCGGAGTTGGAGTACAGTGCCTTCAAGGTATCCGGTCCGGCCACACCGTCGTCCCACAGGCCGGAGGTCTTTTTCTGGAAGGCGATCACGGCTGCCTCGGTGGCGCCACCGTAGGTGCCGTCGGCTTTGCCGTCCATCCACCCCAGCTCAATCAGGCGGTTTTGCAGCGTACGCACATTCTGTCCCGTGGAACCCGCGCGCAGGTAAATGTCCTTGCTCAGGTCCGGGGTGGCGGTAGGCCGCGGCGTAGCCGTGGCGTTGGGACGCGGGGTAGCGGTCACCGTATTGGAACCGGAGGAACCCGACGAAGAATTGGAGGAGGATGCGGGCACGGCATTGTTGCTGTACAGCTTGGTAATGGTCTGCGTGCCGGCCACACCGTCCGCGTTCAGGCCATTGGCCTTCTGGAAGGCAATCACGGCCTGCTCCGTACCGTCGCCAAAGTCACCGTCCACAGAGCCGCTGTAATAGCCCAGTTCCTTCAGCCGCTGCTGCAGGGTACGCACCGCCGTACCGGTGGAGCCATTGCGCAGCGAGGAGGAGGTTGACGTGGGCGTCGCAGCAGGCTTGGGCGTATTGGTGGGCGCAGAGGTTATCACCACCACGGTGGCGTTGCTGGAGGGCGGCGTGGTGGCGCTGTTGTTCGTGGAGCCCCAGTTGGCATTCCAGTCCACCGTGGTGGTGGGCTGGGTGCCCGTGGTAACCCCCACGTTCACCCCCGCGGTGCTCTGCACATTCTGTCCCGGCGTGGGCGAAGGGGTGGTGGTGGCCGTGGGCGCCAGGGTCTGGAACGGCAGGTTATTGGAACCTACGGTCAGATCCTGGGTGTCGTCGGTGATTTGGTCCGGCGGTATATAGCAGCCGGTCATCCATAAGCATAGGCCAAGCAGAAGCGCCAGGGCCAATCCCTTTACGGCGCGTTTCGTCTTCATAACCAGAAATCCCTTCCCTTCCATAGCCAGTGGAGCATCCTTTGCCGGAATGACTCCGTATCTATTGTACATGCACCTGATGCATTGACGCAAGCACTATTTTTCACCCAAAATGGAAGTTTGTGACGCAGACGGACGTTTCTTTTCCGTCTGTACTATTCCAACGCGCAAGGGAGGCGGATTCTTCCCCGCACGAGGGTGACGGAACGAAAGATTTTTTTCTTGCATCCCGGCAAATACTCCTGAAAAATGCACAAAGTTTTCCCGCTGCGGCAGGAAACCGCCTCTGCGCGGCGAATGGTTCATAGAACTCACAAACAGGGGTGAAGGATACATGGCTGAATGCAATCACGACTGCGCCTCCTGCCAGAGCAAGTGCAGCGAGGCGACCAGTTTGCTGGCCCCCCAGAACGCGGGGAGCAACGTCAAGCATGTCATTGGCGTGGTAAGCGGCAAAGGCGGCGTGGGAAAGAGCCTGGTCACCGGACTGATGGCCACATTGCTCAAGCGGCGTGGGTATGCCACCGCCGTGCTGGACGCGGACATCACCGGTCCGTCCATTCCGCGTATGTTCGGCGTTCATGAAAAGGCCATGGGCTGTGACGAGGGGATTCTCCCGGCGGAGAGCAAGACCGGCGTAAAGCTCATGTCCATCAATCTGCTGCTGGAGCATGACACCGACCCGGTGGTCTGGCGCGGCGCGCTCATCGCCGGTACGGTCAAGCAGTTCTGGACGGACGTGCTCTGGGGGGATGTGGACTTCATGTTTGTGGACATGCCTCCGGGAACCGGGGACGTGCCCCTGACGGTGTTCCAGTCCCTGCCGGTGGACGGCATCATCATTGTTGCCAGCCCCCAGGAGCTGGTGGGCATGATCGTGGAAAAGGCGGTCAACATGGCAAAGATGATGAACATTCCCGTGCTGGGCATTGTGGAAAACATGAGCTGGATCGCCTGCCCGGATTGCGGCAAGAAGATCTATCCCTTTGGCGAGGGCAAAACCCTGCAGGTGGCGCAGGCCCACAGCCTGCCGCTGCTGGCCCAGCTGCCCATCCAGCCCGAGCTGGCCTCCGCCTGCGACAAGGGCCTGGTGGAGCTGTTCAATGAAAACTGGCTGGACGGCGCGGCGGACGTGGTGGAGCATACGCCTGCCCGCAAGCTGTAAGCGCAGCCCAAGGCAATGAAAATCGGACGAATCCGCCGCTGATTTCGCGGTTGTTCGCCCGATTTTCTTGTTTTTCCATTTTTTGATTCCGGAGGAATGCATGCAAAAATACCTGGAACCGATTCTCACCGCCGCGGTTTTCTTTCCCCTGCTGGCCGCGCTGTTTACCCTGCCCTATATGATCTATTGCTACCGCAGGTATGGGGCGGTGCTGGTGATGCGCGTGGCGCTGATGTACGCCTTTTTGTATTACCTGATCTGCGTGTACTTCCTGGCGATACTGCCCTTTCCCCGGGAAGGCACGGTGGTCACCCAGCGGACCACCGTGAACCTGATTCCTTTCAATTATGTGCCGGAGGTGCTGGACAGCGGCGTAACCTTTTCCTGGGACGATCCCAAGAGCTGGCTGGTGGCCATTTACTCCTCCGGGCTGTATGAGCCCCTGTGCAATGTACTGATGTTCTTTCCCCTGGGGATTTTCCTGCGGTACTACTTCGGCTGCGGCAGGCTGAAAACCGTGGTGATCGCCTTCCTGGGGTCGCTTTTTCTGGAGCTGACCCAGCTCACCGGCACCTACGGGCTGGCCCCCTTTGTGTACCGCTGCTGTGACGTGAACGACCTGATCGGCAATACCCTGGGGGGCTGGCTGGGCTATGTTTTTACGCCGCTGTTCACCTGCTTCCTGCCCAGCAGGGAGCGGCTGAATCAGGTGAGCTACCAGCGGGGCAGCCGGGTGAGCTATGTGCGGCGGGGCTTTGCTTTCCTGGTGGACGCAGGGGTGGAGGTGGTGGTTGCTGCGCCCCTGTGGCTGATCCTGCCCCTGGGGCAGCGCTCCGGCACTGCGGCAGCGGCCCTGGGCGCGGCCATCCTCTGCCAGGGCATTCTCCCCGCCCTGTGGCACGGTCAAACCCTGGGCAAGGCCCTGGTGAAGATCCGCCTGACGGATGCGCACACTGGCGGCACGGCGAGCCCGGAACGTTACCTGCTGCGGGGAGTACTGCTCTGGGGCGTATTGCTGCAACCCCTGGCGCAGCCCGTTACCCTGCCAGTGCTGCTGCTGTGTGCGGCTTATAACGGTATCCGCAACCGCCCCCAGATGTTCTATGAAAAATGGCTGGGCCTGACCCAGGCAAGCACCGTGACATCCACGCAAAAAAAGGCGGAGAAACCTCAGGACGCGCATTGACGTCCACCACAACATTGCGTACAATACCTCTGAAGCATGCCCCAGGCTGTCAAAAAAGTCTGGAAAATGTCGGAGGAGCCGCAGCTCCTCTGGCGTTCAAGCGTGCAGGCCGGCTATGCCGGTTTCGCGGGGTGTTGACCTGGCTTGCCAAATCAATTCCTTGCAAGTTCGGGGAGACCTATGGTTGACTGGATTTGTTTCTTCAGGAAAGTGGTTCCACCACTTTTTCGGCACACTGCGGCATGCCCCACACCAAAGCGGAGGCGACGGCATCGTGACAAAGCAGGACTTAGGCGGACGTTTGGCGCTGCTCCTGGCCGCCATGATCTGGGGAAGCGCATTTTTTGTGATGAAAAATGCCGTGGACAGCATTCCCACCTGGATGCTCCTGGGCATCCGATTCACCATGGGCGCGGGCGTACTGGCGCTGATTTTCTGGAAGCGGCTGAAGCTTATTCGCGCTTCCACCTGGGCCCGGGGCGCTGCGCTGGGCGTGCTGCTATGCGCTGCCTATGGGGTGCAAACCTTCGGGCTTATGGATACCACCCCGGGGAAAAACGCCTTTCTCACCACGGTCTATTGCATTCTGGTGCCTTTTCTCAACTGGGCGCTGCTGGGCAGACGGCCCACGGTCTACAATGGGCTGGCAGCGGTGCTCTGCCTGGGCGGCATTGGGCTGGTGTCTCTCACGGAGGGCTTTACCGTGGGCCGTGGCGACCTGCTCACGCTGGTTAGCGGGGGAATCTACGCGGCGCACATGATTGCTTTGGCCCGCTTCAGCCAGGGAGAGGATACGGCGCTGCTAACCCTGATACAATTTATGGCGGCGTCCCTTATGGCCTGGCTGCTCAGCCTGGCCACGGAAACGCCCCCGGAATCCTTGCCCGCAGGCGCAGTGGGCGAACTGATTTACCTGGGCGTGTTCTCCACAGCCCTTGCCCTGCTGATGCAAAGTGTGGGACAAAAAAGCACGCCGCCCGCTCCCGCAGCCATTTTGCTAAGCCTGGAGAGCGTGTTCGGCGTACTATTCTCAGTGCTGTTTTATGGGGAAGTGGTCACGCCCCGGCTGGCGGCGGGGTTTGCGTTGATTTTCCTGGCCGTGCTCATCAGTGAAACGCAGCTTTCGTTTCTCCGGCAGCTTTTTCCCCGGCGCGGGCGCTGGGCATCAGGCGCGTCCTGACGCAGGTCAGCTCTCCGCGTTTTCCAGCCACCGCTCCAGCTCCTCCACGGAGTCAAAGCCCTTACCCTGCCTTAGCTCCTCCTGGAGGCTTTCCGGCAGGGAGGACAGCGGCGTATCCAGGGAGCGCACCAGTGCCAGAGCGTCGCCGTAGCGGTTTTCAAAAATGCACAGCACCCCCGAGGCGTCCGGCATGAGCACCTGATGTTCCGGGCAGTATATCTCCACGGTTTGCTCCATGGCCAGCTCCGTAGCGCTGAAGGATGTGATCTGCCACAGATCATAGGCAGCTTCCGCCTCGGCCCTGCCCTTGCCCACCAGCTCCTCCGGCAGGGGCTGGCGGCGGGTCAGCTCATGGCCGCAAGGCGTGTAGATCAGGTGCTGCACCACTTGGCAGTCGGCTGCCAGGGTAACCCCCGCGGCGCTGTCCACCTGGGCGACGCTGGGCTCCGGCCCCGGGGCCGCGGCCTCATCGGGAGCCAACCCCACTGCCAGCAGCACGGCCAGCGCTCCCAGGGTGCCAAGGCCCAGCAGCAGCTGCCGGCCATTGAGCATCATTTTGATGTTTTCGTTTTTCTTTTCCGCGTCTCTCATTCTTTTCTTCGCCCCCTGCTTTTACGTTTTGGCATAAGCAGTATGGGCCGGACACAGGCAAAATATACGGAGGAATGCATGATGCAACAGATACAAGCCGCTTTGTTCGATCTGGACGGAACGCTAACCAATACCCTGCAAGACATTGCCGACGCCATGAACCGCGCCCTGCTCCAGCACGGCCTGCCCACCTGGACCACCGAGGAATATAAATACCTGGTGGGCGATGGCGTGAAAATACTGTCCCAGCGCGCCGTGCGGGAACGGCAGGACCTGGCCGACGCGGTGCGCCAGACCTATCAGGACTGGTATGGCAGTCACAATCAAGTGACCACCCGTCCCTACGCGGGCATTCCCGAAATGCTGGCCGCTTTGAAGGCGCAGGGCATTCGCCTGGCGGTGCTGTCCAACAAGCCGCACGCGGACACCGTGCATGTGGTTGCGCACTACTTTCCGGATGTGGTCTTTGACCAGGTGCGCGGCCAGCAGGAGGGCATCCCCGTCAAGCCCGATCCCACCGGAGCGTTGGCGGTGGCCCAGGCCATGGGCGTTTCCCCCGAGCATTTTGTGTACCTGGGAGACACCTCCGTGGACATGTGCTGTGCCCGGCGGGCGGGCATGCATCCCGTGGGCGTGCTGTGGGGATTCCGGAAAGAGGCGGAGCTAAGGGAAAGCGGCGCGGAAGCGGTGCTCCACCATCCCATGGAACTGATGGATCTGCTAAAATAATTCCATACGCGAGGCCCCGGATGCCTGCCTGGCACCCGGGGCCTTTCTGCAAATACCGTATAAGTGCTTCTGTGCTTTGGCGTGCTTTCTGCTGTGGAGGCTGTCCCTGTTTCATTCTCCCCCACCTATGCCTTTCGCAGCATGCCCCGTTGGCGTGCCTTGCGGTAACTATCGACCTCATCAATATCCTCCTGCGGGGTAAACACGCGCCACCTGCTCACGAGCACAACCCCCATCACCAGCATGGTCACCGCCCGCATCAGGCACATGAACTGCACGGAATAGATCTCCATCCCCATCAGGGGCATGGTAAGGTCCCCGGTGACGGAGCTTACCCATGTGCTGGTCAACAGGCCCAGGAATGCAAACAGATTGCACCCAATGGTGTTGAACGCAATATGGGTGGTGGAATTCTCCTCGGGCAGGTTCAAATAGAGGACATTGGCATAGGACAGATTCAGGCCCACGTTGAGAATGTTCTGCACAACGCAGAGCGGAATATACAAAAAGGTTCTCTCCGGCGTCATGGTAAAGAAGAGCACCTCCGTAGGCACCCAGCAAAGCAGCGCCATGCCGAAGGTTTTCACCCAGGAATAGCGGCGCAGCAGCTTGCGCCATGCATTGGAAAGCAGCAGGAAGAGCATCGTGTACATCACTGACATGGCGTTAATCAGGGTATAGGAAAACTGCATATGGTTCAGCAGATGATAGTTCCACACGCCGTTGGGCAGGTTGGCAATATAGTTCCAGGCGAACATGAGCAGCATGCAGTACAGAAACTTACGATAGCGGAAAGGCAGCGTGAACACCTTGCGGATCTGCAAGGGCTGCTCCCGGTCATAGGAGGGTTCCTTGGCGCAGGCCTGTATGGCAATTTCAGCCACCACCAGCGCAAAGGCAAAGTAGCGCAGCCCCAGGATCAGCTCCTCCTGAAAGGGCGAACCGGCCACGGCATCGGTAAGTATGCTGCTGAAAATCAGCACCACGCTGGACATCACCGTGCTGAGTGCCTGCTGATACAGCAAAAATTTGGTGCGCCGCTCATTGTCCTTGGGGTAAAAGCTGTAAAACCAAACGGTGAACCCCGTGCTGAAGGGTGCATAGACCGCATAAGCCAGGAAAATGATCCCCGCAAACCAGATCAGCCGCGCTTGGGGGTCTGCCACGAAGTTCGGCATGACGTTGGTTGCCAGAATATACATGGCGTAAAAATAAACCTTGGCAACGATCAACACAGGCTTGCGCCGCTTGAACCGAGCAAGCAATTTGGAGGAAAATACGCTGAACAGGTTGCCAATGAAGGGAATGAAGGTGACGATGCCCGCATCCGTAATGGACATGCCGTACATGGACAAAAAGCCGGTGTAGAACAGCCCGGTAATGAACACATTGTACAGGGCGCTGAGCACCACGCTGGCCAGCGTAATGGAGCGTCCTTTGGCGTCGTCTTGCCGGAGATTGAAAATTTCGGTAAACTCAGCGTACATCAGCCGCAAGCTGTTCCTCTTCATGGCAGCGTTCCTCATGCGCGTTTCCGTGCAGGCCCGATGATTTACGGAAGGTCAAAGCGCATCCACATAATATTATAAATCGGGAAGTACTGGCTCATGGTAAAGTAAACGGACTGACCTTGATTTTCCACATAGTCCGGGTGCATGTACGCACCGTACAGCGAGGGATAGGTTCCACTGGAGGCAATGGTCCACTTCTTGCTGAACTCGCCCCAGGGTGTAATCATCTCCCGCATTACGATGGAGCCGGAGTCTTCCGCCAGGTAGGTAATGATGAAATTCCCCAGATACTGATTGTAGATCACGGAGATTTCACCTATAGGGCCCTCCAATATGGGGGTTGCCTCTCCAATGGCGGCGCTTCCCTTTTTCCATATGGGTGCGCCTTGCTCGCCCAAGCCTGTGAAATACTGGTATGCTTCCATATTCTCCAGGTCGGCCACGGAAACCTTCATCAAATATAAATTTCCGAATCTGCCGGAAGGTAAGAAATGTTGTGGAATATTCTGCTGGCCAGCCCATGATCCTTGCAGGTACCATTTTGCTGCTTGCGACTGCTGTGTTTGCACCATGCGCCCCCAGGCTCAGTAAGGCCTTGCCGCACCCACACGCGCCGCCTGTTTGGTTATGCATGGGCATACCAGGGGCTGTATGCGCTCCTTCCAGCCTGCATCCATGCCCATTCCCGTGGTGGGAGGCTTTGGGGTAATGAACGCCGACGCCGAGCTCAACGACGCCCGGCAAAGCCTGTGCAGCGAGGTTATTCTCCGCTATGGGCATCTGCTGGGCCGTGAGGAATATCTCCAGCGTGGTGAAGCCGCGTTGCGGGCTTCCTTCTCCATGATGTATTGTCCGGAGAATCCCAGTGCGCTGGCGCAGTGGCAAATCCGATGGCCTTTCCTAAATAAGCAGGATTATGGGTTTATGATGGAGAACTACGGACATGATGGCCGTGCCAATGAGCTTCACACGGGCATAGGTGAGTTTACCATATATGACTGGGGTAACGGTGCTGCTTCCGAAGCCGTGATGCGCGTCATGGATCATGGAACAGCGGCGCTGCCTCACAAAGGAGTGTTTCACATGCACAAGCCGAAGATCCTGGTGGTGGGCAGCTTTGTGATGGATCTTATCGTATCCACGGATCGCTTCCCTAACAGCGGTGAAACCGTACTTGGCCGCAGTTACCGCACGGCACCAGGGGGAAAAGGGGCAAATCAGGCCGTTCAGGCTGCGCGCCTGGGCGCGGATGTAACCATGGTGGGTAAAGTAGGGCAGGATTCTTTTGGCCAGGAACTGCTAAGCAGCGCTTCCGCCTCCGGCGTGGATGTATCCCGGGTTATTCGGGATCCAGAGGCGCCTTCTGCGGTGGGGAATGTGCAGCTGGAGGTCACCCCGGCGGGAACCGCCAACCGCATTATTGTGGTGTCCGGTGCCAATATGACCATCACCCCTGCCGACGTAGCCTTCCTGGAGGAGGAGATCGGGCAATTTGACCTGGTCATCCTGCAGCTGGAAATTCCCATGGAAATCAACTGCCTGGTGGCGTCCTGGGCCAAGCGCAAGGGCGTACCCGTTATGCTGAACAGCGCCCCCTATGCGCCCATACCGGATGCGCTGCTGGCCTGCACCTCCTATATCTCTCCCAACGAACATGAGGCCGCCCTGCTTACCCGCCTGCCGGTGGATTCGGACGCGCACATTGCGGATGCCCTGCACGCGCTACAGTCGCTGGGCGTGCAGCACGCGCTGATCACCCTGGGCAGCCGTGGCGTGGCTTGCCTGAATGATGAGGGAGAAGTTGTAACCGTCCCTGCCCTGAAGGGATTGGACGTAAAGGACCCCACCGCTGCCGGGGACAGCTTTGTGGGTGCGTTCTGCGTGGCGGTATGCCTGGGCGTTCCCCTGGAACAGGCGCTTCGGTTCGCCAACCACACCGCAGCGATTACGGTTTGCCGCATGGGTGCGCAACCCAGCCTGCCCACCATCGGTGAAGTGCTGGACCTGATGCGTTCCCGGGGCGAGGATACCGCTCCCTTCCAAGGGCTGTGTGACTAAAATATACAAAGGTTCAAGGAGGTTCTTAGCCTATGGATGCCCTTCAACATTTTCTGGAGAGTGCGCGCAACACCTTTGACGCATTTGCGCAACAGGTTTCTGCGGCGGAGCTGCATGCCGCCGCAGAGCTGATTTGGTCCGCACAGGCGGAAGGCAATCGGGTGCATGTCACCGGCATCGGCAAGCCGGGCCATGTGGCGACCTACCTGGCATCGCTCATGTCCTCCACCGGCACACCCACGTATTTCCTCCATGGCACAGAAGCCGTGCACGGCTCCTGCGGCCAGCTGGTTCCCGGGGATGTGGTAATCTGCATTTCCAACAGCGGAGAAACCGCGGAAATGAAGGCCACCGTGCAGGCCATCCGCCGCAACGGATGCAAAATCATTGGTGTAACAGGCAATCGAAGCAGCTGGCTGGCCAGCTTTGCGGATACCCATCTGTTTGCCGGCGTGCCCGAGGAGGGTGGTCCCCTGAACCGTGCGCCCCGAAATTCTATCCTTGCTGAAATGCTGGTATTGCAGGCACTCTCCGTGGTGCTGCAGGAGCGCCGTGCCCTGACGCCCCAGGAGTATGTGCTGCGCCATCCCGGTGGCGCCCTGGGTGCCCTGCGGGAAGGCGAGAAATAATCCCGGCCACCTCTGCCCTTCTTGTAATGGATTGATCCGGCGTGTTGCAGCCCTGCGGCCGCAACACGCTTTTTTGACAGGGGAGCACAGCGTAGCTCCGCTCCATCCTCGCAGGCGGTAAAGACGCGCACTGCTCCTTCCCTTTTGCACCACGCGCGGGATGGCAGCCTTTCTGCCTGCCCGCTTACCTTGCCAAACAAAATCATAAAAGGAGGATCTGCTATGGGAATCATGGAAAAAATGCGCCTGGACGGCAAAAGGAGCTTCGTGACAGGCGGAGCCCGGGGCATTGGGAAAGCCATTGCCACTGCGCTGGCCGAAGCCGGCAGCGACGTGGCCCTGCTGGATGTGGACATTGCAACCGCGCAGCAAACCGCCGCCGAAATCGCCCAGGCCACGGGGCGTGTCATCCGCGCTTACGAGGTGGACGTTACGCAGGAGGCGCAGGTGGATGCCGTGGTGCAGCAGCTCATCGAGGACCTGGGCGGGCTGGACTGCGCCTTCTGCAACGCGGGGATTTGCCTGAACGTGCCCGCGGCGGAAATGACCCTTGCCCAGTGGAGAAAGGTCATCGACATCAACCTCACCGGGGTGTTTCTCACCGCCCGGGCTGCCGGCCGGTATATGATTGGGCAAGGCAAGGGTTCCATTGTAAACACCGCGTCCATGTCCGCGCATATCGTGAATGTGCCGCAGCCCCAGTGCAGCTACAACGCCTCCAAGGCAGGCGTCATTCAGCTGACCAAATCCTTGGCCATCGAGTGGGCACCCTATGGCGTGCGGGTGAACAGCATCAGCCCCGGTTATATCGGTACAGAGCTGACGCTGCAATCGGAAAGCCTCAAGCCGCTCATCAGCCAGTGGAACGCCATGGCCCCCCTGCACCGCTTGGGCAAGCCGGAAGAATTGCAGGCCATTGCCGTCTATCTGGCCGGAGACGCCAGCCCCTTTACCACGGGCAGCGACTTTGTGATTGACGGCGCGTTCACCTGTTTTTGATGCCCGGCCGTATGGGGCCGGCGCTTTCCGCCCATCGCCTGACCGCTTGCGCCATAGCCGTTTCCGGATGTGCAAAGGGGTAAGGTGTAAGGCCCGGAGCTTGTGAAGGGTCCCCCCTGGACGGCATACGCTGCTTGCCGGGGAAAAGCATGCCTTGTTTTCCGTATGTCCTGATAAGCATTGTAGCCGGCAGACGAACGCCCGGTTCACCGTCATGGGTGAACCGGGCGCGTGTTTTGCAGGCAATCTGCTTTGGCCTTTCCGGGCATGCCGGAGCCTTTACCGCCAGTCAGCTTTTGGGAATGGCATCCGCCGCGTACAGTGCCTGCTGGGTATTGGGGCCTGCAATGCCGTCCGCCGGGAGGCCGTTGCTTTCCTGGAAGGCCTTCAGGGCAGCAGCGGTCCGCTCATCATAGACCCCGGAGCTTTCTGATAAGTATCCCAGGGCTATCAGTCGCTCCTGCAGGGCAGAAACAGCCTCTCCCTGATCCCTTTCCCGAAGGGTAGTCAGGTGCGTAGACGCCTCCGGCGCCACCGTTCCGGACAAGTGGAGGGTAAAACTGATTTCCCCAGTACGCCCGTTTTGGTACAGCTTCTCGTCATCATCGGTATAGGTGGTAACTGTATAGGGAATGGTCAGCTCCACGCTGGAGGCCTGCTCCAGGCGCTGGTGCAGCTGCTCCATGCTGGTCACGATCTGCTTCAGCTCCATATTGTTCGGATTTTTTGCCAGGTGTTCCCGCCGTTGGGCAATGTAATCGTCCTTGAGAAAGTCCAGGGGAAGCTCCACAATGGTCTGTACGGTTCCCGTGTCGGTGACATAGGCATCACTGAGGGTGTTGCTGCCATGGGTGGAGATGCCGTCCATGGAAACCGTTCCGCATTCCAGCAAAAGCAGTTCCTTGCCCGGAGCAAGCATGTCCTCCACCGGGCCATACCCCGCCGTTGTCCACAGCATGTGCTCCATGACATGCTCTTCCCGGCTGTCCGGGTCGCCATAGCCACCGTCCGCATCCAGAGCGTTTATGGGATGCAGCTCCACCTGCTCAGGGTGAAGCGGAGACGCCGTAATGACCATTACCAGGGCGTTTTGCTCCTGCGCCCAGGATGCCTCCGTTACGGCGATGGCAATTTCCGGGTCCTCCACCTTTGCTTGCGGCAGGTCGGTTTGCAGATTTTGCATGATGGCCTGGTGTTTTTCCGGCTCATGTTCCTGATAGGCGGTGAAGATATTGTTGTAGTACCATTCCAGGCCCTGGCCCATCAGGGCAAAGGCCGTGGCGCACAGCAGTAGGATAATGACAGCCACAAGTATCACCGTACGGAACGCAACACGTTTCACGTCTTTTTCCTCCTTTAAGCCGCGGAGGGTACGATCCATTGCTTCCGTAAAGGACTGCGGGGTTTGCCCCAGTGCGCGGTCAAGGTCTTCCTTACGCATGAACCGACACCTCCTGTTCCAGTTTTTGCTTTGCACGGGCTATGCGGGTTTTCACAGTGCCCACGGGCAAGGAAAGCATGGCGGCTATCTCGCGCAGCGTATACCCCTCCAGCAAATTCAGCACCAGCGGCACCCGATACTTTTCCGGCAGTGCGAACAGCGCCGTCCGCAGGGCCATGGCTTGTTCGTCCGGCGGCGGAGCCGCGAGGTTGGGCAGGTCGGCGGTGGGGAGCTGCCGCTTGCGTTTGCGCAGCAGCGTTTTGCACTCGTTGATGAGAATGCGGTTGAGCCATGTGCCGAAGTAGGCAGGATTGCGCAGGGTATCCCGCCGCTT
>USCR01000006.1 GCA_900553295.1 uncultured Eubacteriales bacterium | reverse complement strand
GCTTCACCCGCGTCCAATAGGCCGGGCTTTCCCCCAGAAAATAGCAAAGTATAAAGGGGTGCTTCCGGTGCGGCATCTGTGCCAGGTCCAGCCATTCCTCCCTGGTAAGCAGGCACACAGGGTCCGGCAGAACGGGAATGTCCACCCCCGGCAGCATGGATTGCAGGAGCGCCCTGCCTTCAGCCTCCCGCACGGAAAGGCGCTCAAACCCCTGCAAGAGCCTGGCAATGCGCCGTTGTTTCCGGGGGGAAGGCAGTGTCTTGACGCCCAGGGACGGCGCATACGCCGCCTTACGCTGGCCAGCAGCGGCAAAGTCCAGGAAATACGCGGGGTTGAGCCAGGTTGGCGACCAGATCTGATCGCTTCCGCATAGCAGCAAATCATACGCTGTTGCCTGTTTTTTCAATGCGTCATGGCTGGAGCACCGCGGCGAGAGGTGCATGTGCCTTTCATAAAAGGGCTGAAAAGAAGCCGCCTTTCGCTGCGCACCGGCTTGCTTTGCCCGCACTTCACGTTTGCGGAGGCCCTCCAGCAGCAGCCGCGGGGAATTTCCGCTTTGCAGCAAGTTGCGCGCTTTTTCCCACGGCGAGGGAGCATAATCCATATGTTCCGCCTGCGCGCCGAGAGCGAGCAGCGCCCTTTGCAGCGCATAGGCCTGCAAAGCCGAACCATAATTATCATTATGTAGAAATGTGAGGATTCCCACACGAATCGACAAACTTCATCCCTCTTTCCGCCGTCTTGCAGGTAGTATACCACAAAAAAGCAGGAATAGGAAGAGGCGCCTCTTTTCTTGGCACATGACGGTTTCAAGGAAAATGCAATAATGCTCTTCAGCAAAGCACCCCGCTCCTGGCATGCCAGAAGCGGGGGGCATCTTGAAAACGTCTGTGATTTTACTTACGGCTGCGCATCGGCGCCATCCGTGATTTCCTCCAGGTCAGGCGCTTCGGTTTCTGCCTCCTGGGTCAGGGCATCCTGATCCTCGGTTTCTTCCGGCTCCGCAACCCACGTGTACAGAATCGCCGCAGACCAGGACCAATGCGCGTTGGCTGCGTAGTTTTGCACACGGTTCGCATAGAAGTCGAAGTACATGTTGGAATACAGCGGAATAGCGGGAAGCTCATCGTTAAAAATGGTCATGAGCTGCTGCCAGCGCTGGAGATAGCGTTCCGTGTCTCCGGGCGTGGTGCCGCGCAAGCGGGCAGCCTGCCGTGCCAGTCTGGTGCTATCGATCCCCGTGGTGTTCAGGTAACCCTGATATTGCGCTTCGCCATCCCAGGTGTAAATGGGGTCAAACACATGGGTGAAGTTCGTCGCCAAGGCAAACATGTTGCACTCCCGCGGTACTTCACGGTAATACTGCGCCAGCATGTCCTCAAAGCTGAGGTCCACTACCTCCACCTTGAAGCCAATGGCCTCCAGGTTAGGTACCAGCTGTTCCACCACCAGGTCACACATACGGTTGTTTTCCACCCGGGCAAACTTGATCTCCAGCGGCAGCAGGTTTTTATTGCCCACCTGGACCGCTTCCACCACGGGATCTTCCAGTGCGTTGTACTCGTTCAAGGCAGTGCCGCGCAGCAAGCGATAGCGAACCGTGTCTTCACCTTCGCGGAAAGCGTCGCCCTCCGCATTGTACACATAGCCCGCGCGCTCCACCAGCGTGGTTGCCGTGTCCAAATTCATCTCGTAGGTATTCAGGTCTTCCCCCGCCGTGGACACGTATTCGGATGCCATCCACTGGCCTAGGCCATACCAGCTGTACACCGGTTGCCCGTACGTACCCGTGAAAGCCGTTACAAACGCATCCTGATCCAGGCAGTAGCTGATTGCCTTACGGATGTTCTCCTGGGAAGTCGGCCCTTGCTCACAGGCCAGCGCCAGGAATCCCAGGCCGCTGCGCAGGTAGTTGCTTGCCTGTAACGTGCCTTGCGACAGCTGCGCCACGCCCTCAGCAATCACTTGGCTATCGCTGATCTTGTTCACGATGTCCAGCGTACCATCCGCCAGTTCTGCCAGGGCTTGTGCGTTGGTGGTTTCCCGCAGCACCACGGTTTCAATCAGCGGACGCTGTCCGGCGTAATTGCCCGCATAGCGCGTATTGGCCTTGAGCACCACCTCGCCGGTTTCCCCATTGTAGCTCTCCAGCTGGTAAGGGCCGGAGGTCACCATCGGATGACTGCAATAGCCTGTTTCAGGGTCCAGCATGGTCTTTTCCAGAACAGCTGCCGTAAATTCTCCGTCAATGTAGGCACCGTCGCCATCGTCCTCCACGGTACATCCGGGAGCAATCACGCTGATGGGATAGGGTGTTACATTCACGTAAGTCAGTTCATAGTAGTAGGGCAGCGCATTTGCACGGATGGTCAAGGAGAACGTCATATCATCCAGCAAGCGTACACCGGAGAGATAGTTCCGTTCCCCACTGGCGTATTGGTCATAGCCCTGTATGTGCCAATATCCACTGGTGGATGCGCCAAGCTCCGCCATTTGCGGCGCGCTCTGCAGCAGCACGCTAAAGGCGTAGTCTTTGGCCGTGATGGGTGTTCCGTTGTTGTACGTCAATCCATCGTTGACATGGAACACATAGACCTTGTTTCCAAAGTCATCCTCCGTGGCCACATCCACCTGCGCCACCGTTTCATCCAGCGTATAGCTGGCATCATCGGTATAGGCCACCGTGCTGTATCCGTGGAGTAATGCGCGGATATCAATATCCGACGTATTGTTGCCAAACATGTCCGTGGAGAATTGTCCTGCCACCTTTGTCACGGAGCCTACGGTAATTTTGCTTCCCGGCACCAGGGTGCGAATGACTATCTCCATCTCCGTGTCGCCCAGCATGTCCATGGTTTCCTGGGCACTGTAGCCTGTTTGCGGGTCCGTGGCACGCACGGCATAGGTCCCCATGGCTACGCTGGTTTCCACCTGTCCCGACGCATCGGAAACGCCGCTGTAAACCAGCTCTCCCGTTATGTCCTTTACCGTGATCTCGGCGCCGTGGAGAGGTTGTCCGTTCACGTCGCGTACCAGGATCGACAGTGTCCAAGTGACGCTTTCCTCTTCCGCCACTGCCATGCCTACGCCTGACAGCGCCATTATCGCCGCCAGGATGATCGCAAGTAGTTTTTTCATGAATACCGTCACCCCTTTGCATTGTTCGTGGACGCAAGTGCTTCAATTCCCAGCCGGGAGACGGGCTCCCGGCTGGGTAAGGGCTATTCTTTAGTCGAAGCAATCGCCAACGTTCTGAATTGTGCCACCGGCCAGAGGAATATTCAGCTCGTCAATCGCCTCATATACCGTCATGTAATTGGCGTGGATGATTTGATCGCGGGTTACATTCTCCCAGCTGCCGCCGCTCCACTGCGTGAAGTTGTACCCCACGCGCCGCGGAGATTCAGGTACTGTACCGGTTGCGCCAACCAGAATCCGTTCGTTCTGAAGCACTGCGCCGTTCCAGTCCACAAAGGTTACGGTGACGTACGCGGTGTTCGTTACCTCAAGTCCGTTGTAAGTCACATCGTACCGACCATTGCCGGGTGCCACAGGCTCCAGCACGGAGTATACGATCAGGTCGCCGTTTTCATCATGGGTGGGCATGTTCTCAAAGGTGTAGGTCCAATCCGTACCCATGGTGGTCGGATCCACCACAACTTCGTCCATAACCACGCCATCGTTACCAATCAGCTGTACTGTCAGCGCAGCCGTCGGCCGATAGAATTGGTCGCCATCCACCCAGTGTACCGTTACCGGCACATCCACGGCCAGGGTTACTTCCGTCTCATCGCCACCTTCGGGCGTCTTGGGTTCATCGGGGTTCTTGGGATCCTCCACATCATCGCCGGAGACCGTCGCGGCGTTCACCACCGTGCCCACCAGGATGTCATCCGCCGTTACAGTGTAGGATGCGGTAATCGTTACAGTTTCACCAACTGCCAGGCCGCCAACCGTTACCGTGCCATCTTCCTGCACCGTATAACGGTCGTTTGCATCGATTACCAGGCCTTCCATGTCATCAATCACCGTTACGTCCGTGTAAGGCACGTTGCCCTCATTGGTTACGGTAATGGTGTAATGAATGGTCTGGCCTTCCTTCGCCACTTCGCCTTCCGCCACGTCGGAAGTCTTCACTACCGTCAGCGTGGTGTCGAGGTCGTCCGTCTCGTCGTCTTCCTCGTCCTCGCCTTCCGGCTTCTTGGGTTCGTCCGGGTTCTTCGGATCCTCAATGGGATCGCCTGCCGCCGTTACTGCGTTCAGCACGTGGCCCGCCTTGATGTCGTCGGAGGTCACGATGTAGCTCGCCGTGATCGTCACGGTCTCGCCGACCGCCAGATCACCAACCGTTACCGTACCATCCTCTTCCACCGTGTACCGGGCATCCTCGTGGATCTGCAGGCCAGCCAGGTCGTCCACTACCTTCACGCCGGTGTACGGTACGTTACCGTCATTCTTCACCGTGATCGTGTAGTTGATCGTCTCGCCCAGGCCCACCGTCGCGCCTTCCGCCACGTCGGAGGTCTTCACCACCGTCAGCGTGGTGTCCAGGTCGTCCGTCTCGTCGTCTT
The DNA here is from genome assembly GCA_900553295.1 of uncultured Eubacteriales bacterium. Taxonomy (GTDB): domain Bacteria; phylum Bacillota; class Clostridia; order Christensenellales; family Aristaeellaceae; genus Egerieenecus; species Egerieenecus merdigallinarum. Next base: position 34,319 of record USCR01000006.1, on the reverse strand, counting down.
CCTCGTCCTTGCCTTCCGGCTTCTTCGGGTTCTCGGGATCATTCGGATCCTCGATGGGATCAGCCGTAGCCGTCACCATGTTCAGTACATGGCCCGCCTTGATGTCGTCGGAGGTCACCACGTAGCTCGCCTCAAGCCACACGGTCTCACCCACTGCCAGCTTAGTAATATAGGCCGTGTTATCTTCGATCACCCAATAGCGCGAACTCGATGTGAACTTCAGGCCATCCAGCGCATCCACTACGCTCACGCCGGTATACGGCACGTTGCCGTCATTGGTCACCGTAAACGTATAGATGATCGTGTCTCCCAGGCCTACCGTCGCGCCTTCCGGCACATTGGAGGTCTTCACCACCGTCAGCGTGGTATCGAGGTTGTCCGCCTTGTCATCTTCCTCGTCTTCACCTTCCGGTTTCTGGGGTTCCTCGGGGTTCTTCGGATCGTCAATGGGATCACCTGCCGCCGTCGCGGTATTCAGCACGTGACCCGCCTCAATGTCGTCCGAGGTTACCTCGTAGCTCGCCGTGATCGTCACGGTCTCGCCAACCGCCAGATCGCCAACCGTTACCGTGCCATCCTTTTCCACCGTGTACCGGGCATCCTCGTGGATCTGCAGGCCCGCCAAGTCGTCCACTACCTTCACGCCGGTGTACGGTACGTTACCGTCATTCTTCACCGTGATCGTGTAGGTGATCGTCTCGCCCAGGCCCACCGTCGCGCCTTCCGCCACGTCGGAGGTCTTTACCACCGTCAGCGTGGTGTCGAGGTCGTCCGTCTCGTCGTCTTCCTCGTCCTTGCCTTCCGGCGTCTTGGGTTTATCGGGGTTCTTCGGGTCGTCGATGGAATCGCCCGTAGCCGTTACCGTGTTCAGCACGTGTCCGGCCTTGATGTCGTCGGAAGTCACTACGTAGCTCGCCGTGATCACTACGGTTTCGCCAACCGCCAGATCGCCAACCGTTACCGTGCCATCCTCGTTCACCGTATACCGGGTATCCTCATTGATCTTCAGGCCCGCCAGATCGTCCACTACCTTCACGCCGGTGTACGACACGTTACCGTCGTTGGTCACCGTGATCGTGTAGTTGATCGTCTCGCCCAGGCTCGCCGTTCCACCTTCCGGCACGCCGGAGCTCTTCACCACCGTCAGCGTCGTATCGAGATCCGCGATGTCAACCGTATCTTCATTGGTATACGTCTTAGCATCGGAGAACTCCGCCGTCACATGGTTCGTGAACGTGCCTTCCAGAATATCAGCTTCGGTAATCGTGTACTTGGCGTACGCCGTTACCTGTTCGCCTGCCGGAACATCCTGGTAGACAATCTTGCCTTCCTCGTCCGCACCGATCAGTTCTACGCCAGGCTGCTCACGGATCGTGATGGTCTTGGCCTCGTTGTAGATGTTCTTCACCGTGATGGTAAAGGTCACATCACCCAGGTCATACACACCCGCCAGATGCGTCTTCGTCAGAACCGCATCGGGATTAACAGGATCGTCCTCCGTGCCATCCGTAATGACCAGCCATCCCGGAACAACTGTCACAGCATAGTTCTTGGTCACGTCGCCGTTCGCGTTGCTGATAACGATAGATCCATCCTTGGCATCAGCAGTATACTGACCCACCAGGCTTTGCGCCTCGTCGGCATACACGCCGTACACCACATTCAGGCTGATGTCATCGCCGTTCAGCAAGCCACGGCCTTCGCTCTCGCCCTCTACCGTGTACTCTTGCCCGTTGTCATCGGCTACCGTCTTCAGGTATCCGTCGTACTTGTACGTCTCGTTGTTTACGGTGACCATTACGGGGCGCTTCTCGATCGTCAGGCCGCCGTCCACGATTACAAACTTCACATTGCTGAAGTTCGGGTTATCGTTCGTGAAGTCTTCCGCCTTCACTTCCATCGGGTAGAAGCCTTCATTGGTTCCCTTCGCTTCCGCCGTCCCGTTGAAGGTGAAATCATCTTCCGTGTACAGCTCGTTGGAGATGTCCGTCACCGTGTAGCCGGTCACGCTCTTCTCCGTCCCGTCGTACGTCTCCGTCGCGCTGTGCTCCGTGATCGTTACGACCACTTCGTCACTGACGGCAGTGATCGTCAGCGTACCAGGTTCATACGTTACCGTATAATAGGAAGGAATAGCTTCGCCCTTATACGTAACCGTAGCTTCGTCAATTACATTGGACTGCGTGCCAACATTCGTAATGGTGGATTCCGCAGTCATGCTGAGGGCAAAGTCCGTTACCTCATCGCCATTGACCAGCCCATCCGCGGTGAACGTACCGCAGGTCAGCGGATCGCCGTCATAGGTCTTGGAAGCGCCATCCGCAGTGAGGGTCAGCGGCACGGTATAGTAAACCGTAGCCTCGTTGCCATCCACCTTGATGGTAATCATAGCCGGGATGCTATTCTTGGCCTGAGCCTTTTCAAAGCCAGCCAGGAATTTCGTAGCCGGGGTCACCATCACATTCGTACCGAAGGCATCCGTTCCCGTGGTGTCCTCAGCCACCTTCACCGTCGTCCCATACAGGTAGTGATGAATGATGTAAGGATATTCATTAGCCGTCTTGTTGCCCGTGTAGAGCTTGATGACCTTCTCCGTTGTGTCTTCAACCAGGTCATTGATCTTTTGCACACTGTTTTCAGGCAAGGTATCTCCAGTCAAGCCGGCATCCTGATACCAGCCGCTCCAGGTATACCCTTCTTCCTCAGGCAGAGGCTGCAGCGTCGCGCTAGTGGGATACTCTGTCTGAACAAACGCCTGTGTACCCGTGGTTTCCGGCGCAAGGGTATACGTCTTGGTCTCCACATCGGCATATACCCTGGTTTCCTCGCCGTTTTCTACCTTGTAGTACTCCAGTGTGTATTTGGGGGTCAGGTAGATACGCACGGTGCTATTGCCCAATACATTGTCAAGAACCGTGCCGTCCCAACGATTACCGCCACTCAGATCGGCGGTAATCGTGTTGAGTATATACTCGTCCGAATTCACCGCGATCTTCAGGTCTACCATCTCGCTCTTGTTAAACTTGAAGTAGACCTTATCCGTATTTACCGTACCATCCTTGGAACCGCCCACGTAATGGGTCTCCACGGTGATGACGCCCTGCCGAATTTCATTGGGATCATCCTCATAGGCATCTTCCGCGCTTACGACGCCGTCGTCGAATACAGTCCGTGTAAGCTCGCGCTGATAGTAGAGCTTGATTACATCAGCATCCGACGTAATCTGTCCATCAACAGCCAGCTCTGCCTCGTTCCTCTCATAGACGTAATGGTACAATCCATCGGCATAAGCCGGGCTGCCAATGCCATCATCAGCATCCGTCAAATTGCTCTTCTTCAGAGCGTTGATCAATTCATCATTGACGGACGTACCCACATCCACAGTAGGCGATTCTTCGTGTGCCAGTTCATATTCGAGCTTATTCTCGGCATCCAATACCTGAATGTAGTGTTGCACCTTATAGGTAGCGACCTTCTTCTCCCACTGGGCATACAAGTGGTTCGCTTCTGCAGCGCTCTTGTCGTTCACGCGTACGCTCTCGCCAACAGCAAAGGCCGTACCCGTGCCGTCCGCTACCGTGTTCCAGCCGATGAACTCATATCCCGCGCGTTCAGGAAGCCCCGTCGCCCCATAGTTGCTAACGGTAATTACGCCGTTATTGATGAGCTGGGTTTCCTTCTTCGTGGCAGGTGCCGCTTCGGTAAAGTTGGCATGGTAGGTCAGTTCCACAGTTCCCGCCTGACCACCCCACTGAGCGTACAGAGTGACAACATTGCCCTCGTTGGCATTTTCAGCCGCAACCAACAGCTTATCGCCAGGCTGGTACATCTCGCCACTGCCATCCGCCGCGGTATTCCAGCCTAGGAAAACCTTGCCCTGAGGCGCAGTCAGCCCCGCATAAGACTGCACATCCGCATAAGCACGGTCGGCATACTTCTTCGCATCTGCCACCGTACCTTCGCCACCGTTGGCATCATACGCTACAGTAAAGGAAGCATTGCTGGTATAGTAGGGGTACAGGGTCACGTCCTGGGTAATGATGGTATCCAAGTTGAAGGGCGTATAGACATCGCCGTTCCTGGTAGCCCACCCGTGCCAGGTGTAACCTTCAGGCGCAGTAACCTGCAGGCTCTCCAGCCACTCCTCATCAATTTTCGTGCCATAGGGGATTGCCTGAACCTGCGGCTCCCCATCGCCCGCCATAGTCAGATAAACCGTAGCATCCACCTCAGGGGCAGTCCATTTGGCATATACCGTCACATTCTGTGCGGGCATGACTTTGCCACTGAAGTCATATGCCTCCTGGAATTCCTCGTCCAGGTACCATCCCTGGAACGCATAGTTTTCCGGAATACCCGCCGGTCGCTCCGGTACTGCACCGTAACCGCTGATATCCGCTTCATACTGAACCGTATGCGCATCCGTAGTCCCCTGATTGATGCGGGTCAGGGTATAATCGTTACGTGTGTAGTAGAACACAGCTCTGTTGTAATTGGCATTCAACGCGGTACCGTCAACAAACGTAAAACCAACCAGCGGGTAACGGTCTTCTTCAGATACATATAACGAAGAGCTATTAGCATAAATTACGTCTGTATGGTGAACATTGTACATTCTTCCATCATGAGATACTGTCCCTCGTTCGCCATCCAGAACTTCAGCATAGTAAGTAGCAGAAAACCTTCTGTTCCCACCGTTGTCAGGTACATAGAATGTCGTCCCCCCCCAACGGCATTGTCTGAATATTTGCCTGATAGGGGTCACTCCCATTGTTCTGCGTAGACCAGTTATTGCCGCTTTCATTATTGCTCGGCCATTGGTCGCCAATATACGCACCGTACTTTGCCACAATGGGATCAGCAGCATATGCACTCGGATTCGGCGCATAGCATGCAGCCGTATGTGTATGTTCTTCCTTGCCGCAAGTCAGATTGTCCCACCAATCATAACACCATCGGTTGTGCGTATGCGCTTCCTTACCACAGATCAGTGCGGCGGAAGAATTGCTCTGATAGAAGTAAATGGTATACACATCCCGGTCATAATAGACATTGACCAGTGTGCTGCCATCACCGGCAATCGTCTGCTGGACCAAGGAATGATCTGCGCTCAGATGGAAGCCTTCGCCCGGGTTATAATTTGAACCGGCCTCCGTCATTTCGCCCGCGATACCGTGCAAGGTATCCATTTTATCCAGAGAATACCCGTCATCATCCGCATTCTCCAGCCAGTAGAGCACCTTATAGTCCACTTGATGACCTTGCCACTTGGCCGTCAACTCAACGCTCGCTGTAAGCTCCTGGCCAAAGCTGAAGGGCTGTTCTCCATTGTACCAGCCCAGGAAATCAAAGCCCAAGCGGGTGGGCGTGTCCGGCGTTTGCGTCACGGCACCGGGAGCCACAAACACAGGATCCAGGTAGCTACCGCCAGCCGTATCAAAGGTGAGCCAATGGCCCTGCTGCACATCGGGGTACAGTATGATATTTGCATCCTCCAGCGTCACGGCGCTGCCAGCAGGCACCTTTTTGTCCGCGTCATAGTACCAACCGGCAATGCCTTCGTCTGTGGCAGTGGGGAAGGTTACATCCGTGGTGCTGATGCTCGCGCCCGACAAGCCTTCCTTAGTAACACAGACCGTACCATTCTGATCCAGGAAGAACACATAGTAGACTTGTTCGAAGCCTGCATCCAGACGGATGGTCTGGCTCTCTGCGTAGCCTTCCACCACGCCAAAGCCGCCAAAGGCTTCTCCACCTTCCTTCATCCAGCCCGTAAACTTGTAGCCTTCCTTTTCCGGGCTAGCCGGGGCATACAAGGTATCCCCGTTTGTCACGATCTGCGTATCCACCTTCTCGTCCCCATTATAGAACTCGAAGGTAACGTATACGCCCTGATCCGGTTGTATCACACGGAACGGCTGCACTGACCCACTGGCTTCGATGATCTCAGCCAGTGCAGTCAGCGGCATGCAGGTAGAGACCATCATGATCGCTACCAGCAACGCCAGCGCCCTACGCAAGCTTCCCTTCATGGTTACCGTCCTCCTCACGTTTGATGGTCGCCCTGCTTACTGCGCTTCGTCAATGATGACGAGAACGCGCCAGTAATCCATGTAGTTTTCTTCCGTGACCGTCACGGTGTACTGGGCCTCCGTTGCTCCAGGAATGTCCTCCCAGGTAACGTCATCCTTGCTGGTCTGCCACTGAAGTGTATATATTACAGCTTCATATCCCTTGGGAACCGCCGTCAGCGTAGCCTCCACACCGAAGTCCAGTTCCTCGCCCTCATAACTCACGTAGATGTCAATGCGGCGATCTGGATCCAACTGATCGTAAATGGAAGCAATCATGCTGGAGCCGGCAGGCAACGTTTCCGTTACAATAGGGTCGCCATTGGCATCCAAGACCAGCTGACCGTTTTCATCACGCTGATACGCCACCGGAACTTCTGCACCCTCCGGAATGACGGGAATCGGATCGCCGTTGGCATCCAGAATCAACGAACCATCAGCATTCTTCTGGAAAGTCGCTCTCACCGGAGAAGCAACTTCATCCTCCTCATAGGTAAGTTCAGGCGCTTTGGTCGCAGGCGCCTTGGTAGCAGGCGCTTCCGTAGCAGGCGCCTGAGCGGCGGGCACGTCTGTCGCAGCAGGCGCTTCCGTCGGCTTGGGCCGCACCTGCAAAACAAACGTAGCGGACTGTGTATCCGCCAGGGCCGCTGACATTCCCGTCAGCAGCATGGCCAGCACAGTCGCCCACAGCATGAGCTTCTTGATCCGGTTCTTCATCTCTGAAAGCCTCCCTCTCAGCTTATTATCTGCGGTTATACACCGCTCTTTTCAACTTGAAATTCCAAATTTGTCAAATGTAAGCATTTGCGCTTACAAGGTCGTTTTCCTGCTTTGTGTCGGAATTTTTTTGAAGACGCCTCCGGCAGGAGTCCCGCCCGGGTATCCGCAAGCGTTCCGCCCGGGAAGTTCTCTGCCGATCGGCCGGAAGCGTGGAAACCCTTCGGACTCCGTTTGACGGCCGCCTTCGCTTGCCCGGCGGCATCTTCCCTTTGTCCCACAGGCGGCCAGCCTTTCCATTCTTTCCTGCCAATGGCGCTTCCGCATTCCTGCCTGTTCTTCCTTGGTCCGTTCCTGTAACCTTACCTTTTATTCTCCTTCGGCCCGCTTCCCTAAGGAAACGGGCCGTAAAGATTCTGTGGATTTTTTAATGAACTTCGGTTTGTTTTAGAGGATGGTCACCAGCACCTGGTATTGATAACCGTTCATGCTTTCCGTAACATCCAGCCAAAGGGTGTCGGTCACCGCGCCGGCAATGTCATCCCAGGACTGGGTCTCAGCGTTCCATACCTGCCACTGAATGGCATAGGCAACATCTTCGTAACCGATAAGCTCCGCGCGGAGGCCTACGTGATCGCCATCATAAATGGTGCTTCCGGAAACCAGGCCAATCTTTACGCTGCGCTCCACAGCGGGCGCCTCGGGGGTTTCGGTAACTTCCTCAGCGGGGGTCTCGGTCACTTCCTGGGCAGGAGCCTCGGTGGCTTCCTCAGCAGGGGCTTCGGTAACTTCCTGGGCAGGAGCCTCGGTGGCTTCCTCAGCGGGGGCCTCGGTGGCTTCCTCAGCGGGGGCCTCGGTCGCTTCCTGGGCAGGAGCCTCGGTAACTTCTTCAGTAACTACAGGAGCCGGCTCCGTTGTTAGATCAGTAGGTGTTGCAGCCATCGCAGCGGAACCAAACAGCATCATAGCGGCCAGCGTCAAGGCGAACATCTTTTTCATGAAATACAACCTCCTATTTTAGAAATCCGATTTACGGACCCTTTTTCCATCTGACAACTAGATTGTACCATGCAAGGGTTACGCGGTCGGTTACATTTCAGGATTTTTTCAAAGTTCTTTGGTTTTTCACCCATTTTTTTTGCTCCCCCCTTTTCCAGCCTTCCCGAAATCTTCCAAAGGAATTCATAGCCGGAAAATATCAAAATTGGCAGAGTTTCTTCATTATTATATATATTGGAGCTGTTTTCTGTCTTTTCGCCTTTCCAGCCTTAGGAAGGCTTTCTACCGCCCCGGTCCCTCTGCTGCATGCGAATTTTCCATACCGCAGTCTACCGCTATGAACTGTTACATGATTCTTTTTTGATTTTTTCTCAATTCCGGCACGTTTCACGCCAAATACTATACTTCGGTCTGCTTTTCTTTGTTGTTTTGTTTACAAATATGTTTTGGATTCCCCCTTCTATCCCTTGAAATGCCTATAGCTGCTCATTTTGTGTTCACATTTCTTCAAATTTTATTAACATCAAACCGTCGTCTGTTTTTCTTCGGTCTCTGGAGCCGCCAGTGGCAGCGCCGCTTCCTACCGATCGTCCCGTTGCAAGCAGCATCTCATTTCCAACAGTCCTTTTGTTTTCCCGGGTAAACATGCTATAATGTTTGAGAAGGAATCTGTTCTTGTCAAGGAGGCTGCTTATGCCTGGGAAAGTCAAAAAAGTAACCTTGCTGAGCCGTCTTGTGGAGGAGGGCTTTTTCCACAGCAAGGAAGAAGCCGCTCCCTATCTGCTGGGCGGACAAGTATATGTGGGCGGGCAGCGCGTCACTTCGTCCGCCGCGAAGGTCGATCCCGCGCTTCCCCTGTCGGTGCGCGGCCTGCACGCGCCCTATATCAGCAAAGGCGGATGGAAGCTGGCAGGGGCCATCCGTGACTTTCAGGTTACGGTGGAGCGCCGCGTTTGTATTGACGCGGGCGCATGCACCGGCGGCTTCACGGATTGCTTTCTCAAGCACGGTGCGGCGCTGGTGTACGCCGTGGAGGTAGGCTTCGGTCAGCTGGCGGGTTCCCTCCGGCAAGACCCGCGGGTCGTGAACCTGGAACGCACAAATATCAGCGACGACAGGCTGCTTTCCCTGGACCCTACGCCGGATCTGGCCAGCGTGGATTTAAGCTACCTGAGCCTGCGCAAGGGCGTCCCGGCCTTCTCCCGCGTTATGCACGGCCGCGGCGAGCTGCTATGCCTGGTAAAGCCGCTCTTTGAAACCGAGGATATGGAGGCCCGGCGCACCGGCATACTCTCCCCGGACGCCTATCTGCCCACCCTGCGGGGGCTGATCCGCGACCTGAACGCGCAGCCCGGCACGGCGGTCCGCCAGGTTACCTGCAGCCCGGTGACCGGCAACAACGGCACCCATGAATTTTTTCTTCATGTAATATTGGGCGGCGTCGAGCCTGCGCCGGACCTGGAAGCGGATTGCAGCCGTGCCGTGGAGCGCGTCCTGTCCCTCGTCCCTTACCACAAGCCCTAAGGAGGCATGGTCATGGACACCGTACCCGCCCGGCAGCTCCTGACGCCGCTGCGCCCTTCCATGACAGACTTTTTTTACGCGGATTACAATATGAACCTCTACCGCGGCTGTTGCCACGGCTGTATTTACTGCGATTCCCGTTCCCTGTGTTACCGGCTGACGGAGTTCGACCGGGTGCGGGTAAAGGCGGACGCCCTGACGCTGCTGGAGAAGGAACTGCGCGCTAAGCGCCGTCCGGGCATCGTAACCATGGGAGCCATGAGCGATCCTTACAATCCCCACGAGGCGACCCAGAAAGTCACGCAGGGCGCGTTGACACTATTCCGGCGTTACGGATTTGGCGCCAGCTTTACCACCAAGGCGGCGCTATGCGCCCGGGATGCGGAACTGCTTGCCGCGTTATCCCGAAGCGCTCCGGTACGCGCCTGTATCACGCTTACCTGTGCCGACGACGGGCTGTGCCGGAAAATCGAACCCAATGTCTCCCCCACCTCCCAGCGGCTGGAGGCCTTGCGCACCCTTTCGGAGGCGGGCGTCTACGCAGGCATCTGGCTCAATCCCGTGCTGCCCTATCTCACGGACGACTGGGAAAACCTGGAGTCGCTGCTGGTGCGCACGCGGGAAGCCGGCGGCCGGTATGCCGTCTGTTTCTTTGGCATGACTCTGCGAAGCGGCAACCGGGAATATTACTTCAAGGCCCTGGACCGTGACTTTCCAGGGGTGAAGGAGGCATACCTCCGCCGTTTCGGCAATCAGTACGAATGCCCCGCCCGGGAGGCGGAGACGCTTGCGCGCCGCTATCGGGCGCTTTGCCAGCAGCTGGGCCTGGCATGGTCCTTTCCGCAAATCAACCGGGAAATGTTTGCCCGCCAGCCCAGTCAGCTCTCCTGGCTGGATACGCTCTGAGTTGCATTTTCATTTTCGTGGGACTATAATAATTCAGCGTATCGGAAAGCGACTTTCGCCTCTTTTTCGCGGAAGCAACTTCGGTCAAGCAGCGGCCGCCCGAAGTTGTAAGGCATTGATTTTACAAACAAAATCAACAACCCAGCAAGGCGCTCGGCCGCGAAACGGCTTGGATTTGCCATTGAAAAGCCAACCATCCGCCGGCCAAGCCGGGAGACACGAATCGAAGCCGGAGGGACTGCGGCCCTTCCGGCGCCTCCCCAGACGTTTTTCGATAGTTTGTAAATCATGTTACGCATAACAGAAATTGGAGGACGGTATGGAAACCTGGCAAACTGCTTCGCGGGAATGCCCTGTGGGCGTTTTTGACAGCGGTATGGGCGGCATCAGTGTCCTTCGGGAAATTCTTGCACAGCTGCCCGGCGAAAACGTGATCTATTATGGCGATACCGCCCATGCACCTTATGGTACCAAGCCTCCGGCGGAGGTGATGGCGCGGGTACGGGAAGTGATGGATCTGCTCATGGCGCGGCAGGTAAAGGCTGTGCTCATTGCCTGCAATACGGCCACCAGTGTGGCCGCTGCCACCCTGCGCGCAGAACTGGATCTGCCCATTATTGGCATGGAGCCGGCACTAAAGCCCGCCTCGGAGCTGCGGCACGGGGGGCGCATCCTGGTCATGGCCACGCCCCTGACCCTGCGCCTGCCCAAATTTCAGGCACTTATGGCCCGCTATGGCGAAGGTGCAATTCCGCTTCCTTGCCCCGGGCTGATGGAGCTGGTGGAGGAGGGCGAGCTGGACGGCCCTGAGGTAGAGGATTACCTGACCCGTCTGTTGACACCCTACCGGCATACACCCCTGGATGCGGTGGTCTTGGGCTGCACCCACTATGTCTTTTTGCGGGCCGTTCTGCGGCGTTTGTTACCCGCAGAAACCGCCTTGCTGGACGGAAACGCAGGCACCGTGCGCCAGCTTCACCGGGTGCTGGAGCAGCGGGATTCCCTCCGCCAGGCACACCATGGCGGAAGGGTGGAACTGCTCACCAGCGGGGATCCGGCTGTGGTGTTGCCGCGCATGGAGCGCTTGCTTCATTTGCCGAATATGCAGGAAACGGCCCGATAAACCCCAAATATAACATGATCATTTCGTAAAAACTTGCCAAAGAATCGTCTTGCCCAAAGACAAGGCTTTTCTTTTTGTGATTTTTCTGTTATAATGTTACCCAGATATTGGATCAGCGGACGTTCTCTTCTGGAATATGAGCATCCGCGCGGAAAAGAAAAAATTTTCAATGCTAGAGGGAGGCAACGATCATGGCGGATTATTTGACCAGTAACATTCGGAATATCGCCCTCATGGGTCATGGCGGCGAGGGCAAAACCACCCTTACGGAGGCAATGCTCTACGCTGCCGGCATTATTGACCGTCAAGGCAAAGTGGAAGACGGAACCACCACCACGGACTTCGAGCCCGAAGAAATTCGCCGCAAGTGCTCCGTGAGCGCTGCCTGTGCCCCCATTGACTGGAATGACAAGATGCTCAACATCATCGATGTACCCGGTTACTTTGATTTTATCGGTGAAATGGTTGGCCCGCTGCGGGTAGTGGAAACCGCCTGCATCGTGGTCAGCGGCGTTACCGGCTTCAACGTGGGTGCGGAGAAGGCCTTCAAGCACGCTGTAAAGAGCGGCGTAGGCCGGATGTTTGTTATCAACCAGATGGACCGTGAACACGCAAACTTTGATAAGGTCACGCAGCAGCTGCGGGACCGCCATGGCAGCTGTGTGGTGCCCGTGCTCATGCCCATTGGCGAAGGCCCGGATTTCCGCGGCGTGGTCAATGTATTGGAAAAGAAGGCCTACGAAGGCGCCTATAAGAAGAGCACCGAAGTGCCCATGCCCGACTCCATGAAGGAGAAGGTAGACCGGGCCTTTGAGTATCTTACCGAGCAGGCCGCCGCCGCGGACGATGACCTGATGATGAAATACCTGGACGAGGGTGAGCTGAATTACGACGAGATTCTGCTGGGCTTCCGGAAGGGCATGAAGGATGGGAGCATTGTTCCCGTGTGCGCCGTCTCCGCGCTCACCGGCGTTGGCATTGCCCGCATGATGGATCTCATGGCCAAATACCTGCCCTCCCCCGCCCACGACGGCATTGAGCATGATGGCTTCAATCCCCGCACCGGCGAGGCACAGAAGCGCGTCTGCAAAGACGATCAACCTTTCTCCGCCTTTATTTACAAGACCATTGCCGACCCCTTCGTGGGCAAGCTGAGCCTGTTCCGCATTTTCTCCGGCATGCTCACCAGCTCCACCACCCTCTACAACGTCAACAAGGACAAGACGGAAAAGAGCGCCGGCATCTATATTCTCCGGGGCAAGAAGCAGATTGCCAAGCAAACCCTGCACGCTGGCGACCTGGGCGCCCTGGCCAAGCTGCAATACACCTCCACCGGCGATACCCTGGCCGACTACAACAACCCCATCCAGTACCCGGTGCTGGCCTTCCCGGCACCCTGCATGAGCAAGGCCGTTTATGCCGCCAAGCAGGGCGAAGAGGACAAGGTTTTCTCCGGCCTGGCCCGCCTGATGGAAGAAGATCCTTCCATTACCCTGGAAAAGAATGTGGAAACCACCGAAACCCTGCTCTCCGGCCAGGGCGAAATGCATCTGGATGTGGTGCGCAATAAGCTGGCGTCCAAGTTTGGCGCCAATGCCATTCTCCAGGAGCCCAAGGTTCCCTACCGCGAGACCATCCGCAAGGTGGTAAAGGTGCAAGGGCGCCACAAGAAGCAGTCCGGCGGCCACGGCCAGTTCGGCGATGTGTGGATCGAGTTCTCCCCCTGCCGGGATGGCAGCCAGGAGTTCGAGTTTGAGGATGCCGTAGTGGGTGGCGTGGTACCGCGCAACTTCATTCCTTCCGTGGAAAAGGGACTGCGTGAAAACATGGCCCACGGCGTGCTGGCAGGCTTCCCCATGGTGGGTGTGCATGCCAAGCTGTACGATGGCTCCTACCATCCTGTGGACTCCTCTGAAATGGCCTTCAAGACCGCTGCCCGCATTGCCTACAAGAAGGGTTGCATGGAAGCCAATCCCGTGCTGATGGAGCCCATCATGCATGTAACCGTCACCGTACCCGACGAGTACATGGGCGACATCATGGGTGACATGAACAAGCGCCGCGGCCGCATCATCGGCATGAGCCAGGCGGACGGCATGCAGCAGGTGGAGGCGGAAGCTCCTCTGGCGGAAATGTTCAAGTATGCCACGGATCTCCGCTCCATGACCCAGGCCCGTGGTTCCTTTACCATGGAGTTCGCCCGCTATGAAGATGTTCCCGCCAACGTGGCCGAGAAGATCATCGCCTCCGCCAAGAAAGATGAGGAGGAGGACGAATAATTTCCCGCAATCCACGAGGCGCGTTCCCACATGGGAGCGCGCCTTTTTTTATTGAAGTAAAGATCATTGTCAGGCCTTTGCTTCGGGCCTTGGAAGATTCACAGGCTATACGGTTGAAGGTTCATGGGTATGGTTTCCCAGCCTTTGGTACAAATTAAAGCTGAAAAACGTGTTGCATCAGCCAAAGGAGCGCCTATGATCGTTTGGATTTCCGCTGCCGTGGGTCTTGTGGCCCTGTGCCTGTTCACCTTGCTGGCCTATCGTGGAGGCCATGCCCGCCTGGTAGAGGAGCGCAAGCTGTCACTTTGCGCACCGGTACTCAGTGAGGCGGAGCTGCAAAGCCACCTCTCCCGTTTAGGGGTAGGCCTGGCGCTCCATGGGCGGAAGCGTATGCACCCCTCCCCCGGATTGCGCCCTGCCCTGATGCGTCAGCTTCGGCAAGCCTTGCAGCCTTCCTCCAGCCGGGAACCGGGCTTACAATGGCTGCGTGACCATGGCCGGGCCGTGGAAGAGCAGCTGGGCATCATGGACAGGGAATTACAGGGTACGCCCGCGCTTCCCGCCCTTAAAGGCGGCGGTTTGCGCTTAACCGCCTTTACGGACAGCATTCTGCTGGCTTTTCGCGGTCAACTGCGTACACATGCGTTGCCTTCCCTGTTGCAATGCTGGCAAGAAACCGCCGGCATGACCGAGGAGGAGTTGCAGCTGCTTCCTCAGGCACTGCGCCTGACGCTGTTGCGGCTTACCTCCCAGGCCGCCGCCGACGCCTATCTGGCCCTGAAGGAGGAACAGCGAGGAGAACGGATTGCGCAGTCCATGCTTCGCGCCCATGGTGATCCCCTGCGCGGTATCGACCATGCGGGTCTTTCCCCGGAAGCCTTTGCAGGGGTGACCCACGCCCTGGAAGCCAGTGGGGCAGCTTCTCTCCTGCGTGAATTGGACCTTCGCCTGGAGCAAATGGGCTTACAGGCCGGAGAACTGGTTCGCCGGGCACAGGAAAGGCAGATGGAGCGCAGCCAGTGGCTGGCCGCGTTGATCACCAGCCTCCGCGGCCTGGATAAAATCACCTGGCCGGAATTTCTGGAAACCTGCGACCCCCTCCACCGTTGCTTCCTGGAAGACCCCTCCGGAACATACGCCGCCATGGATTTTGACAGCCGGCGCATGTATGTAACCCGTCTGGCACGCCTGGCCCAACAGATGAACATGTCCCAGGAGCGTGTAGCATTGGGCGCCGTGCGGCTGGCCCAGGAATCGGAAGACGATGGTATCCATAACCATGTGGGATATTATTTGCTGGAGGATGCCGGATTGCGTCAGCTGTACCTGAGCCTGCGCATCCGCCGGGCCAGCCTGTTCCCCGTGCGGCTTTTCCTTCGCCGGCACAGCCGCGGCTGTTATCTGAGCCTGCTTTGGGTGGGCATCGCCGTTGGGCTGCTGATGATGATTCCCTTGCGGTTGCCATGGCTGCTTTGGCCGCTGTGGGGGCTATGTTTTTCTGAGCTTTGGCGGCTGCTTGGGCAGGGATTCCTGCAGCGCTGGTTACCCAACCGGGAGCTGCCGCGCCTGCATATCACCGCTCTAAAGGAAAGTCAGAGGACCCTGGTCGTCCTTCCCACGCTTCTTTCCACCCCGGAACAGGCCGTGCACATGATCGGCCGCCTGTCCGAGCTGTGCCACGCTGACCCCGACCCCAACATCGAATATATGCTCCTGGGAGATTTCGCGGACAGTCTCACCGCCGAGCAGGTGTCGGATGACCTGATCCTGCGCGCTGCTTCTTCCGCCCTGGAAGCCCTTCAGGAGAGTGATCCGGAGCACCGCTACCTGTACCTGCAGCGCCGGCGCACCTATGACAAGGGCGAAGGCGCATGGATCGGCCGGGAGCGCAAGCGCGGCAACCTGGAAAGTCTGAACCGGCTCATCGTCCACGGTAACTGTGACGACCTCTATGATTACGCCAGCATGGCGCCTTCCGAGCTTCACCGGCGCTATGCCTTTGTGGTTACCCTGGATCAGGACACGGAACTCCCGCCAGATACCGTCCGCAGCCTGATTGGCGCGCTGAGTCATCCCCTGACCGAGCGCCGCCGTGTCCCCGAGGGCTGGCGGGGCGTTAGCCTGGTGCAACCCCTCATGGAAACTGACCCGGCCACCGTGCGCACATCCATCAGCTGGATTATGGGAGGCCAAGGCGGCGTTGACCCCTATAACAGCACCCAGTGCCCCTTTTACCAGCGGTTATGCGGCCAGGGAAGCTTTCAGGGCAAAGGGGCCTATATGCCCGAAGCGTTGCTGGACGCTACCCAGGACTGGATTCTCCCGGACACGGTGCTGAGCCATGACCTGCTGGAAGGCGAATTGGCCGGTTGCGCCGCGGATGGTTCCCTGCGCCTGTATGACGGGAATCCGGCCACCTGGGCGGGCTGGCTCCAACGGCTGCATCGCTGGACCCGCGGCGACTGGCAGCTGCTCCCCTGGCTGCTGCCCTGGGTTCACACGCCTCAGGGTGTGCGCCGCAATCCCCTGGGGCGCCTTTCCCGGCACAAAATCTGGGATAATCTTCGTCGGAGTATGCTGCCACTGGGATTGGCAGGACTGTTGCTCTATGCCACCCTGGCGTCGCGCCCGGGCCTGTTTGCGCTGCTGATTTTGTTTTTTCTCGCAAAAGGCATACATTGCCGGACCTGGAGGGACTGGGCAGGCGTCCTTATGGGCCTGATTACGCTTCCCACCCGCCTGGCTGTGCAGGGGGACGCGATCCTGCGCGCCCTGTGGCGTATGGCGGTCTCCCATGAAAAACGGCTGAACTGGCTTCCCACGGCCCAGGCGGAACTTACGCCCTATGATGGATTGTTCCTGAGCCCCTGGCCCCAATGGGGCGGCGCGCTGGGGCTGGGGATCGCCTGCCTGCTGGCCGCCCCCCTGCAATGGAGTTCGCTGCCCCTGGCCGCGCTCTTTGCCCTTTTTCCCCTGGTTCTTCCCCGGCTGGACGCACCCAGGAGTGCCATTTTTCCCTTTGACGAATTGCAGCAGGAGCAACTAACGGATCTTGCGCAAAACACCTGGCGCTTCTTTGAAAGCAGCGTGGGTCCCGATACCCACCACCTGCCTCCGGATAATGTGCAGCTGGAGCCTTGGCGCGGACCGGCCATGCGCACATCGCCCACCAATATCGGCCTTTACCTGCTCAGCGCCATGGCCATGGTGGAAATGGGCCTGCTGGAGGCGGACCAGGCCGCGACCCGCATTCGCGCCACGGTGGAAACGCTGGAGGCACTGCCCAAGTGGCGGGGCCACCTGTACAACTGGTATGATCTGAACACCCTGGAGGTTCTGGACCCCCCCTATGTCTCCTCAGTGGACAGCGGAAACTATGTGGCGTTTCTCATGGCCACGGCGCAGCTGCTGCGGCAGCATCTTTCGGAGCTGGACGCTGCCGACCGGGAGCTCCCCGCCCGCATGGATGCCCTGGCTGAAGCAGTAGATCTCGTCGCCCTGTACGATGCACAGGCGCAGCTGTTCTTTGTGGGCTTCGATACCCGCCAGGAACAACCCCAAGGCAGCCACTATGATCTGCTGGCCAGCGAAGCCCGGCTACTTTCTTTTGTTGCCATTTGTACCCGGCAGGTACCGCTAAGGCACTTCAGCCGGTTAAGCCGTACCCGTGTGGCCCTGGGCAGGGAACACTTGCTGATGAGCTGGAGCGGTACGCTCTTTGAATACCTGATGCCGCAGCTGCTTCTTCCCCTTACTCCGGGAACGCTGCTGCACCATACCTGCGCCGCCGCCGTACGCTGCCACATCAAGGCAGGCAAGGATGGCCTATGGGGCATGAGTGAAAGCGGATACTACGCCTTTGATCCGCAGCTGAACTATCAATACCGCGCCTTCGGCCTGGAGGCGCTAGCCGCGGACCCGGACGCGCAGGGTAAGGTTTTCGCGCCCTATGCGGTGGCACTGGCGCTCTCGCTCTATCCGGATCAGGCAATGGCCGCCCTCCAACGCATGCACAGCCTGGGCCTGGACACACCCCAGGGCTTTCTGGAAAGCATCGATCTGGACACCCAGCGCACCGGCGTGCCGGAGGGACGCATTGTGCGCAGCCACATGGCCCATCACCAGGGGATGCTGCTGTGCGCCGTGGCCAACGCCCTCACTGGGGACGCGCTAAGCCGGGCATTTTGCCGCATGCCCAAGGTGCGCGCCTTCCTGCTGCTGTTGCGGGAACGTGAGGACCGCCGTCGCCCGGTAACGCTCACGCTGCCCAAGCCCCGGCGGGAAGCCGCTCCCGCGCCACAGATACCCCAGGTGCCGCTTGCTCCCCTGCGCCTGCCGGTGGAGGCAGCGCTCATGGGCGGCGGAAAGGCCTTCCTGCTCCAAAGCGCCGGCGGGCTGGGCGTGATGGGCTATGACAACATTTTCATCAACCGCTTTACCCGTGATCCATCCTGCCGGGAGGGCATACAGTTTTATCTTCTGGAGTCCGGCCGCCTGTGGGAACCCTTTGATCCCCGCCTGTCGGGCAAGGTGTGGGCGGAGGACGGTTGCCTGGTGTATACCCGGGAGCACCGTGAGCTGCGCATGCGCCTGACCTGCTTTGTGGACCCGGTGGACCAATGCCAGATACACATGCTGGAGCTGGAAAATCTCTCTGCCCGGGAGCGGACCCTGGAAGTGGCGGACTATTTTGAGCTGGCCCTGGCGCCGGAAATGGAGCAGCTGGCCCATCCCACGTACCATGATCTTTTCATTGAAACCGCTCCCTTCGGGGAGAGCGGCATCCTGGCCCACCGCCGCCGCCGTGATCCCCAGGAGCCCTGCATCTACCTGTGCCACCTGCTTGCCATGCCTTCGGACATGGAGGTCTTTGCGCAAACGGACCGTGAGGCGTTCCTGGGCCGTAACGGCTCGCCCTGGCAGCCCTGGTCCTTGCGCGAAAAAGGCAAGCAGGGTTTGTTTGGCGCGCCCATTCATCCCTGCGCCTCGCTGCGCTGTACGGTGCGCCTGGGCGGCCGCGGCCGGATGCGCCTGGTATATGCCACCTATTGCCGTTTCCAGGAGCAGCCGCCCCATCCCGAGGATTTTTCCATGGACCTGACGCAGCTGATGCAGCGGCAGCGTATGGCCCAGCTCCGGCAGCAAGTGTTGCTGAACAGCCTGGACATTCCCGTGGAGCAGCTACCCTTGCTGACACAGCTCACCGGCGCGGTGCAGTGGCTGCATCAGCCCCACCAGGGCGTGGGCACGCCCATCTCTCTCCCCCTGGAAGAGCTGTGGGCCATGGGCCTGAGCGGCGACCGTCCGCTGCTGGCGGTGTTCCTCAACCGGGAGGAAAGCCCGCTGCTGCCGCTGGCGCTGCACTTCACCGCCCTGCAGCGCTCCCTGGGCATGCAGGTGGAGCTGGCTATTGCCGTGCTGGAGGAAGGCGGCTCCCTGCTGGATACCGCCCAGCAAGCGCTGGATGCCTCCCCGCTAAGGGATTTACGGGGAAAAGGTGTGGCCATCATGGACAAGTCCACCCTGACTCCTCAGCGGTACGCCTTGCTGCATGCCGCCGCCAGCCTTTCCCTGGACGACCGGCTGGGCACCATCCGGGAGCAGCTGGATAGCCTGCGCGTTCCCGTAACGCCCACAGCGCTGGCGCCGCGCCCACCCAAGCCGGCCCCGGAACTGCCGCCGGAGGAGCTTCACTTTTTCAATGGTTACGGAGGTTTCCTGGCCGACGAAGGCGCCTATGTGATCCGCCTCACCACGGACCGGAATACACCGGCTCCATGGTGCAATTACCTGTGCCGCCCGGGCTTTGGCACCCTGTGCTGTGAAAGCGGGCTGCTGTTTACCTACGGGGACAACAGCCATCGCCGCCGCCTGACCCCCTGGGTCAATGATCCCGTGACACCCCAGGGCGGAGAGTTTCTGGTGGTAGAGGATTTGGATACGGGAGAGATGTTCTCCCCCACCCGCTTGCCATTCGGACAAGCCATGACCTGCCGTGTGGTACATTCCCCGGGGGTTACGGTATACCGTGCCTTCGGAGAAGGTTTGGAGTTGCAATGGACCTGCTTTACCGATCCGCAACAGGAAGCAGGATGCCGTCAGCTGCGGATACGGGTGCATGGCAATACCGCTCGGCACCTGTGCCTGCACGCATGTCTCAGGTTTGTCATGGGCACCGACCGGCGTGCGGAACCCTTTACCTGCTTGACGCCTCTGCCCGGCATGGTGCTGGCGGTAAATCCCGGCTGGCCTTGCCTTGGCTTTCTTACGGACCTGGAGCAGGAGGCGGAAGCTCACCGCATGAGCCCGGCAGCCTTCCAGGGCCTATGGGGGCAGCGCCCGTGGGGGTTGACTCCGCCCAAAAACCATCGGCCGGACAGTGCCGAGCCCTGCGTAATCGGCGCCGCGGACCGCGGCAACCTGGCGGTACTTACCCGCACCTTCACCCTGGAAAAGGAAGGAGGCGCCACGTTCACCTACTTAACGGGCCTGGCCCGGGATCCCGAGGAAATAGAAGGCTTGCTGGAGCGTTACCGTCGGGAGGGTGTCAGCGCCATGCAGCGGCAGGTGCAGCGCTTCTGGAGTGGCGAGCTCAGTGCCTTCACCTGTCATGTGCCCTGGGAAAGCCTGTCCCTGATGCTAAACCTATGCCTGCCCTATCAGGTACGGGTAGCGCGGCTATGGGCGCGGGCCGGCCTCTACCAGGCCGGCGGGGCCATCGGCTTCCGGGATCAGCTGCAGGACATGACCGCGCTGATCTACACCAACCCGGAGGAGGTGCGCCGTCATCTGCTGCTCTGCGCCTCCCGGCAGTACGAAGCGGGCGACGTGCAGCACTGGTGGCACCCCGGGCATGCCGGCGTGCGTACCCGGATCACCGATGACCGGCTTTTCCTGCCCTTCATGACCGCATGGTACATCCGCCGCACCGGGGACGTGCAGGTGCTGGCGGCTTCCGCCCCCTTCCTGGTGGGCGCGGACATTCCCCCTGGAAAGCACGACCTGTATCACTTCGCCGCGCCCACCGCCTATGCGGCCCCGCTGATGGAACATTGCCTGCGGGCCATCCGCAGCCTGCGCTTCGGGCCGCGCCATATCCCGCTGATGGAAGGCGGAGACTGGAACGATGGCATGAACCGCGTGGAGGGGGAAAGCGTATTCCTGGGGTTCTTCCTTTGCCGCGTGCTGGATGACTTCGCTCCCTACTGCGAAGCGTCCGACGCGCAGGAGCTGCGGCAAATCCGCGCCAGCGTGCTGGAGGCGCTGGAGGCCCATGCCTGGGACGGCGCATGGTATGTACGGGCGTGGTATCCGGATGGGCGGGTCCTGGGCAGCCATGAAAGCCCCGCATGTCAAATTGGTTTGCTCAGCCAGTGCTGGGCCGTACTGGGTGGCGCGTTGCCCCAACGTTCCTCCCAAGCCCTGGAAAGCGTTCTGGAACGCCTTCACCGCCCCGAGTTGGGCCTCACCGCGCTGCTCACACCGCCCTTTTCCGAGGACGTGGACGCCGGATACATCAGCGGTTATCTCCCCGGCGTACGGGAAAACGGCGGGCAATATACCCACGCATTGCCCTGGTTCATCTGGGCCCTGGCCGAAATGGGGCAGACGGATCTTGCCTGGGCGCTGGTTGGCGAAGCGCTGCCCATTCACCACAGCGACACCCAGGCAAAGGCGGAATGCTATCGCCTGGAACCCTATTTCACCGCGGGGGATATTTACACCGCCCAGGGGCAGCAGGGCCGCGGAGGCTGGAGTGCCTACACCGGCAGCGCCGCCTGGCTGTATACCGTTGTTCTGGAGCAGCTGCTGGGATTCAAAAAGCAAGGGACAAAGGTCTCCCTGCGTCCCCGCCTGCCCGAAGCATGGGACGGTTTTGCCCTTACACTGCGCATCGGGCAAACCACCTGGCATCTGCAAAGCCGCCGGGATGTGCCCTTCACCACCCTGGACGGGGAAAAGAGTCCGGAAGGTCAGGTGGAACTTGTGGACGATGGAAAAATCCACGAGGCCAGCTTTCCGCTACGGTAATCAAACAGGGCCGCACGGTGCTTCGCTTTTTCACGGCGAAGTACTGTGCGGCCCTTTCTTCCTTCCTGCGGAAGGCGATATCCATTTCAGGGGTGAGGCTTGTTCTCCCGATAGGCAGCCATGGAATCCTTAAAGAGGCTTGCCGTGGGCGGCGGCGTCCAGGAGATAGCGTTGGCCCCCGCCTGAATGGTTTCACGGATGGACTCCTCGGTGGGGCCGCCCGTGGCGATGACCGGAAACTCCGGCAGCTCGCGGCGGATCTTCCGCACCAGCTCAGGCGTATTGGCGCCAGCCGCTACATTGAAAATCGCCGCACCCGCCTCCACGCGGCTCTGGAAATCCACATGGTCGTTCACGATGGTGATAATCGCGGGGATATCCACCACCTTGGCCACCTCCGCCAGAATCTCATTGCTGGTGGGCGCGTTCATCACCACCGCGGTGGCGCCTTGTACCTCCGCGTAACCGGCCAGCATGGTTACCCGCCTGCCAGTGGTCAATCCACCCCCAACTCCCGCAAACACGGGAATATCCGCCGCCAAAAGCAGCGCCTGGGTAATAATGGGCTGGGGCGTAAACGGATACACCGCCAGCACTGCGTCCGCATCCATATTGCGCACGATGCACAGATCTGTGGTAAAAGCCACGGACTTGATCCGCCGGCCAAAGATAACAATGCCGCTGCATTCCCGGATCACTTCGGGCACACGCAGAATGTGCTTGCGCAGGGTACCCTCATACCTGGGAATCATCTTCTTAATGTTTGTTTCCTGCTGTGTCAAACGCTACCCTTCTTTCTTCATTAACCTTCCAGGAGGAAGTCCAGCACATTCATCGCGCGGTCCTCCGGTTGCTTGTATAGCTCCGTGTATCCGCATTGCTCACAGGATATGGTGACAAATTTCTTGTTTTGAATGTCAAAAAGTTTCGCAAAATTTCCGCCCGTGGCCTGGAATTGATCGTGTTCATAGTGCTGGCAGCCACATTTGGGACATACGTACTGTATTTTTTCCTGTTCCATGGTTTGCACCTCCTTGTGCTTCTTCAGTGTATTACTTTCACGCTCCCGCGTCCATAGGCAACAGCGGCAAATTGTCTTTTTCTCGTCCCAACACCTCGTCCGCATGGACAAAAGCGCAAAAGAAGCGTATACTCAACATGATGCATGGGAATGCGCCATGACCGGGAAGCGCGTAGGTTCCCGCAGACCGTCGAAAAAGCGCTGGGAAGGTGCTGAGGGGGTGCCACCCCTCTGCTCACAGGGGCGTATATCGGATAGGGATACCGCCGGTTGGCCAACTTTGCTTTTTTCAAAGTGGCTGTGCCACTTTCTCCTTACGCTTTGGGAAGCGCATACCTTCCCTTTCATTTAGTTTATGCTGAGGAGGCTGCTGCTATGCGCGAGCTGGAAATCACCGTTGAAATTCTTTTCCCGCTCTTTCTCCTGCTGGCCCTGGGATGGGTCCTCCGCCGGATCGGATGGATGAGCGCGCAGCTCACCCGGGAAACCAACAAGCTGATTTTTCAGCTGTTTCTGCCCGTATTGGTGTTCAATAACATCCGCGATATGGCTTCCGGGGTTTCCATGGACGCGGGATACGCGGCCTATCTGTTCTTTGGGCTTTTGGGCATTTACCTGCTGGCGGTGGTGTTCGTTCCCCGGTTTGAAAAGCATCCGCAAAAGCGCGGCGTTATGGTGCAGGGTATTTTCCGCACCAACTTCGCAGCCCTGGGCGCACCGCTGATGGAGGCCATGTTTGGCGAAAGCGGCCTGGCCATGTATTCCCTGGCCTTACCCATTGTCATCCCGCTGAACAACATTCTGGCGGTGATTGCGCTCTCTTCCCCGGGGCAAAAGCGGCTTCGGCCCCTGGAGATGCTCAAGAGCATCGTGACCAATCCGCTTATCATCGGCTGCATACTAGGCGGCATCATGCTGCTGACTCATTTGCAGCTTCCCACGGTGGTGGATTCTGCCCTGCGGCAAGTAGGTGGCCTGGCCTCTCCCCTGTCGCTGCTGGTACTGGGCGCATCGCTGCAATGGCAGGGCGTGCGGGACAATCGCACGGAACTGGTATGGACCGTACTGCTCAAGCAGGTCATCATTCCCCTGGTCATGCTTGGGCTGGCGGTATTGCTGGGCTTCCGGAATGAAGCGTTGGGCGTCATGTTGATTCTCTTCGGCGCGCCCTGCGCCATCAGCAGCTATCCCATGGCGGAGGCCATGGGCGGAGATGGACCGCTGGCTGCCTCCCAGGTGGTACTGACCACCCTATGCAGCATGGGCACGCTGTTTGTGCTGGTGTACGTGGGAAAGCTGTTCGCCTGGCTGTAACACAGCACACTCTATATCATAACGAAAATAGCGCGGGCGTTCATCCCCTGCCTTGTAACATTTGGTAGGGAGGGCGCCCGCGCTTTGTGCTCTCAGCAAATCAGGTCAAACACGCACCACATAATCCGCCTTGCGCTCCTTGGGCGGCCTGGCCTCACCCTTGGCATAGCCCAGGATGCAGTGACCCACACCCACGTAGTTCTCCGGCACGCCCCACTTTTTCAGCAGCGCCTTGCCCTCCGCGGACTGGAACTCCTCATAGGCCCGATGAATCCAGCAGGAGCCCAATCCCACCGCATGGGCAGCGTTCATCAGGTTGCCCATGACCAGGGAGCCATCCTCACGCCAGGTTCCCACAGCGGGGTCCGCCAGAACCACAATCACCGTGGGCGCGCCATAGAAGGGATCGCCCGTACTGTTCATCACGGCCGCATTCATGCGGCTGAGCTGATCGCGGGTGGCCCGGTCCTGCACGACCACCATCTTGGGCGACTGACGCCCCATACCGGTGGGCGCGTACATGCCCGCCTCCAGCACCTGGGCCAGCAGCGCTTCGTCCACCTGGCGGTCCTCATAAGCCCGGATGCTGCGCCGGGTCTTCAAGCAAGTCAATGCATCCATCACACACACATCCTTTCCGAAACAAGCAGTTGATTTATAGGCGGCCTGCATCCACCATGGTTTGCAGTTCCTTTGCCGCCTGCTCCAGCAGGCCCAGATCCCACAGCATGCTGCTGGTGAGGTACTTATCCCGGATGTCCCGGCTCCCCACCAGTGCCTGCGCGGTGTCCGCGCCTGTTAAGCCCAAGTCCCGCGGAGACAGGGGCATCCCCGCATGCTGCATCAGCGCATAGATCTTTTCCCGTGGCGGCAGCTCCTCCGCAATGATTTGCCGGATCTGCGGCCAGTAAGCGCATAGCCTGTCCAGCCGCTCCCCATGCCGACGGGGATCGTTCTTATGCGCCTTTGCCTCCAGGGCGATGATCTGCGGCGCAATGGGGCCGAAGATCTGCTGGCACTGGGCTTCCCACGCCACAGGGTCAAAGGCAGCCATGGCCCTTTCCGCTTTCGCCCGGTCAACGGTGTCAAAGTTCAGCAGATGCTCATAGATCCACAGGGTCAGCAGCGTGCCCACGCCCACCTGAATGCCATGGAGATCCCCGGCGGTTCCCTCCCGCAGGGCCTTCATCTCCCACATATGGGAAAAATAATGCTCCAGGCCGCTGGCGGGACGGCTGATTTCCGCAAAGGCCATGGCCACGCCGGAAAGCACGAGCCCCTCGATCACCGCTTCCAGGGCCGCGTCCTCCCGGCGCATCAGCCCTTCGGCATGCTCCACAATTTTCCGTAAGGACGCGCGCACCAGTCCCGCGATTTCCTCACAATACGCATCCCCGGCCACCAGGTGGCTGATGCGCCACTCGCACACGGAGACATACTTGGCCAGCATGTCTCCCAGCCCCGCCTGCAGCATCACTTCCGGCGCCGTCTTGAGCACGTCCGTGTCCGCCAGAATGGCCTGCGGGCATGCGTTGTACAGGCTTTCCTTTACCCGGCGCACCACCATGGAAGAGGAATTGGAAGCATAGCCATCCATGGAAGGAGCTGTGCACACCACCAGCGAAGGCAAGCCGCAGGCATGGGCCAGCACCTTGCAGCAATCGTTGATCACGCCGCTGCCCACCGCCAGTACGCCGTCGCAACGGGGATCAAAGCCCATGGTCAAGCTCCCCATCGCCCATTCGTCCGGCTCAATGCGCTTGTCCCCCGGCAGACGGTACAGGGTATACGGGATGCCCGCGGCCTGCAGCACCTCCTCCACCTTCTGCCCCGCCGCCTGATACGTATGGGCGTCGGCCACCACGAAAGGCCGCTGCACCTGCGTGGCCGCCAGGGCCTCCGGGAGCGCATCCACCGCGCCTTTCCCCACCCGCAGCATTTTCAACCCGCAGCGGTGCACCCGTCCACAGGAGCACGCATGTCCTTGCGGGTTCAGCAGCTCATCCAGCGTCATTTCCCATAAGTGTTTCATTCGTATCGCTCCCTTTCGTCCATCTAGGCCAAATAGTTCTGGCGTGTTTTTTCGTGCAGTGCAATGCGGCCGCCATTACCGCTTTTCCTTCTTGGTTTTATCCTGCGGCTTCACTTCCCGGGGAATAAAGCCGGAGAATTCCGTTTCCTTGGCATCGCTTATCAGACGGATATCTCCGCCCCATTCCTGAACCGTGCGCCGGACGATGAACAGTCCCATGCCATGGCCCGCGGCCTTGGTGGTAATGCCCGGCTGAAAAATGCTGGCCTGGAGCTTTACCGGAATCATAGGCCCGCTGTTCTTCACGCTGAAGCGGAAAGCCTTCAAATCCTCGGTGAGCGTCAGGGTCAGCCGCCGGTCGGATACCTCCTGCAAGGCGTCGATGGCATTGTCCAGCAGGTTGCCCAGCACCTTGCACATCTCCCACCCGGGAATGGACAAATCCTTCCACGCGGAGCGGATATCCAGCTTGACCTGGATGCCAGCCTTTTCGCAAACGCCGAGCTTGACCTGCAGCAGGGCGTTAATGGCTGGATTTGCCGTGCGCAGCACCTTTCCCACAGAGGCAATGCTGCCATACACCCGCTCGATGTAGTCGTTGGCCTCCTTGTATTCCTTCATCTCAATCAGGCTGTACACCACCTGCAGGTGGTTGAGGAAGTCATGCCGCTGTGCCCGCAGGGTGATGTTCAGGTCCTCCTGGGCCTCGATGGTCTGGTCCATGTCGTCCAGCTGCTGCAGCAGCTTCCGGCTGTCCAGCGCGTCGCGTATATCAATCACGCCACCCCAGATCACCACTGCCGCCGCCACCGCCACCAGTGCCCGCGCCAGCGGAAGGTCCGCAATGTCCCCGGGGGTCATGTACATGTACAGCACAATGACCCCCACCATCAGGATCTGTAAACTGTTGACCACCATGGCCAGGATGGTGGCCTTTTTTACTTCCAGGTTCTTTTGCCGCTTCAACCCTTTCGCCCCTCCCGCACCTGATGATTTTTGCGGATCACATCCTCATGACCCATTTCTGTGGGATGGTAATAGGTGCGTCCGCGCACCTCCGGGGGCATGTATTCCTGCCGCACCCAGTGCCCCGGAAAATCATGGGGATAGAGGTATCCCTTGCCGCTGCCCAGGCGGTCGCTCCCGGCGTAGTGGGTATCCCGCAAATGCAGGGGCACCGGGCCAAAGCCGCCCTTGGCGGCGTCGGCCATGGCTGCGTCCACCGCCGCGCTGACGCTGTTGGACTTGGGGCTTTCGCACACGGCGATGATCGCCTGGGCCATGGGGAGCCGTGCCTCGGGCATACCCATGAACTCCAGGTCCTGGGCCGCCGCAGCCGCCTGTAGCATCGCAATCGGGTTGGCCATGCCCACATCCTCGCTGGCATGGGCCAGTACCCGCCGCATAATCAGCCGGGGGTCCACCCCCGCATAGAGCAGCCGCGCAAACCAAGCCAGCGCCGCGTCGCTGTCTGAACCCCGCAGGGATTTGCAAAAGGCGCTGAGCATGTCGTAGTATAGGCTCTCGTCGCAGCGGAGCATGGGTTTCTGGATGCTTTCCTCCGCCACGGCCAGATCCACATGGATTTTCCCGTCCGCTCCGGCGGGGGTGGTAAGCACCGCCAATTCCACTGCGCCCAGAGCCATGCGCACATCTCCATTGGCCACATGCGCAATATGGCGCATGGCCTCGGGCGCCATGTCCACCGCCAGCTTGCCAAAGCCGCGCTCCGGGTCCGCCAGGGCGCGGCCCATGGCGCTCATGACATCCGCCTCCGTCAAGGGGAAAAACTGAAAGATCCGGCACCGGCTCACAATCGCCGGCGTCATGGCCACCATGGGATTTTCCGTGGTGGAGCCGATGAAGCGAATGGTCCCCCCCTCAATGGCCGGGAGGATGCTGTCGCTCTGCGCTTTGCTCCAGCGGTGGCACTCGTCCAGCAGCAGATACGTTGCCTGTCCGGTGAGCATGCGGCGTTCCTTGGCCGCCTTCAGCACATCGCGGACATCGGCCACGCCGCTGGTTACCGCATTCAGCTGCACAAAGGCGGCGCTGGTTGCCCGGGCAATAATGGAAGCCAGCGTGGTTTTTCCACATCCTGGCGGCCCGTAAAAGATGGAGGAAGTCAGCCGGTCCGCCTCAATGGCCCGGCGCAACAGCCGGCCTTCCCCCACCAGATGCCGCTGACCGATAAATTCATCCAGGGTGCGCGGGCGCATGCGGTCCGCCAGAGGGGCCTGGTTTTGTTCAGGGATCAGGGTCACAGTGTTCCCTCCGTCCTACCGTCCCAGCTGCTGCCAGGCCCACAGGCCCACCAGCACGACCTGTACAAGGAGCAGTGCCGGAAAGCCCAGGCGAAAGCGCAGGTGCCTTGTCTTGTGATGAAAAATATGCATGCCCAGCACGCCTCCCAAGCCGCCAAAGAGCGCCGCGGACAGAAACAGCGTGCGTTCGGGAATCCGCCACTTCCCCCGCTGGGCCCGGCGTTTGTCCTCGCCCATCAGGAGAAAAGAAGCCGTATTCGTAAGCAAAAGCAAGAGCAGTACCAGGTCTGTCATAGGATGCGCTCCTTCCGCTCCACGCTTTGGGCGCTCTGCCCACGGGAAGGCCGCAGGTGCGAGAAGCGCTTCGCCCCGCGAACCCGGCGCAGCCCTGGCAGCCTGCGCCGCACCAGCAATTCGCCGCCATCTTCCCAGGCGTCGGCATAGCGCCGCCGCGGCCGTGCGCCTCCCTCCCAGATAAAGGGACGCATACGCTCCGCGCACAGCCGGGCAATATATACGTAGGCGCCCTGCATGCCGTTTTTCTCCACCTGCATGCTATGGGGCCAGCTCATCCATTCCGAAAGCGCCGACGCAAAGCCACGTACGCCCATTTCGTCCATGAGTTGAAGGATCCGCGCCTTGTTTTGCGCCACCCGTTCACCGTCCATGGGGCTTCCCGTGATACTGGCGTAGGCAGCCACAATATGCCTGCGCAAAAAGCCGATCAGCTGCTCCATGCGGCTTTCCGCCGCCGCCAGCAAGCGACCCAGGGGCAGGCGTTTGCCCATGCCCAGCATGTCCAATCCAATGAACATTTCCTCGGGCGTGTGTGCAGCCAGGGCATCCAAATAGGCCAACACCATAGCCATGCAGGCAGGGGTATCCACCATGCTCACCAAGAGCGGATAAAGCGCCTTGCGCCGCCGGACAGATTCCGTATCCCTGGGCCAGGCATAGCAGGCGCTGCGCAAAGCGGCATCGGTGGGATACAGCAGGCAAACGCCCAGATGCACCTGCGCCCCCATCCGCGGCACCAGGTCATCCCCATTCAGAACATGATACAGCGGGTAAACCTCCGGGCGGGGCATGGCCCGGCCCTCCAGGGCGGAGGGGCTGGCAAAGCCATAGCCCAAGAGGTTCTGGGGCAGCACGCCATCCTCCAGCATTTTGTGGTAAACCCACACCTGCATCACCGCGCCGCCCTGGCTATGCCCGGTAATCCACAGGGTGAAGCGGCTCTTTTGATGGGTGGCCTCCTCCAGGATATTGCCCAGCGTCCATTTTTCCACGCCCAGCTCCCGGGCCGTTTGCGGAAACAGGATGCGCTCCTCGTTCCCCTCAAACTGCCGGGCCAGCTGCAAAAAGCCCTTGTGGATGCCGTCCTGGCTGTTCATACGAAAATTGGAGAACCAATCGTAGAACCGGCTTCCCGTGCCCATAAAGCTGACCGCTACCACATAGCGGCCACCGGGCGCGGGGTGAATCATTACCAGCACCTTGCCGGTATCGCTTTGCTTGATCTGCCGCAGGGCGCCAGCCACCTGCCCAATGGGGTTACGTTGGCGCAGCTTGGCACGGACCCGCCGCATGCGCCAGTTGGCCGTTAGCCGGGATACGGCGCCGCTGTGCCGCCGGGGCAAGAAATCCGTCAGCAGGTCATTGTCCACCTGGATGGTCACATCCCGCCATCCTGCCTGTACCCAGGGCTCGATGTCCATGTGATAGGTGGCCGCCGCCAGCTCGGCGCTCAGGCGCATGGCTTCCACAGACACGGGCGGGCGTAGCGCGCCCCAAGGGTCCCGCGCCCAGGGCAGCAGCAGAGGCGTCACATCCCCCAGCGGTACCCCCGTCCCCGCGCCACGCACCAGATTTACCATCCGGATTCCTCCTTATCCTTCTCCCTGCCCTTCGTCTCCTCGGGCATAATCCGCTCCCAAAACGTCCGTCAGGAGCATTTCCCATTCCTCCCGCGGCCGCCGGGAAAGCAGGCGCACCCGGCCGGCCTCCAGGGCCAGCACCTGCACATTGCGCTGCTGCAACGCGCCCTCCCGCTGAAAAATCAGTCGAATGGGCCGCCGGTGATCCAGGGAATAGCGCAAGATCCTTTCCATGGCTCACTCCCCCGGCACCTTGTAAATGGTACACTCCACATTGGAAAACACAACTTCATACAGCCGGTTCAGTTCCGCCTGATTCACCTGGTAATCCGCCCGCTCGTAGCTGCTGACATAGATATAGTCCACGTCATATTTCTCCAAAATACCGGCATTTCCCTCCGGGTCCGCGTAAAAAGCCGCAATCTCCAGCTTGCGCTCGGTGGTATCAAAGCCGTGCCAGTACAGCCACAGGTCCGGCCCGCAGACAATGGTGCGCCCGGCCAGGGCAATCACCGGGTTCAGATGTTGGGTACCTGTCAGAAATACGCAGTGTTCCTCCGTGTTGTCCCGGATGTATTCCCCCGCCTCCACCGCGCCGGGAGAAAATGCCTGGTAATCGCTCACCGCCTCCCGCCACAGCGTCAGCGCCGGGGACAGGAACACGCATACCGCCGTAAACACCGCCAGAACCCACCTGCCGCGCAGTCCCCGCAGCCGCCGCCAGCACGCCGCCAGCCAGTCGCTGATGGGCATGGCGCACAGCAGGTACCACAAATAAAACAGTTTGTTGTTATCATACTCGTTGGGCTGAAAGCGTATGAACTCCGCGGCAATGAAAATGGTGAACGCACCCGCGAAAATACGCCGGGTCCGGCGATCCTTCTCCACCAGGGCACAGATCAGGGCAATCACCGGCAGGCCAATATTCTTCACGTAGAACCACAGATAGAAGTCCCGCATGCCACTGCCGCCGGGATTGTTCACCCAGTTGAACTGAAACTTCAGGAAGGAGCCGCCCACCCCGTCCTCGCCCCCGGCCAAAGCCTGGTTAAAGGTGAAGCAAAGCAGCTGCGGCGCCGCCAGCACCACCACAATGCCCCCATAGAGCAGGTAGCGCCGCAACTGCGCCCATCGTTCCTCGTCCCGGAACAGATCGTATATCAGCATGCCCGCGGAACACAGCCCCAGCGCCAGAAAAGAGTGGGTATGAATCAGCGGCAGTCCCCCGGCCCATACGCCCAGAAGAGCCACCGCCCGGGTTCCCCCCAGGCCATCCCGACGGGTTTCCAGCATGGCCCCGGGAAGCTGCTGCCCCATGGAAGCGCGCTTGCGCGGATCAAAGGCGGTGTAGAGCAAATAGAAGCACGGAATCACCATGCACCACCCGCCCAGCAGCGTGCGCTGGGGTACCATCAGGTCCACAATCACGTTGCTCCAGCGCAGGTTGTCCGGCTCAGGTTTGTTGGTGGGTGTTTGGTAATACCCTTCCAGGATGTTTCTTAGCCGCACCAATACCGTGGGCGTGCCGTCGGCCTCCAGCCCCGCCGCCTGGTCAAAGTCGTACAGGAAGCCCAGCCCGCCATTGAGGAAGAACAGCAGCGCCGCCAGCACGATGGTCTTTTTCCCCAGGGTCATCTCCCGCGCCAGGAGCATCACCCCCAGGTAGCACAAGCCCATCATCAGCGTGCCGGGGATAATCACCGCCGCCTGCAGGCTGCAACCCATCATGTAAAAGCTGGTGGACAGGCTGTCCATCAGGAAGGGATAAGACAACCTGTGTCCGGGATAAAAGGAGTATTCCGGGGGAAACGACGCATTTTTCAGCGAAGTAATAAAGCTCAAATGCATGGGCAGGTCCCCATAGGTGCTCTGTCCCACATGGTATGAGCCGTCCGCCGCCAAGCGGATCACATGCGTATACTGCAAATAGCCTGAGTAAATCGTCAGGGGAATGACCAGCCAGGCCGCCTGACGCAGCTGCCGGGTCTCCTCCGCGTCCCATGGAAGGGCGGGCCGCTTATCCCGCAGGAAATAAACGCCCAGGGTAACCAGGGCCAGCACGCCGGCTGCCGCCCCATGCGCCGCCATGGAAAAGCGCAGCGCAAAGGCGCAAAGCGCCGGAAACCACATCATCTCCAACAGGCCCAGGCACAGTCCCAGCCATACCCGGTTCAGCGCCCGATGCCGGGGCAGCAGCCACCGCACCTGCATGAGGCCCCCCAGAAGAAACACTACGCAATAGATCCCTGCCAGCAAAGCGGAACCTCCTTCAAAAAACCGAATGGGCGGCTGGGAAAGAAGCCTTCGCCCCTTCCCAGCCGCCGAATGGCAATTTTGCGTACCCTTGGGTTTACTTCACGCCGTCCTCCATGTAGGCCAGCATCAGCTGCACGCCGGCTTCCATGTCCCGCAGATCCACGGTCTCCAGGGCGGAGTGCACATAGCGGCAGGGGATGGACAGCGTGCAGACGGGAATGCCGCCCCGGGAAGTCTGCATGCTCCCGGCGTCGGTGCCGCCAAAGGCCAGCACCTCACGCTGGTAGGGGATGTTCTTCTTCTCCGCCAGGCCCATGAGCTGATCCCGCAGGGCGGGGTTGGAGATGCTGGCGCGGTCCATGACCTTCACGGCAATGCCCTTGCCCAGGGCCACGGCGGGCTGATCCACCTCGGGGGTGTCGCCCCAGGCGGTTACGTCCAGGGCAATGCCCACATCAGGCGCCAGGGCAAAGGACGCGGTCTTGGCGCCGCGGCAGCCCACTTCCTCCTGCACGGAGAACACGCCGATGATGGTGTCCGCATAGGTGCCGGCCTGGAGCAGGAACTGCAGCAGCACCGCGCAGGCGCTGCGGTCGTCCATGGCGGGGCTGGCCACCCGGTACTGGCCCAGGCGCACCATATTGGGCGCATACACCGCCACATCCCCCAGCTTGACCATCTTTTCGGCCTCAGCCTTGTCCTGCGCACCAATGTCGATGAACATATGCTTCATGGCGCGACTCTCGCCGGGCTTCAGGGGCTGGCTGACCACCACGCCCTGCACGCCGTTGCCAAAGGTCACATGGCGGAACTGGTTGCTGTCCGGGCTCACGCCGCCCACGTTGGTCACGCGCAGGAAGCCTTCCTTTTCAAATCCGGTGACGATAAAACCGATGTGGTCCATATGGGCGCTGAACATTACCTTTTTCCCATTGGGATTGGTGCCCTTCTTGATGGCAATCAGGTTGCCCATAACGTCGGTTTCGATGCTGTCCACGTGGCCTTCCAACGCCTGGCGGATGGTCTGGGCTACCGCCTCCTCATTGCCGGAGGGGCCATAAGGCTTGAGTACTTTTTCCAAAAGCTCATACATGGCTTTGTACTTCCTTTCACTATATCACATAGCGCTGAGCAGCGCCTGGGTCAGGGCCAGCTGGGCCTCCACGTCGCTGAGCTTGCACACCGACGAGGGGCTGTGGATAGAGCGGCAGGGCACCGAGAGCACCAGGGTGGGCACGCCGCCCCGGGCCAGTTGAATGGCGCCTGCGTCGTTGCCGCCGCTCACCGACCCCTTCACCTGGCAGGGAATCTCGTTGGCCTGCGCCAGCTCAAGGGCCTTGGCAAAGAGCTGCTTGTTGCCAATGGAGCTGCGGTCCATGAAGGAAACCGCCACGCCCGCACCGGCCACGCAAACCTGCTCGGGCTGGGGGACTTTGCCCAGGTCGTTGCAGGTGGTGCCTTCCAACACCAGGGCCACATCGGGTTCCTGGGCGAATGCGGCGCCCTTGGCGCCACGGCATCCCACTTCCTCCTGGGAGGAGAACACGGCGACCACGTCGCAGGGATAGGTGCCTTCCAGCACCTTGAGCAGGGTATAGCAGCCCACACGGTCATCCAGGGCCTTGGCGGAAACAAAGCCGTCGCCAAACGTCACAAAATCCGTATCAAAGGTGATATAGGTTCCCATGGGGCACTTGGCCTGGGCCTCAGCCTTGTCCTTGGCTCCGATGTCTACATAAATATCATCGTAGCCCAGCACGCGCTTGCGGTCCTCGGCAGTTTGCAGATGGATGGCCATGGCGCCGATCACGCCGGGCACCGCTTTTTCGCCCACCAGCACCCGCTTGGAGACCACCACCCGGGGATCGATTCCGCCCACGGTCTGATAGCTGAGCAGGCCATCGT
>USCR01000005.1 GCA_900553295.1 uncultured Eubacteriales bacterium | reverse complement strand
TTTGCTTCCTCGAAAAAGTGGCATCTGCCACTTTTTCGACACGCTGAGCGCTTCGATTCTTATGAACCGAAGCGCCTTTTTTGCAGGAAACGTACTCAGCAGCTGGGGGTTGCCGCCTTGGTTTTGCCTTCCCGCTGTATTTCTCCTGCCTTTGTCAAAGCAATTTTCGTAATAACTGGACCGGTCAGCTCGTAAATGAGTGTACCTGCCAGGACCACCGCGTTGATAATAGCGCCATATTCCGGCAGAGCGGTCATGGACATGCGCGCCATACCAATGGCCACACCTGCCTGGGGAATCAGCGTAAAGCCAAGATATTTGATAATGCTCGGTTCACACCGCTCCGCCAATGCACCCGCAGTAGCCCCCAGGCTCTTGCCAGCTGCACGTGCCAGCACATATGCGACCCCCACCATGCCCACTGAAGGCAGCACGGACAGATCCAGGTTCGCGCCGCTAAGTACAAAGAACAGCAGGAAAAGCGGCGGCGTGAAACGGTCGCACTGCTCCAGCATCACGTTGCTCTGACGGCACAGGTTCACCATGGTTGCGCCTGTCATCATGCAGCAGAGCAGACTGCTCCAGTCCAGCATGGTGCACAGTCCTACGCCTGCAAACACCATCATGATGGTCAAGGCCAGTTTATTGCCCCGGGAGTGGAAGAACCGCAGCACGTACACCAGGATCAGGCCCAGTACCACGCCCAGCCCCAAGGAACCAACAATCTGGATCAACGGTTGGAATACCAGCGTCCAGGCCGTTAGCGCCGTGCCGCTCTCAATGGTGCGGGCAAGCGCCATCAGCACAGCGTACAGGATCAGGCCCAGGGCGTCATCCATGGCCACCACAGGCAGCAGCATTTTGGTCACCGGGCCGTTTGCCTTGTATTGACGCACCACCATAAGGGTGGCAGCAGGCGCCGTGGCAGCAGCTATGGCGCTTAGCGCCAGGGTCAACGGCATGGGCGTCCCCAGCAGCGCCAGAGCCGCAAAGACCACCAGCGAAGCCCCGCAGCCCTCGAAAATGGTAATGATAATGGGCTTCAAGCCGATTTCCCGCAGATAGGAAAGCTTGAATTCACTACCAATGGAATACGCGATAAAGCCCAGCGCCACATCACTGATGATCGCCAGATCGCTGTTCATCTCGGGGGTGAATACCCCCAACACATAGGGCCCAACCACCAGCCCCGCCAGCAGATACGCCGTCACATTGGGTAAATGTATGTACCGGATCAAGCGGCTGAAAAACAACCCCATGGCAAAGGCAATACTCAACGCCAGCAAAATATTCATTTGTTATTGTTCAGTCCTTCCACAAAGGTTGCCGGCACCGCAAAGGCAATGCCCGTGTCCGGCTTATCCAGGCCACCGGTTTTTTCACGGATGATATCCCGCAGGGTGTCCAACTGATCATCCTCGATGAGGGTAAACATGGTTTTGGACGTTTTGCGTTCCGGGCTGTAAAAATGCCTGAGAATTCCCAGCATGGGCAGGTCCACATTGTCGTCCCCGTCCAGTACACGCATCATGCCCGTGCTTTCCAACACGGTGGCGCCGCTGAGACCCTTTTTCAGCATGGCCTCCAGAATAGGCTCCAGACACTCCTCCCGGTTGAGAACCAGGATGAACATTTGCATGGTTACAATCTCCTTTCGTTTTCCCAGTGCATGTCGTTGCTCACGGCAGGAAAAAGACCGGAACGGCGCACGCACCTCCCGGGTCGTTCTTCATTGTAGCACTTCCCAAGGTCTTGTCAAGATTTCCGCAAGGGTATTCTCAGAAAATTCTCATCCTTCTTTTCGCCTTTTCTCAAGACAGAAGCTCAAAAACGTGTTATGCTTATCCCGTCCAAAGGAAATACCGCACGGTGAAAGGAGCGTCAAACTTTATGGAACGATACACCATTGAGGACATCGAATTGATCCGCCGCAAAAGCGGCATCAGCTATCAGGAAGCCGTCGCACTGCTGGACTACCATAACGGCAATGTAGCCCGCGCCCTGGTGGACCTGGAGCGTAACGGACGCATCAAGCCGGAAGGCGCCCAGCGTGCTTCGGAGAAAAGCCAGGCTCGCAAAACCGGCTTTTCCAATCTCATGACGCGGTTGTATCAGTGCCGGCTGAAAATTAAGAAAGGCAACATCACCATCGCTAACCTGTCGCTGCTCTTCAGCGTTGTGGCGCTGATTATTAGTCCTCATCTGGTCATTTTAGGCATTATTCTGTGCCTGATATTGGGCTATCATATCACGTTTGTCAAGCGGGATGCGGACTTTGCCGCAGAAAACCTTGAGCGTATGGTAAAGAACGCCGCCCAGAACGTGAAATCCTCCGTGGGGGATATTGCCCGTGGATTTTCCGACGCCATCAATTCCGACGATAAAGCGCAAAAGCCCGATGCCCCTGCTCCGGAAACGCCTCAGCCCAACCAGCAGAAGCGCAGCTTTTATCAATCCAACCCGGCCGCTACCTCCGCCCCGGTGGACTATACTGGACGCGCACCGGTATTGCAGGTTCCCGTACAGGTGGAAAGCCAGGATGGCAAAGTGGAATACTCTCAGGATCAGGATGGCTACGGTAACGCAACCATTGAATAACGCTCTGCTTTCGCCATGAAACAGCGGCCGGCTCAGGGTCCGTTTTCCGGACCTAGCCGGCCGCTTGAGCTGTTTTCCTGACTGCAAAGGATTCCGTGCCGGCGGTAAGCTGTGATATAATCTATCCATGACAACAGGGGAGGTTTTTTACGATGGCCCGTATACTCATCGTGGAGGATGAAAAGAAGATTGCCCGTTTTCTGGAGCTGGAACTGCAACACGAGGGCTATGAAGTACAAACCGCGGGGGACGGGCGCACCGGGCTCTCCCTGGCCCTGAGCTGGGAACCGGACCTGATGATTCTGGACCTGATGCTTCCAGGGCTCAGTGGCATTGAGGTATGCCGGCGTTTGCGCCATGACAGCGACCTGCCCATTATTATGCTCACCGCCAAGGATGACGTAAGCGACAAGGTCATGGGCCTGGACATGGGCGCGGATGATTACATGACCAAACCTTTCGCCATTGAGGAGCTGCTGGCACGAATCCGGGTGGGGCTGAAAAAGCATCGGGCGGGCCGCAGTACCGCCTTGCCTGTGCTCACCGCAGGCAAGCTGCGGGTGGAACCTGCCAGCTACAGTGTCAGCTATGACGGTAAGCCCATTGCCTTAACCAAAAAGGAGTTTGACCTGCTCCGCTACCTGATGGAGCACCGAGATACCGCCGTTACCCGGGATACTCTGCTGTGCGACGTATGGGGCTATGACTATGCGGGTGACACCAACATTGTGGATGTTTACATTCGTTACCTGCGCCAGAAGATCGACGAGCCCTTCCAGATTAAAACCATCCACACCATCCGCGCGGTGGGATACATGTTCAGTTATGAAGAGAAGTAAAAGCGCCCCCAGCATTTCCGCTGAAAAACAGGCCAAGGGATTTAACCGCCTTTCCCAAAGGCTGCATGGCGCGCTGAGCCGCCTGATGAGCAATCTGCGGCTTTCGCTCACCTTCCGCATCGCCATGCATTACGCTTTCCAGCTGCTATGCACCACTCCCTTGGTCTGCTTGTTTATCACGCTGTGTTTTGCCGGAGCCCAGGTTCCCGGCATGCAGCAGACCATACAGCGCATTGCCGCCTTGACGCCGGATGCATCCGGCGTCTATGCCGCGGAGGATATTCTGCAGCAGGGGGTCACCGCCCGCCTGGAATCCGGCGAGCTGTCCACCAACGCAGGGGCTCGCCTGGGCGAGTATTTTGAGGCGCTTGTGACCCGTTCCCAATGGAAGCCGGAACCCGTGCTGACCCTCGCCTCCGGGCGGGTAGCAGGTCACACGCTGTACGTATCCTTTGCCATCGGCAGCCGTCTGGCCATTTGGCTGAGCCTCATGGGCGGCGTGCTCTTTTGCGACCTGTGGAGAATCATCAGCTTTCTGCGCCACAAGGACCGCCTAGATAAAAGCGTACTGCGTCCCATTCGGGACATCACCGACATGGCTGCCACCTTGAGCGCCAGCAATCTGAGCAACCGCATCAATATCGCAGGCACCAAAAACGAGCTGAAGGACCTGGCGATGGTTATTAACTCCATGCTGGACCGCATCGAGCGCAGCTACAACAGCCAGAAGCAGTTTGTCAGCGACGCCTCCCATGAGTTGCGCACGCCCATTGCGGTTATTCAAGGTTATGTGAACATGCTCAACCGCTGGGGCAAGGACGATAAAACCGTGCTGGAGGAGGGCATCACCGCCATTGCCCAGGAAACCGAGAGCATGAAGGGGCTGGTGGAAAGCCTGCTGTTTCTGGCGCGGCACGACAAGAAGACCTTGCTGATGGAGATGGAGCCCTTTGATCCCTGCGAGGTTGTCAGCGAAGTGCACCGGGAAGCCGCCATGGTTTCCCCCGATTATACCTTTTTGCTCCAACCGCTGGAGCATTGCCGGATTGAAGCGGATAAAGGGATGGTCAAGCAGGTGATGCGGATTCTGTGCGACAACGCAGTGAAGTATACCCCTACCGGCGGAACGATCACCCTGGGCGTGGAGGCCTGGAACGGCGGCTGTACCCTGCTGTGCAGCGATAACGGGTCCGGCATTTCCCCGGAGGATCTGCCGAAGATTTTCGAAAGGTTCTACCGCTCCGACAGTGCCCGCAAAGCTGAAAGCAGCGGCCACGGCTTGGGGCTGAGCATCGCGCGCATTATCGTGGTGGCCCATGGCGGCAAGATCCGCGTACGCAGCAAGCCTGGCGCAGGCACTACCTTCGCCATCACCCTACCCGCGAAGCAAAAGAGATAAGCAACCGGCATTCTTCGTCATAAGCAAGGGCGACGGCATTGTTGCCGTCGCCCTTAACATGTTGCGAACCTTCGCCCCCATTGTCTCTCCCCTATCCCTTCTTAAAAGAGGGAGATCAGCGGGAAATAGACCATGGGTACAAAAATTGCCGGAAGCAGATTGCCCACAGCAATATGCTTATCATACAGCATGTTCAGGCCAATACCTACTATAAGCAGTCCGCCCACCGCGCTCATTTCGGTTACAATCGCGTCCGTAAGCAAGGGCTTCAGCCAGCCCGCCATGAGCGTAATGGCGCCCTGATAAACCAACACTGCCAGCGCCGAGAACGCAACGCCAGGCCCCAGGGTGCTGGCAAAAATAATGGCAGAAATACCATCCAGGGCTGATTTGGCAATCAGCGTGGCATGATCACCCTTCAAGCCGCTGTCCAGTGCGCCCATAATGGCCATGGCCCCCACACAATAGACCAGGGACGCAGTCACAAAACCGCGCGCAAATCCATCGCCACCCCGGGCCAGTTTGCGTTGCGCCAGATTGCCCAGGTTTTCCAACCGCTTCTCGATATTTACGGCTGCGCCTACCAGTCCACCCACAACAATAGAAATAATCACACACATGGTGTCTGCTGTACCGATGGCACCGGACAGGCCAATCAGAATAACGCAAAGCCCAAGTCCCTGCATCACAGTATCACGTAAGCGCTGCGGCAGGCCTTTACGCAGCAGTAGCCCCAGCGCGGACCCGAGCAGAATTGCGCATACGTTCACCACTGTACCAAGCAATTTCTTTCATCTCCGTCCATAAAAAAACTGTCCGCCATTGCTGACGGACAGAGATGGTTTTTTTACAAACCTTACTGCGCGTTGGCGGCGTTCTCCACAGGGTAAACGCACACCTGACGCTTGTCGCGGCCCAGGCGCTCAAAACGGACAATGCCGTCCTTCAGCGCATACAGAGTATCATCCTTGCCCTTGCCCACGTTCAGGGCGGGATGGATGTGGGTGCCGCGCTGACGGAACAGAATGTTGCCCGCCAGAGCCAGCTGGCCATCGGCGCGCTTGGCGCCCAGGCGCTTGGACTCGCTGTCGCGGCCGTTACGGGTGGAACCCATACCTTTCTTATGCGCGAACAGCTGAAGATTCAGTTTCAACATGATGTTTCCCTCCGTTCTTCTATGGAAAGACTGACATACCTCGGATAGCCTTCTACCAGATCCGCAAGTCCCTGGCGCAGCGCACCCAGGAGCACCTGGCAATCATGAAGCTGCGACGCCGTAAGATCCCTGGGGATCTCCGCGCCCAAAGCTCCATCCGTACCCCCGGTAACATGCGGGAGAACGCCTGCCACAGATTCCATGGCATTTACGCATGTGGTCGTTAGCGCAGACACTGCCGCACAGACAATGTCGCTGCCTGCCTCCGCGTAACCCGCGTGCCCCCGTACCGAGAAACCCGTATAGTTTCCCGTGCTGTCCAGGTAGAGGATGCAGCGCGTCATTACGCGTTGATCCCGGTGATCTCCACCTTCGTGTAGGGCTGACGATGTCCGGCACGACGGTGATAGTTCTTCTTGCT
The DNA here is from genome assembly GCA_900553295.1 of uncultured Eubacteriales bacterium. GTDB lineage: Bacteria > Bacillota > Clostridia > Christensenellales > Aristaeellaceae > Egerieenecus > Egerieenecus merdigallinarum. Next base: position 36,633 of record USCR01000005.1, on the reverse strand, counting down.
CTTATACTTGTAGATGATGATCTTTTCGCCCTTGACCTGCGCAACCACTTTGCCCTGCACCTTCGCGCCGGGAACCAAGGGATTGCCCACCTTCACGCCGTCGTCACCCGCCAGCATGAGCACATCAAAGTCGATGGTGGAATCCACATCCTGCTCGATCTTCTCCACGAAGATCACGTTACCCTGGGAAACACGGTACTGTTTGCCACCCGTAGCAATAATTGCGTACATGAGCAGCACCTCCTCTACATACTCGCCGGGCCAAAGGTTGCGCATAGCGCATTTGGACAGACCTCTCCCGAGCGGCTTACCGAAAGATTCTACCACAGCGCGCCTTATCTGTCAAGAAAAGGCGATGAATTTCCTAGCTTTTCTGCGGAAATTTTCTTTCCGCGAGGCATGCCTGCAGCACAGGTTTGTACCTTATGCCTGCAGGAGGGCGGCAATTCCCTCATGCAGGCGCCGCTCCGTTTGCGCCGCCTGCTCCGCGTCATCTCCACGGCTAAAAAGATAAGCCTTGAGCTTCGGTTCTGTGCCACTGGGGCGGATCATCACCTTGCAGCCCCCCTGCAAGCAGAATGCCAGCACATCCGCCGCAGGTAGTCCCGCAACGCCCTGGATGTAATCTTCCACGCGCTCCACGGCCATGGCGCCAAGCTCGGTGGGCGGAGTCTGGCGCAAGCGTGTCATAATGCCTTGCATCTGCTCCATGCCAGCCGCACCCTCAAAGGCAAAGCTGTACAGGGTGTTCAAATAATATCCGTACTTTTTGTACAGCGCCTGCATGGCCTGGTACAGCGTACATCCCCGATGCTTATACCAGCGGGCCATCTGGCAGATAAGCATGGAAGCGTTTACCGCATCCTTGTCCCGGACATGGGAACCAGACAGATAGCCGTAGCTTTCTTCAAAGCCAAAGATGTAGCGCTCCACCTCCCCGGCCTTCTCCAGCAAGCCGATCTGTTCCCCGATGAACTTGAAGCCCGTCAACGTGCGTCGCAATTCCACCCCATAATGTGCCGCAATCCCATCGGCCATGGCCGTGGAAACGATGGTGCTTACCGCTACGGGATGCTGCGGCAGCGTACCAGCCTCCTGCCGTACCCGGCAGATAAAGTCCAGCAGCAGCACGCCTACTTCATTGCCCGTCATCAGCACATAGCCGTCACCCTCCGGTACGGCAATGCCTACACGGTCACAGTCGGGATCGGTGGCCAGCAGCAGGTCCGGGCGATACTGGGCGCAGTCTCGTAGCCCCAGGGTCAGTGCCTCCTTGATCTCAGGATTGGGATAGGGGCAGGTAGGAAAATGCCCATCAGGCAGGCGCTGTTCCTCCACCACATGCACGTCCGTCACACCTATTTCCGTCAGGATGCGCTGCACACATTCCAGGCCTGTACCATTCAGGGGCGTATAGACCACACGCAAGGGTGTTTCCGCTTCCACGGGCATGGCCTGCGCCTTCACCGCCGCCACAAAGCGATCCAGGGTATCCTCACCAATGTAGCGGATCATCCCCGAGGCAAGGCCCTGGTCAAAGTCCATAGCGCTAACGCCGTACAAGGGATCGATGGGCGCGATTTCTGCGCCGATGGCTTCCGCCATCTCCAGGGTAATCTGGCAACCGTCCTCCCCGTAAACCTTGTAGCCGTTGTACTTGGCCGGGTTATGGCTGGCCGTAACGCAAATACCGGCACCGCACCTTAGATCCCGCACCGCAAAGGACAGCGCAGGCGTGGGTTCCAGGCGAGGGTAGATCCAGGCAACAATGCCGTTGGCCGCCAGCACGGAAGCAGCCCGCCGGGCAAACTCCGCGCTGCCCATCCGGCTGTCGTAAGCGATGGCCACGCACTTGGGCAGCAGCGTCTGGTTCAGGTAATTGGCCAGGCCCTGGGTTGCCTGCCCCACGGTAAAGAGATTCATACGGTTGGTTCCAGGGCCCAGCTCCCCGCGCAATCCCCCCGTACCGAAAGCCAGATCCCGGTAAAAGCTATCCAACACTTCCGTATCGTCCATGGCCTGGAGCTTCTGCCGGGTATCGGCATCCACCGCCTCTGACGAAAGCCAGCGTTCCCACGCCTGGCGCGCCTCCTGCATTGCGTTTGCCATTCGGTCTTTCCTCCCGCTTTATTCATGTATTTCCAGAGGTAACCCATCCGGGTCCTGGAAAAAGGTCATTCGCTTGCCCGTTATTTCATCCATGCGCAGCGGTTCACAGGCAATTCCCCGTTCCTCCAGGGCACGCACGGCAGCCTCTGCGTCCGCTACCCGAAAGGCCAGGTGTCTCAAACCCAATGCTTCGGGATAGGATGGCCGCTTGGGCGCATCCGGCTTAATGAAAATTTCCAGCTCCATGTCGCCCAGCTGAAGATCCAGCTTGCAGTCCCCCTGCGCGGGACGGAAATTTTCCCGCAGCACCTTGAACCCCAGCGCATCCACGTAAAAGGCCCGGGCTTTTTCCAGGCTGGAAGCAATGACCGCCACATGGTGCACCGCCGTAAATGGCAGCATATGCCATACCTCCTTGCGTGCTTTGGCCAAAATGCGAAAAATCCCCTTCCCATGGCAGGAAGAGGCTTTCGCACATCCGTATAGGCTTACATCGCAGCCTTGGCCAGCTTCGTGGCAAGACGAGCCTTTTTGCGATTGGCGGCATTCTTATGGATGATCCCCTTCGCCACGGCCTTATCCAGGGCGGAGGTGGTCTCACTCAACTGCACAGCCGCGTTCTTGGGATCAGATGCAATCGCGGCGTTGAGCTTCTTAATGGAAGTACGGACGCTGCTCTTCACCATGCGGTTCCGCAGGGTTTTCTTCGCAGTAACCTTTACGCGCTTCTTAGCGGACTGAATGTTCGGCAACTTGTTTCACCTCCTTAGGTAAGCATAAACCAGCAACTGGCATTGTACCATGTCCGGGCGCAAATTGCAAGCCTTTTTGCAGAAAAATGCTAGGTTTCCCATAGGAAAAGGAAAGCCAGGCATGGCAACCTGCCAAAAAGGCGCCAAACGGTGTTGATGGAGCCGCACCCTGGCGGGCTATCTTTGTATAAGCCGGCTTTTCCGGCGGTTTGAAGGGACCGACGTCACTTTTTCGGCACACTGAAATTCCCATAGGAAATATGCTGGAATTCCCATGGGAAATATGTCTTGAAAAAAAGACACATTCTGCTATAATTCTTGTATTCCACATCATGTTGGGAGATGTTCATTTGCTTCCCGTGGTTTTCTTGGATAATGATGCGGACTATACCCGCCTATTAACCGCCCGTTTTCAGCGTGTCGCCCAAAATACTGGCATTTCCTTTTCCATTGTTCTGTGCGCGTCCAAGGCTGAACAGGTACTCAGCTACGCAAGCAAACATCCTGATGGCAACCTGTACTTTCTGGACATTGAATTGCAGGATGTGATCAACGGTCTTGCCGTTGCACAGCAGCTTCATGTGATCGATCCCCGGGGCCATATTGTGTTTGTATCGGCCTATGAACATTACATATGGGAAGCCATGCATGCCCATGTGTTTGACTATCTGCTCAAGCCCCTTACCGATGAAGCCATCAGCGCCTGTCTACAGGGTGTTATGAAGGACCGCCAGGAAAAGCCCGCTTTTTCCCGGCGGCTGGTTGTGAAAAGTGGAGAACGCACGCTCTTGCTGCATCAGGAAGAAATCATCTACCTGCAGGTAAACGGCAATTATCTCACCGCCGTTGTAACAGAAGGCGAGCCGTGCAAGTGGTATGGCCGTTTACAGCAGATTGCGCCGCTGCTGGATGAGCGTTTGTTTGTGCAGATCAACCGAAACTGTCTGGTTGGCATTCGTTATGTGCAGGAAATTGACACTGGGGAAAGCACTTGCCTGCTCGTCAATGGCGAAAAGCTCAAAATCTCCCGCCGGCGCGCTGTTCAGCTGAAGAAAATATTTACAGATCTGGTGAAAGAATGACTTACTGGGAAAAACCACTGGTCTGGCTGCTGACGCTTCTCATCGATGGAACACTGCTCTATACTTTTTCATGCGTTGCCTTTTGCCAGCGTCCATGTGCAAGAGACTGGAGCCTTTTTCTGGCTGCCACCATGGTGATTGATGGAATCAATATGCTCTTCCTGCACGGCCAGTTCTCCGGCTGGAGCCTGTTGCAGGGGCTTGCGCATGTTTATATTGTGGCACGGTTTGTTTTTCACCTGCGACGCAAGCGGCTGTTGATTGGCTCCCTGGCGCTGCTGTGCATAGATCTCACTTTGTCGTTGCTTGCAGGTGCCGTATCCATCTGCCTGCTGGGGCCGGACCGTGTAAACGCATTGATGCTGCAATGGCGTTTGCCCAGGTTATTGCTTTCTTTGACGCATTTGCTGCTGTTTCTGTTGCTTCTCCCTGCATATCAGCTGCAGCGGCTACGCAAGTGCCGTCCCTGCGTGTTGCCGGAGAAGCTCTCGATCCTGCGGTCGGTTTTGCTGTTTATTGTAACAGTTATCTCCATAGCGCTGCTATTCAACCAGCTTCCCACCCTGGAGCTTTCTTCCCGGTTAAATCGGGTGATGCTGCTTTTCGGCATTACCTTGATGATCCTGGTCATATGTTTTTCCTACCTGGCGCAGGACATCCGCTACTTGCGCATGAGGAGACGGAATGAAACCCTCGAGCAGCAAAAGCGCATCAATGACGCGCTCATTGCGGACATGCGGCAATTCCGCGGCCAGGTTATTTCCATGGTGGATAACCTGGGAGGCATTTTATCCGAGGGGACACTGGCTCAGAAGCGAGCCTACTACGAGCAGATTGCCCATCAATGCGCGCAAATCAACAACGACAATGTGTTAACCCTGCAAAAGATCAACGACGCTGCCTTATCCACGTTGCTGCTGCGAAAGCTTGCCCGCTGTCAAGAGCTGCATCTGCCCATCTATCTGCATGCCTCGGGTCCGCTTTGCTTCAATAAGGCGTTGTCACCTGCCCTGTGCCAGGCCATGGGCGTGCTTTTGGACAACGCCATTGAAGCTGCGGCTGATTCCCTCTATCCCCGGATCATCGTTCACATGGACTGCAAGGAGAAGCACACGGAGATTCACGTTGTCAATACTTTCCCCGCCACCATGGACGTGGATGATTTTCTGCGTGGAAATACCGTGTCCACCAAGGCAGGGCATGCGGGGGACGGTCTGCAGAGCATTGCTGCATTGTGCCAGAAATATACCAATTTCAACGTACAGTATACATCGCAGGGGCGGTTTATCCTATGCACCCTGATGATCCTGTAACAAAGGAGCCGTTGATACATGGACCCGATTGTGAGCGCGCCCCTTGTGGTGCTCTTGACAACGCTTCTGGATGGTATGAGCCTGTATGGTGTTTGTTGTGTCAGTCTAGGGGAGAAACCCGCCTGGAAGGATGGACTATTGTTCGTAGGTATTATCTTTCTTTTGGAGCGGGCCGCTCATCCCTTCCTGGGGGATGGCTATTCAGGTTTTGCTTATCTGATGTGTTTTGTGCTTACGTTATTGCAGGCTCGTTTTGCCTTCCACCGGCGTGGGCGGTGCCTCTGGATTGCCACAGGTATCAGCCTGCTTGCGCAGTTCGGCTTCGTACTTGTGGTTGGGCCCGTTTGCTTATGGATATTTGGTGCGGAGCGTGCCAATGCCATGATCGTCAGCTACGACTGGGGGCGTGTAATACAGAGCCTTGTCAACCTGGCGATAGCCTTCCCTTATGCCGGGCTTCTCTACCTTCTACGCCGCCTGTTGCCGCGGCTTCCTGCTAGATTGTCAGCCTTTCTGTATCTCTCCAGGGCTTTTCTTTTATTGGCAGGGGTTTTTGTCTGCGCCTTTATGCTTTTCAATCAACTCACGCCGCTGGTTGATACTTCACGCCTCCATGTGGCCAGCACGTTGCTCACCATCATCATGCTGCTGATTCTGGTGTGCCTTTCCTATCTGATACAGGACTTTCGCTACCTGAAAATGCGCAAAACAATGACACCCTTGAACGGCAAAAGCGCATTACGGATACTCTGATTTCCAATACGCGTCAGTTCCGGCATAATATACTGAACATGATTTACGGATTTGAAGGTGCGCTGCTGAACGATCTGCCTGAGGCATCCCGCGCTTACTATCAGCATCTGGTTTCCAAATGTGCCTTGATCAATCATGAAAACATCGCTGCCCTGCATCAGCTGGACCACCCGCTGCTGGAAAAAACACTGCTGGAAAAAATACAGTGTGCAAACGACCGGGACATTCCCTTTTATCTGTGTGTACAAGGCACCCTGCCGCGGAAAGCTGCGCTGCTGTCCCGCGTATGCCGGGCAGTGACGTTCCTGGCAGACCAGGCCATAAACGCGGCCAGCGCGTCCCAGGGGGGAATCCATCTTTCCCTCTACGGGTATGCAGACGCTGTGGAGCTTTGCCTGCTCACCGGCGAGTCCTTGGACACAGTCACCGACCGGGTGGATGGGTGCCTGCGTCGCCTTCCCGGCTCTGTGCCGGGACTTTACATCAGTCTGGAACAGCAGGGCCGATACGTGCGGCAAACGGCGGTGATACATTAACCACCCATGACAAAGAACCGGGAAAAAACACTTTCGCCCGGTTCAGCATATCGAAAAAGAGGTATATCCCCCTTTGCGAGGAGGCAAAGCCGCCGTAGACGGCCAAGTATCAGCGGCGCCACGGCCCCTTTTACTGCTAGCATGGCGAAGGCCGCTTGCCTGGAGCCGGCTTATCCATTGCCTTCACCCGGACCGGACAGCGTCATGATCTCGCCGGTTCCCATATCAATCTGCGCCACATACAGGCACTCCCACAGTTCTATCTCCGCGTTCCAGCTGCTCCAAGTAAAATAATAAAATCGCTCCGGCAGATTTTCCATGGCCTGGGTTCTCAGCTGCAAGCGATCCAGCTCCTCCGCTTCCAGTCCATAGCGGTGCATCAGGCCAAGCCGCGCCGTGGACAGCGCTTCGTCCACGGGTACTTCCCAGTCTTTTGGTACTGTGGCGTTTTCGTAATAATGGGCAAGCTGCGCAACAGGAGTTTGTGCGAAGTCATATTGTTCCTCAATCGTCCACTCCTCCACGTCGCGCCCCAGCCGTTCGCTCCATTCTGCCAGGGCGTCCTGTAGCGCTTGATCAGCCGTATAGCCATGTTTCCGCCGTGCGGACATGAATGCGTCCGCACTGGAGGTACGGTAGAGCTCCCCCGTGTCCGCGGTCAGCTGCATGAGAAATTGACTCTCCTCATACGCTGTTTCCTGAAAGGTAAACTGCCACAGGCGCGCATTGGGCTCCATGCGGTTATAGCCGAAAGCCGTATATATCTGCCACGCCTCCGCATTGGCATCGACCCCCCACATCTGGCGGAAGTAGTCCTTTGCCATTTGCAAGGCCGTTTCCTGATCCAGTTCCGTGGATCGGGGTATCTCATCCACCCATACGTTGAAAATGCCGCATGCTTCCTGCAGCCGGCCATATTCCTGCCGCTGCTGCAGGGGCCATTTCCGATTGTCCGCGCCAAAGCGTATCTCCGCCTCCTCGGCGTAGGTTATCATGGCTTGCCGGTTTGCCTCATCCTGCTGTACCTGAGCCAGATAATCGGCATTCAGCAGCGACAGCGCCGCCTGGGCGGGCTCGGCGCTTTCCAAGGGAATTGTACCCATCTGCCCGTCCGCGCGGACAATCCAGTATATGTCCGTCTGTCCCATCAGTTCCACCTCCGTGCCAGCTTCCAGCATGGCACGCGTGATATGCTGATGTTCAGAGCACAGTCTCACCGGCTCCTCTCCCAGGAGACTGACCACCGGCAGTTGCGCGTCCGATGCCGTGCGCGACACCTGGTCTGCCTTGACATATCCCATCAGCATATCATCCTGCTCCTGATGGTCCAGGTGAATCCAGTACCATTCGCCCTGATGGGCAATCACCGTTACCGGCGTCCCCGGAAACACGCAGCCCAGCATGCGGCTATCCGAGCGCTCCGCCTCATAGATCACCACGCTGTCTTCCCCGCAGATGTAGCCGTACGTATAGTATGCCTCAGCCTGCGCCCATCCCGCCAGGCAAAGGCATAGGCAAACCACCAGCCACCGCTTCCACATATGCCTTCCTCCTTTAGCTCCTTTGCAACTGTCTTTGCTCACCTCATTATGTATTTTGATACTAGCATTTTCCAGGTAAAGCTGTCAATGCGTGGCGGATAAACGTTACATCTGCAAACAAAAAAAGGCGGACGGTTTCATAAAATATCCCCGTCCGTCTTTTTGAATCAGCGGCTATCATGCGCCGCGGTATCGCCTGTTATCAGGCACGGTCTCAACCGTGCAGCACTTGATAATCCCGGATGCCCATCCTTGCCGCCTCCTTTCCTTGGAACTGGTTTTATCATACCTGCCGCATCTGACCAGCCAAGGAAAGCAAGCTGAAGTATACGTGAAAGATACCGTACCAAAAGGTGAACTCCATCTTTGGGAAAAGCCGGCCTCTATCAGCCTTATTCCCCCAGCTCTCTGGTCAGCTCATACATCATGATACCCGCCGCCACCGCCGCATTCAGGGACTCGGCGCCCCCACGCATGGGCAGGCGTAAACGATGGGTGGCCAGCTGCTGCACCTGGTGGGACACGCCGTTGCCTTCGTTTCCCACCACCAGCACATAGCGTTCCCCTACCCCCCTGCGCTGATAAAACGGTGTCCCGTCCAGCTGTGAGGAAAGCACACTGTACCCTTGCTCCCGCAAGGCGTAGAGCCGCCCGGGCAAATCTGCCGTCACTTCCACGGGCATGCGGAAAATGCTGCCCATGGTGGCCCGGAGCACCTTGGGGCTAAAAATATCGGCGCATTGCTCGCTCAGGAGCAGGCCTTCCATGCCGGCGCAGTCCGCCGTGCGCAAAATGGTTCCCACATTGCCCGGGTCCTGCACACCATCCAGGGCCACCAGGCGTTTGCCCAGATGGGCAATGGCGCCCATGCGCACCACCGCCGCAATACCCTGTGGTGTTTTGGTGTCGCACACTGCCGCCAGGACATGTGCAGGCAGCAGTGCGGCCTCTCCCTGGGACAATAGGGATGCGTATGTTGCTGCCTGCGCCGCATCGCAAAGGATGGTTTCCACGGGAAAGTCGGAGGCCAGCGCTTCGGTCACCATCTTTCGGCCTTCCACCAGGAACAATCCTGTTTCCTTCCGCGCCTTTCGTTCCTTTAGGCTACGCCACAGCTGAACCCGTGGATTTTTAAGGCTGGACAGCGTTTCCAAGCGGCTTCGTCCCCTTTCGTTCCTGCCAGATGTTCAGTGCCATTCCCAGGGCCACCACCACGCCGCCCACCAGCGTGCCCATGGAAAACACGCCCAGCAGCAAGGCATCCAGCAGCATGCTGGAAAAGATCTGTCCCACAAAAAGGATTACCGTGAACTGCAGGGTAGAAAGCTTGGGCGTAACCAGGCTGCACAGATAAACCGCCACCGCGCCCAACGCGCCACCCATATAAATCAGGAAGCTCTGCCCCTCCGCCGGGATAGGCGGGAGCTGCTTGCTGCCCAGGCAGAGATAAATCAGCAGGCTGCCGCTCAGGCCGGTTACGTAATTCATAACCGTGCTGTAGCCCAACCCCGACCGCTCCGCCAGTCGCGCATTGCTGATGCGGGCCAGCACCATGGAGAAGCCGGACAGGATGGATACCAGCACCGCCAGCCACACCGGCGCGCCGCCCTCGGTGGCCGCACCGGCGGTCCACAGCAGCATTACAAGATCGCCTATGGCGATCACGCCCAGGCTCAAGGCCCGCCCCCAGCTCAGGCGGACCGTCCGTGCCCCCAAAAGTCCAAACTGGTCTATGATGGTGGAGCAAATCAGCTGTCCCAGCAGCATGAGCACCAGGTTTGCGGTAACGCCAATGCCGCTGATACCCACATTGCAGCAGGCCACTGTGACAATGCCAATCAAGCCGCCGCCATACAGGTACCAGGGAGCACGTCCCTTGGACCGTCCCCACCCAAAGGAAAAGGGAAACAGAACAGCCAGGCCCACCAGATGGATCATCACCGTGGCTGCCCAGTTACCATAGATGGCGGAAAGTTGGGCATTCATCAAATTCATGATGGAGAGCAATGCTCCATATACACCGCCCAGGATTCCGTACATATGCCATCCCCCTTAGTTGACGCCCCGGAAGCCCTTGCCGATGATTTCACCGGTATTGGTAATCAGCAAAAAGCAAGTGGGGTCCACCGCTTTGATATACTTGCGTAGCAAAATGGCCTCGTGACGGTTTACCACCGTTAGCAGCACCGTGCGGCCTTCGTGGGTAAAAACGCCTTCCCCCTGCAAAGCGGTAGCGCCGCGGTGCAGGTTTTTCACAATGAAATCCTGAATTGTTTCCGGATGGGCGGTAATAATGTGAAAACATTTATGGGTGTTGATGTTTTCCAGCACCATATCCACCAGGAGCGACTTCATCAGCAGTCCCAGGATGGAAAACAGTCCCGTCTCCATGCCAAAGGCCACGCAGGCCATCACCGTAATAATGCAATCGGAGCACATGAGCGCCCGGCCAATATTGAGACTGGTAAACTTTTTTAGCACCATGGCCACAATATCCGTGCCACCGCTGGAAGCATCCAGGTTAAAGAGAATCGCCGAACCCACCGCCGGCAGCGATACCGCGAAAATCAGCTCCAGCAGCGGCTGGGAAGTCATGGGCGCCTGCATGGGCAGCACGCGCTCCAGCAGCCATGTCAAGCCACTGAACAACAGGCTGGCATAGGTAGTACGCATGCCAAAGCTGCGCCCAAACACTGCGAAGCCCAACAAAAGCAGCAACACATTGATCACGGTAACAAAGGTCCCAGGAGTCATGCTGGGAATATAGTGTGCCAGAATCACCGACAGACCGCTGACCCCGCCCGTGGAGAAATTATTGGGAAACTTGAAAAAATACACGCCCACCGTTAGAAAGACGATACCCAAAGTAATAAGTAGCCATTCTTTCACAATTTGCTTTTGTGGTTTTGCACGTTCCATAGGCAGCGCATCCTTTCCTCGCTAGCATATCCACAGCAAAGTGCATCCTGAACCAAAGCGATTATAGCAAAAAAGCCAACCGCGAACAAGCCAAATTTCCCTAAGAAAATTCAGCTTTGTCCATCCTGTGCCCACGCCCACACGGCCTCCGCCGCGGGCTTGCTCATGCCGGGAGCCGAAGCCAGTTCCTCCAGGGAAGCCGCACGTATGGCTTTCAGGGAGCCAAAATGGGAAAGCAATGCCTTGCGCCGCTTGGGGCCGATGCCAGGGATGTCCTCCAGCTGGCTGTGGATGCTGGCCTTCCCTCGCAGCGCCCGGTGATGGGTGATGCCAAAGCGGTGCGCCTCATCGCGAATGCGCTGCACCAGATGCAGCTCCGGCGTATGGTGATCCAGGCAGATGGGTTCCTCCCGGTCGGGAAGATAAATCTCCTCCTGCTTTTTCGCCAGGCCAAACATGGGTACCTCTGCGCCCAGGGCCTGCAAGGCTTCCCGGGCAAAGCGCAGCTGCTGGGGGCCACCGTCAATGAGTACCAGATCCGGCAGGTCCGAAAACTTTCCTCCAATGGCCGGGAGCCCCGCGGCTTCCCGTTCCTTTTTTTCCTCCAGGCCGTGGGAGAAACGCCGGCCCAGCACTTCGTTCATGGATGCGAAGTCATTGGCACCCACCACCGTTTTAATACGAAAATGCCGGTACTCTTTCTTGGCCGCCACGCCATCAATGAACACCACCATGGACGCTACGGATAGCACGCCCTGGGTATTGGAAATGTCGTAGCCCTCAATGCGGCGCGGCGCCTTGGGCAGGCCCAGTGCCTTGGCCAGGCCTTCGCACGCGCCTACGGTACGTTCCTGGCGAATGGCCGCCCGGGCATTGCGCTTTTCCAGCGCATCCGCAGCGTTTTTGGCGGCCAGGCGCACCAGCTCATGTTTTTCTCCGCGCTTGGGGGTGGCCAGGGTAACGGCCGCGCCTTTCTTTTCCCGAAGCCATGCTTCCAGCTGCGGCAGGCTATCCTCCGGAAGCGCCTGCACCAGCACGTGCCGGGGAATCAGATTTCCATCCTCATAATATTGGGTAAGGAACGCCGCAAGGATCTCTCCGGGATCTTCGCTCCCTTCCCTGGGAAGGGGGAAGTGGTCGCCACCCACCATGCGCCCCCCGCGCACATAGACCAGCTGCGCCATGGCGTCCAGCCCGTCCTGGGCCAAAGCCAGGATATCCTGCTCTGCGCGCTCGGTCTGTATGGCAATCTGCCGCTCCATAAGCCGCTGCACGTCCCGGATCTTGTCCCGGTAAACTGCCGCCTTTTCATACTGCATTTTTTCCGCGGCGGCGTTCATGTCCTTTTTCAGGCGCTCCACCACCTGCTTGTAATCCCCTCCCAGAAACGCCAGCACACCGTCCAGCATATCCCAGTACTCTGCCTCCGTGCACTTGCCGGCGCACGGAGCCAGGCAGCGTCCAATCTCATAATTCACGCAGGGGCGGCGGGGAGATTTCAGCGGCAGGGCCAGCTTGCAGGTACGCAGGGGGAATACATCCCGCACCGCGTCGATCACTTGCTTCACCGCCGTGGCGCCAATATAGGGGCCAAAATACTTTGCCCCATCCTTTTCCATGCGCCGGGCCAGGGTCAGGCGAGGATAATTCTCCCGGAGGTTCACCCGTAGATAGGGATAGTGCTTGTCATCCTTCAGCAAAATGTTGTAATAGGGACGGTGCCGCTTAATAAGGTTGCACTCCAAGCACAGGGCTTCCAGGTTACTGTCGCACAGGAGGATATCAAAATCCTGAATATGGCTAATCATGGCCGCTACCTTGGGCGTGTGGTATGTTTCCCGAAAGTAGGACCGCACGCGGTTTTTCAGGTTTACCGCTTTGCCCACGTAGATGATTGTCCCTTGGGCGTCCTTCATCAAATAACATCCGGGGCTCTCGGGCAGTTTTTGGATTTTCAGCTCCAATTCCTCATTCCATTTGCCCATGGGTACCTCCTTCCCGCACCAGTTCAGCAGCCCGGTGCAGCAGCGGCTCCCGCTGGTTTGGCAGTATTTCCTCCATAACCTCTTCCAGCAACCGCTCCAGGGTTTGCCCCAGGATCTTTCCCGCCGGTATGCCCGCAGCCAGAAGATCCCGGCCATTTACCTGCAACTGTCTAAGGGACACGCAGGCATCCTCCGCCAATAGGGTTTTCAGCGTCTGCGTGCGCTCCTGCGTCATTTGCTCAACCTCCTGGGGTACCCGCGTACCGGTGCCCAGGGCATCGGCGCGTTGCAGCTGTATCAGCAGGCGGAGGCGGCGCTCCCCCAGCTGGCGCAAGCGGCGCTTCATGGTTCGGCGGTCCGGCGGCAGCGGTATATCATGCCTTTCCACCAGGGTGGTCATATCCTCCCAGGTGGCACGGTCCATTTTCAGCCGTGCCATGGCACTCTCCGCCTTGTCGCGGCTGATTTTGGCATGTCCATAGGCGTGGCCTGTTCCTGCGTCATCCAGGGTGAATGCCTCAGGTTTTCCCGTATCGTGCAGGAGTACCGCCCAGCGAAGGGTTTCCTCCGCCTCAGCTGCCTTGAGGGCATGCAGGGTATGTTCCCACACGTCATAGCGGTGGTAAGGGCTATGCTGCTCAAAGCCAAACATAGCTTGTGTTTCCGGCAAAACCGTGTGAAGAACGTCAGGATACTGGCGCAGGATCTCCGCTGCCGCCTGGCCGCAGAGCAATTTGCCCAGCTCCACGCGGATGCGTTCCGCCGCCACATGGCACAGCGTGGGATGCAAAGCATGAATAGCCGCAGCGGTATCGCCATCAATTTGAAAAGCATAGGCGGACGCAAAGCGCAGCGCCCGAAGGATGCGCAGGGCATCCTCCCCAAAGCGGGTATACGGATCGCCCACGCAGCGGATGATTCCCGCGCGCAGATCCTCCCGCCCGCCAAAGGCATCCACCAGTCCTTCCTCGGGAGACCAGGCCATGGCGTTTACGGTAAAATCCCGCCGGGCCAGGTCCTCGCGGACATCGTGGACAAAGCGCACCTGATCCGGATGGCGATGGTCTGCGTATCCCTCCTCCACGCGGAAAGTTGTTACCTCATAGGGAACATGGTGCAGCACCACGGTGAGCGTGCCGTGCTTGAGTCCGGTTTCCACCACATGGTATCCCGAAAAAATACGCTGCATTTCCTCCGGCGTAGCGGAGGTGCATATATCCCAATCCTTGGGCGTGCGGCCCAGCAGCGCGTCCCGCACGCAACCGCCCACCACATATGCCAGGTGGCCTACCTGGCGCAACAGGCGCAAAATCAGCGCCACATCCTGGGGAATCGAAAGCATACATTGCCTCCTTTTATTCAGCGCCCCGTGCGCTACGCCCATTATAGCAGAAACCGCCTACCGGGAAAAGAGCCATCCCAAGGCAATGGACACTGCCCCGTCAGCGGCAGAGTGCGCGCAAAGCGGCAGCCGGAACATTCCGCTGCCGCTTTGCTTAAAAGAGCATGGTCATAAACTTTTCCCCATAGAGCACCGCGCTCCTCAAATATCCTCGGGTATCAGGCGAATGATGTCCTTGAAGGGCATGCATATATCATCGCATTCCTTGGCCCGATGATTTTGAAGGATGAGCTCAGCGGCATGCTGCATGGCTGGGACCCCCGTGCGGGTAAGCTGATTGGCATAAATGACAATGTTTACGCCACGCCGCTTGAATTCCTCCTCCGTTACTTCGTTGAATGAAGTTGGGACCACCACAATGGGCGTAACAGGGTCCTTTGCCCGGAAGGCCTCCACAAAGGCGAAGATCTCCGCCGGGTCCTTCTTGCGGCTATGGATCATGATTGCGTCCGCTCCCGCCTCGGTGAAGGCAAAGGCGCGGGTGAGCGCGTCCTCCATGCCGCGTTCCAGAATCAGGCTTTCAATGCGCGCGCAAATCATGAAGTCCCTGGTTTTCTGGGCGTTTTTCCCTGCGCGGATCTTGTTGCTGAAGTTCTCGATGGTGTCCTGGGTCTGGGCTACTTCCGTCCCGAAGAGGGAATTCTTTTTCAGCCCGGTCTTGTCCTCAATGACAATCATGCTCACGCCCATGCGCTCCAGGGTGCGCACCGTGTAAACAAAGTGCTCCGTCAAGCCGCCCGTGTCACCGTCGAAGATAATGGGCTTGGTGGTTACTTCGCAAATATCGTCCACCGTACGGAACCGGGACGTCATATCAACCAACTCGATATCGGGCTTTCCCTTGGCTGTGGAGTCGCACAGGGAGCTGATCCACATGGCGTCAAACTGCCGGGCGCCGCCCTTCTCCGCAACCACGGTTTTTTCGACAATCAGTCCCGTAAGGCCACTATGGGCTTCCAGGGCTGTTACCAGCCCTTTCATGGCAAGCACCTTGCGCAAGCGTCCCCGCCGGACATCCGGGGTGGAAAGCTCCATCTGCACCCGTTTATCGATCTCGGCATACTTGGCGTCGGACGCATAGGGGTACTCCACCAGTTGGCCGCCATAGGTAGCCAGGACTTCGCAAACCTCATCACGGATGGGCTTTTGCACACCACTGCGCCAGTTGTCCCCGTGCACCACATAGGTGGGATGGTAGCGCAGCAAATTTTCACGATAGCTCAACGTATCCTGCTTGACAATTTTATAGATGCCGGCCATGCTTTCAAACAGGGACTTTCGTTCTTCAAAGGGCAGCAAGGGGAAACGCTTATAGTTCACCACTGCCTCATCCGACAGCACGCCGATGATTACCTTGCCCAGCTTTTGTGCTTTGCGAAGAATGGCAATATGGCCGCTGTGGATCACATCCGTGGAAAAGCACATGTACACCGTTCGGCTTTCAATTTTTGACAGCTGACTGCGCACGTTCGCCAGATCTTCGGGCGTATCGATCTCGGTGCAAAGGCGGTCCTTTACGTCATAGGCTTCAATGACGCATTCGTCCGTAACGGCATTCAGGGCCACCTCGGCATAGCAATTCCGTTGGTCGGCTTCGCACATGGCGCAGATCTTATTCAGCCAGATCTCCCAATCCTTTTGCTTCAGCTTATAGAGTGCCTGGGCCTCCACGGCTGAATTAAAGAATTCCACGCCAACCGCCTTTACCAGGCCATCACGCACCACGGCCTTAAAGTCCTTGTCCGGCAAAGGCAGGGTGGAGGAAACTTTCATGCAGCTCCCGGCATGGTTGACGATGTCCTCCAGCACGGAATATTCAAAGACCAGGTCTCCGTGCATCATCAGGATATCATCATCCCGCAGCGCCTCCCGGGCGCAGTAAATGGAATAAATATAGTTGGTTTCGGCGTACAAGGGATTTTTGATGAACTGGATATGCAAGGGCAGCTCCAAGGAATTGCAGTAGTTCACCAGCACGGCATCAAAATATCCCGTGGTCATGACGACTTCATGGATGCCGGCATCAGCAAGGAACTTCAGCTGGCGGCTCAGAATCGTTTGGGACGTGGAGAGCTCCGTCATGCACTTGGGATGCTCGGATGTAAGGACGCCCATGCGGTGGCCCAGGCCAGAATTGAGAATCAATGCTTTCATGCAGTGTAGCGCTTCCTTTCTATGGGGTAATTCCCGTTGTGTTTCTTCAACCGGTCATTGCTTCTTGGCGCGTTCCAACAGGCGCTGGAGCAGGTACTTTCCGGCGTATTCTCCACTATGCCCAATATGAAATACGCTTTCGTCACGGATGGCCCGCAGGGTTTCCTCGTTTTCCCGTTGGCCAGCCAGCATGGCACGCACGGTGGCGCCGGCCTTTTCCACCTCTTCGGGCTTTAGGCGTACGCCAATCCTGTCACGGATGTTCAGGTCAAAGGGAGGCGTTTTGCAACGGTAGAAGTCCGGGTTGGACACCTTCATGGGGGTATCGATGTACAGGGTTTTTTTCAGCGTCGCGAAGCTGAATTCATAGGCAATCCCGCTCCAGTCCGTCACTACCGTGTCGGCGGTAAAAATGGTCGCATTGGAGGTAAAGTCCATTTCCATGCTCAGCCGTTCGGCATCCACATGCGCCCAGCGCTCCCTCAGCGCATTGGCCTGCGTGCGGAATCGTTTGACGTACTCAGGATGCGGGCGGACAACCACGCGGAAGCCCTCCGCCAGCAGGCTGCGAATCAGCCCGTCGATGCAGGTATCAAGAATGTTATCCTTCTGCCAGGAAGGCGCTATCAGGACAATGGGCCGTTCGTGGGCCCCATGCTCCTGCTGCGCGTAGGCGGCGATCAGATCATCCAGCAAGCCGTACCCCACCGGGACCAGATTCTTTTTTCGGGTGCCATACATTTCTTCCATTTCGCGCATTTCATCAATGTGATGCTGTCCCGCGCAAAACGCCGTGTCAAAGTGATCGCATCCGCCCTTGTGAATGGTCAATATCTGCGATGCCATGCCATGGGGAACGTAGACATACTCTATATCCTTTCGGACATAGCTGCGTTTGAGATAATAGTTGTCCAGGTCAGGCGTGGTCATGACCACCATGTCCGCGTCCATCTTCATAAACAGCGTAATGGCCCTTTTCATGCTGATATAATAGGGATGAATCTGGGGGGTCTCCTTTGCGATTGCAAAGATCTGGTCGTTGGGATCATTGGTGACATAATGAATGACAACGTTGGAATGGGTGAGAACGTATGCCATCATATCCTGATAGTATTTATAATATCCGCTTTTCTCCGAAAAGAAAACCAGGTGCTTGTTTTCAATGGAAAAGAATTTTTTATAGTCAGCCTTTTCCCGCCGAGCGTTCTCCTTGGCTTCAGGAGTGTGCGCGTCCGGTTGCAGGCTTTCAATGGCCCGCAGGCGCTGTCGGCTTTGTTCCAGTTCCTCGTAGTCAACATACTTTTTCGGATTGATGATTTGATTCAGCGCCATGGTTTGCAGAATGGCGCAAAGATTGCTCACAACCCAATACAGCGCCACGCCGATGGGTACAAACCAGCCCAGGTAGAGGCTAATCCCCACAGAGAGCAGCATGGTTCCATACTTGTTCCACAGGCCCTGCTCGCTCTGCAAAACATTCTGCGCGTTCTGGAACATGCACAGCAGCCAGGAGGAGAGCGCCGCCAGCAGCGGCGAAAGCACGTACAGCCCGCCCAATTCACTGGGAATCCCACACATATTGATTCCCAGGAGGTCCATCCGCAGGCCTTCGATTTGCCGCAGCGTTGTGTCCATATTCTCCGGCAGCATGGCGAGCGCCCCCTGCAGCTCCCCCGTCTTGACCAGACCAACCACACTTAGCTGAATGGAGGCTCCGGCTTCCGTTATGCCCCGAAGGGACATGGCTGAGGCAACCAGCTGCTGGATACAATCGCTATCCAGGTGAAGGATATAGGTAAGCGGATGATAAATCACCTCGATCAGGCCCATCAGCAGGATCAGCTGGATCATGATGGGAATCAGGTTTACCAAGGGATTGTATTTCTCCTGCTTGTACAGCTCCGATTGCTTTTCCGCAATCACACCGGCGTCCCCGTAGTATTCCGCTTTCACCGTGTTGATTTTCGCCTGGAGTTTCACGATCTTGATGCCATTCTTATGCAACCATATGCTAAAAGGCAGCAGCACAACCTTGGTTAGCAGTGTAAACAGTATAATGGCCAGGCCATAATTTTGCACCAGCGCATAGCACCAATACATTACTTCACCCAATATGCTACCCAGTGCTTTCATCATCGGAATAAAAACCCTTTCTTCGCGCGCATCGCTCCCCTGCGGCCATAGCAGCGCTATGGCATCCATCCCGCCACAAGCACGCCGAAATAGCGCCGGTATTTCGTTCTGCATGCCCTGCGGGCAGCCTCTGGTTGGGAAGCATCCTTATTTTCCTAGCGGCCAGCGATATACCGGGCAGTGCAAATCGCCCGTGTTCATTTTGGCTCTGCCTTCCGCCCGTGGAAATACGCCGTGCCCGGCCGCTCTAAGCATGGCTATGGTAGCACAAATCCCCTGAGAGTGCAAGCAATATCAGCCTTAAGCGCCATGCCCCCGCCATCTGGCAGGACGCCTTGAGCGGTGTGTTTGCCGAAGAGTGGCAAAGTTTCAGCGTTCGATGGGGATATGGAGCTGGCTGTAATGCATACATGTCTCCCTCGCGGCGCGAAAGAAATCCGTATTCCTGTTTTTTGCCTTGACAATAGATTTCCTTTTCTTCATAATAAAATAAGTTCATTTTCGTAACAGCACATGCTCCAAAGGAGGATAGAAACCATGCCGGTTTCCGCTATCATTGTAGGCGCGGGACATCGCGCCATGCTCTATGCATCCTATGCGAAGCTCCATCCGGAAGCGCTGACCATTGTCGGAGTAGCCGATCCAGATCCCATCCGCCGGAAGAAAGCAGCTGCATGCTATCATATCCCGCAGGACATGTGTTTCGAAAGCGCCGAAGCGCTGGCCGCCCGTCCACAGTTGGCTGATGCCATCATCAATGGCACCATGGACACGCAGCATGTCTCCACGGCCATTCCCCTGCTCCGCGCCGGATACCACATGCTGTTGGAAAAGCCCTTCGCGGTCAATGAGGCGGAGATGTGGGAGCTTGTGCGCACTGCCCGGGAAACCGGCCGCCGGGTGATGATCTGCCACGTACTGCGTTACGCGCCTTTCTACGCGCAAATCAAGGAAAGGCTTCTGCGGGGCGACATCGGCGAAATCATCAATATACAATGCACGGAACATGTGAGCTACCATCATCTGGCGGTCTCCTACATTCGCGGCAAGTGGGGCAATGAGGAAAAATGCGGTGCCTCCATGCTGCTGGCCAAATGCTGCCATGACCTGGATCTGATGATCTGGCTCAAAAGCGGCGTAAGGCCCACCCTGGTGTCCAGCTTCGGCGGAGATTTCCAGTTTGCGCCGGAGAAAACACCCCCAAGGGCCGGCACGCGCTGTATGGTGGATTGTCCCATAGAAGCAGACTGCCTTTACTCCGCCAAAAAGCACTATATCGATCATCCCGACCGCTGGGCCTTTTACGTGTGGGATTCCCTGGAAGGGTTGGAGCATCCCACCCTGGAGGATAAGATTGCCTCCCTGAAGGGGAACAGCAACTATGGGCGCTGCGTCTGGAAATGCGACCACACCGTGGTGGATCACCAGTCGGTCCTGCTGCAGTTTGCCGATGGCGCCACAGGAACCCTGAACATGATTGGCGGAGCGGCCAAGCCGGAGCGGAACATACATATCATTGGAACCCGCGGAGAAATCAAGGGCGTATTCGATGACTCCCGCTATGTGGTGCGCACCGTGGATACAGCCAGCGAAGCCGGTTGGCGGGAGGAAACCGTGGATCTGGGGATCGGCGGGGACAAGAGCGGCGCCAACGGCACCCACGGGGGCGGCGACCTGCGGCTGGTGGAGGACTTTGTCCGCGTGCTGCAGGGCAAAACGCCTTCTATTTCCTGCACTTCCATTGAGGATTCCGTGAACGGGCATCTGGCCGTTTTCCGTGCCGAAAAAGCAAGAAAAACAGGCACGGTGGTCCCCCTTGCAGATGGGGAATGAGTTGCGCGTGCCATGCCCCGGAAACCCGCGAAAAATCTCCCCATATGCCCGAAAAAATGTTTGAAAAGGGGCAAATAAATATTTACATTTTCTTGCTTTCGTGCTAAAATGTAATGGTTGCCGAGTAGGTTCGACTGGTGGGCGGCTGCATGTCCTCCTCTAAGGATGTGTTCCACCGGTTAACCATAAGTCTTCTCAAATTTTTTGGCAGGCATTGCGCTCAGCGCCTTCCGGCGATGCGTGGTGCCGTCCCGCCTGCATTCACCTCGCGGGACACGAAGCTGCGGACGAATGCGCCTTCTTCCTGGTAGGGTTGCCTGGAGGAATGTGAGGAATCCGCTTCTTTCATCGCGGCATGGGCCGCAAGCACAATTTGGAGGTGTATTACACACATGGCACGCATTGCGGGCGTCGACCTGCCCAGAGAAAAACGCGTGGAAGTCGGCCTGACCTATATCTATGGCATCGGCCTGACGACCTCTCAGAAGATGATTGCGGAGATCGGCATCAATCCCGACACCCGGATCAAGGATCTCTCCGAGACTGAAATCAGCAAGCTGCGTGACTACATCGAGCATCACCTGAAGGTGGAAGGCGATCTGCGCCGGGAAGTTTCCCTGAATGTAAAGCGGCTGATGGAAATCGGCTGCTACCGTGGCGTACGTCACCGCCGGGGACTCCCGGTGCGCGGTCAGAACACCAAGCAGAATGCCCGTACCCGCAAGGGTCCCAAGAAGACCATTGCTGGCAAGAAGAAGGCCACCAAGTAATTTCGGCCTGACGCAATGATACGCCCCATGAGGGCACGGAGGGATAAAAATGGCACCCACCAAGCAAAAGCTCAAGAAGGTAACGCGCAAGCGCCGTGAGAAGAAGCTCGTGGAGCGCGGCGCCGCCCATATCCGTTCTTCTTTCAATAACACCATCGTGACCATCACCGACACCAATGGCAACGCCTTGTCCTGGGCCTCTTCCGGCGGGTTGGGATTCCGTGGCAGCAAGAAGTCCACGCCCTTTGCGGCGCAGATGGCTGCCGAGACCGCTGCCAAGGCGGCCATGGAATTCGGCCTGAAGACCGTGGAAGTGTATGTAAAGGGCCCCGGCTCCGGACGTGAAGCCGCGATCCGCTCCCTGCAGGCTGCGGGTCTGGAAGTGAACATGATCAAGGACGTGACGCCCATTCCTCACAATGGCTGCCGTCCGCCCAAGCGCCGCCGCGTGTAAGGTATTGAAGGAGGACAACATACAATGGCTGTCAATAAGCAACCGATCGCCCGCAAGTGCCGGAGCTTCGATATTTCCCCGGCAGTGATGGGCTACAGCAACAAGAAGTCTACCCGTAATCCCGGCGGCACCCGTCGTAAGAAGGTTTCTGAGTACGGGGCGCAGCTGAAGGAAAAGCAGAAGGTTAAGTTTGTTTACGGCATTCTGGAGAAGCAGTTCCACCGCTACTACCTGAAGGCCGCGAACATGAAGGGCATCACCGGCGACAACATGCTCCAGCTGCTGGAGCTGCGTCTGGACAACGTGGTGTACCGTCTGGGCCTGGCCAAGACCCGCCGCATGGCGCGTCAGGTGGTGGGCCACGGCCACATCCGTGTGAACGGCAAGAAGGTGGACATCCCCTCCTATTCCGTGAAGGTTGGCGACGTGATTACCCTGCGCCCCACCTCCGCCGAGAAGGAAATGTTCAAGGCGCTGCGGGAGGGCACTTCCGTGCTGACCCCCAAGTGGCTGACCTTTGACGCTCCCAACCTGACCGGCACCGTGAATGCGCTGCCTGCCCGCGAGGATATCGACCTGCAGCTGCAGGAGAACATGATCGTCGAGTTCTACTCCCGGTAATGAGGGGTGTCCTGGGAGGCGCAGTCCTCTGGCTGCTCTCCCGGAGACGCTACCCTTCAGGCTTGAACCATTAGAGGAGGGTAAACGAAATGATCGTCGAAATCGAAAAGGCACGCATCGAGTGCGTGGAAGTTGGCCAGAACAACTGCTACGGCAAGTTTGTTGTGGAACCCTTGGAGCGCGGCTTCGGCCACACCCTGGGCAACTCCCTGCGCCGGGTGCTGCTGTCCTCCCTCCCTGGCGTGGCGGTCTCTTCTGTGCACATCGAGGGTGTGCAGCATGAGTTCTCTACTGTACCGGGCGTGAAGGAGGACGTCACTGAACTGATCCTGAACCTCAAGTGCCTGGCAGCAAAGATGTACTGCGACACTCCCAAGCAGGTTACCATCGACGCGCAGGGGCCCTGCGAGGTTACCGCCGCGGACATCCATGTGGATGACGAGGTGGAGATTATCAATCCCGAACTGCACATCGCCACCCTGAACGAGGACGCGCATCTGCAAATGCAGCTGATCCTGGAAAAGGGCCGCGGTTATGTAAGCGCGGACAAGAACAAGAATCCCAACATGCCCATTGGCGTGATTCCCATGGACAGTATCTTCACCCCCATCCGGAAGGTGAACTACACCGTGGAGGATACCCGTGTAGGGCAAATCACGGACTATGATAAACTGACGCTGGAGATTTGGACCAATGGCACGCTGATGCCCGATGAGGCCATCAGCGGCGCGGCGAAGATCCTCAGCGAGCATCTGTCCCTGTTTGTGAGCCTGACCGATCAGGTAATGCCGGTAAGCATGGTGCAGCCCGAGGACGACAAGAAGGAAAAGGTTCTCGAGATGACCATCGAAGAGCTGGATCTGTCGGTGCGTGCGTACAACTGCCTGAAGCGGGCCGGCATCAACAGCGTGGCCGAGCTGGTGCAGCGTAATCAGGAAGACATGATGAAGGTTCGCAATCTGGGCCGGAAGAGCCTGGAAGAGGTCGAGCAGAAGCTGGAAGCGCTGGGTCTCGGCCTGCGTCCCAACGAAGAATAAGACGGAGCGGAAGCGGGGCTGGGTATTTCCCTCCCCCGACCGTAAAGGAGGAACATCCCCATGGCACATCAACGCAAGCTGGGTCGCACGGCCGATCAGCGCAAGGCGCTGCTGCGTAATCAGGTGACCAACCTCATCTGGTACGGCCGCATTGAGACCACCGAGGCGAAGGCCAAGGAAGTGCGCCGCATTGCCGATCGCATGATTACCCTGGCGATCAAGGAATGCGACAACAACGTGCAGACCACCAAGCAAACCCACAACGATAAGGGCCAGCTGATGACCCTGGAAGTTGTGAACGACGCTCCCTCCAAGCTGCATGCCCGCCGTCTGATGATGGCGTACCTGTACGACCTGAAGGAGCAGAAGAAGGCCGACGAGAACAAGAAGGATTACAAGGAGCGCACCAAGGACAACAAGCATCCCGTGGTGGAGAAGCTCTTCCGTGAAATCGGCCCCAAGTACAAGGCCCGCAACGCGGAAAAGAATTGCTCCGGCGGCTATACCCGCATTTACAAGCTGGGACCCCGTCGCGGCGATGCTGCGGAAATGGTGATCCTGGAGCTGGTGTAATCCGGTCAGGGATTGGCAAAAGGGAAGCAAGCCTTTCAGGCTTGCCTCCCTTTTTGTATGCTTCACAAGAGATTTACAGAGGGCAGTGGAAGATACTTTTGAATATGGGAAAGCCCACGGTTGCAAAGGCACCGTGGGCTTGTTTCATATCATCTATGCCTGCTTTTGCACCAGGAAGCACTCTGGCGCACCGGGACCGGCATTGAGGAATTTTTGATGCAGAACATTGAATGCCTGCGGACGCAGGGAAGCAAAATAGGCCGTTAGGCATGCGCGTTCTTCATCCCCAGCGGGGTGACCAGGATAAGCGCATAGGGTAAGCAGCCCCTCCGGGCGAAGCAGATGGAGTGCGGCATCTACCGCTTGCCTGGTGGTTTCCCAATGGGTAGTAATGGATTTATCGCCACCCGGAAGCCACCCTAAATTAAACATCACCGCATCCAGCGGCTCATGCACAACCTCCTGCATATGTTCATGCCCCAGGCAGTAGAGAACGCACCGTTCCATCAGTCCCTTGCTTTCCAGAAGCTGACGCGTTCTCTCCACCGCATCCGCCTGCAGGTCAAAGGCGATAACCTGTCCGCTCTCCCCCACCAGCTCTGCCAGGAAGCAGGTGTCGTGGCCATTACCCATGGTGGCATCCACCACATGTGCCCCGGGCTGAAGGGACTGGCGCAGGGCATCCTGCGCCAGATAGCGGGCACTGCGCAACAGAAAGCTCATGCTTATAGCTCCTTTAACCGCTGTACTTCTTCATCCGTGAGATAGCGCCAGCAGCCCCGCCGAAGATCCCCCAGCTGTAGGGGACCAAAACGAACCCGTTTCAATGCCACCACTTGATGACCCACAGCTTCAAACATGCGGCGTACCTGACGGTTTCGCCCCTCATGAATGCTTACCAATACCGTGGTGGAGAAGGTCTCTTCCTTGATGACGCGCAAGCGTGCTGGTGAGGTCATACGGCCATCCAGCAATACACCGGACTTCAGGCGATGCAGCTCCTCGGGGGTAAGGTGATTGCTAACCTTGGTAAGATAGCTTTTTTCCACCTCATGGCTGGGATGCAACACCCGTTGGATCACGTCCCCATCATTGGTAAGCAGCAGCAGGCCTTCGCTATCAAAGTCCAGCCGTCCTGCCGGTACCAGGCGAACAGGATAGTCCCGGAACTTGTCCAGCACTGTGGGGCGGCCTTCCGGGTCCTGTACGGTGGTTACCTCACCGATGGGTTTATAGTAAAGCAGATAATGCTTTTCCTCTTCCAAATGGACGACCTTGCCATCCACCGCTACGCGGTCCGTTTCCTCCACCTGTACGCCCATCTGGGTGATTTTCTCCCCGTTGACCGTCACATGGCCTTCGGCAATCAGCTTTTCCGCCGCGCGTCGGGACGCTACGCCGCTCTGGGCCAAATACTTTTGCAAGCGCATGGGTTCAACCTCTTTCCATCATCTTATAGCAAAACAGCGCACATGCCCGCAGGGCAAGGGGTTTTTGACGTTCCTCCGGCAAGCGGCTGTACAGAAAACGGTCCACACCCTGCACCTGAAAACCGCTTGCTTCCAGAAACTGACACATTACCGGATTCTGATCGCTTACGGTAATGCGCAACCCCTCCAGCGAACGCCGTCGGGCAAAGCCCTCGCAGGAGGCCAGCAGCGCTGTGGCAATTCCCTGCCTACGGCAGGAAGCGTCCACGCGCAGATCGAGGATCTCCCCCCAGCCGTGCTCATCCTTGCGAATCACGGCCAGGCCACAGAAGCGTTCTTCCTGAAAGGCGCCGTAAACCGACGCCGACAGCAAAAAAGCCATTTCCGGCAGTGGCAGCGGAAGCGCCGGCGGAAACGTGCGCCACTGCGCCTTCTCCATGGGTACATAGCCCAGGGAGAAACCGCTGCGGCCCATGCGAAGCACTGTTTCATCACCACAAAGGCAAGCATCGGAAAGGGGAGGCAGCTTTTTCAGCTCCTCCCGCGAACATTTACGAACCTTTATCACTTGCCTCTCCGCCCTTTCGGTTACAAGAGCCGCCTGCGCAGCCTTTGCCACATCCATGTAAGCATACCAAAAAACGCAGAAAAACACAAGAGCGCTTTGAAAAGATCAGGCCATGAAAAGACAGTTTCCGGCTCAGAAGGTGATCCAGAGGGAGAAATAGTGACGGATTCGGTGGGGAAAGTCATCCCGTTCCACAGCCTCCCCCGCCACAAGCGGAACCTGTGCCACCGTTTCACCTTGCACCACCATGCGTGCTATACCCAAGGGTTCTCCCCGGTCGATGGGTGCTTCCAGGCGCTCCGGAAGCTCCAGCTCCAGGCTGGGGAGGCTATCCTTGGACGCTACTCCCCCCAATTCTCCCTGCGCCACAATGGGCAACATGGTACCGTCGCTTACCTCCACCTGCATTTCCCGGACGGTCTCCCCGGCTTCCAGCATGGTAAACCAGCCATATTCAGCAAATGCGGCGTCCAGCAGACGGGCAGATTCATCGAACCAGTCGGCACAATTCAGCACAACGCAGATGAGTTCCATGCCGTCCCGCTGCGCGCTGGAAACCAGGCACCGGCCGGCTGCGCGGGTATAACCCGTTTTAATGCCGGTAGCACCCGGGTACGTGGTGAGCAGCTTGTTTTTGTTATTCAGGATGCGGTCGTACTCCCTTCCCTCCCAGGGAATGGTGGCACGGGTGGTGGAAACAATCTGCCGAAAGGTTTCGCTTTTCATGGCCTCCCGGGCAATCAGGGCCAGGTCGTGGGCGGTGGTATAGTGCCCGTCCTGGGGCAGTCCATGGGGCGTCAGAAAGACCGTGTGCTCACACCCCAGCTCCCGCGCACGAGCCGTCATACGCTCGCAGAAGGCCGCCACAGATCCGTCAATATGCTCGGCAATGGCCACCGCAGCATCATTACCGCTGGCAAGCATCAGGCCATAGAGCATGTCCTCCATGGTCAAGATCTCCCCTTCACTCAGGTAAATGCTCGTGCCTGGAACGCCAAAGGCATTATGGCCGGCAGTGACCAATTCAGTCAGGTCGCATTCCTCCAGGGCCAGCAGCGCAGTCATCACCTTGGTGGTGGAGGCCATGGGACGCTCCATCTCCGCTTGATGGGATAGCAGCACCGTGCCATGCTGCGCGTCGATAACAATCGCCGATGCAGCGGAACTATCCACTTCCTGGGCCTGCGCTGTTCCTGGCCGCCAAAGCAACGCGCACAGCGCCGCCGCCAGCGCGGCCATCCAGCGTACCTTTCTCCAGGAAAAAGCTCGGGAGGAGCCTTCCGTCTGGAAGTTCTCCTCCCGCATCCTTTGCTTATGCATGCTCATCCCTCCCCATAGGTGGGTGTGCTGCTCTGCTTACGTCCATCCTTGGAGAAAATATGCTTCATGTCCTCCACCACGCCGGGAAGCAGCTCCACCATACGATCCGCCACCGTCAGCGGCTGCGCGGGAAGCATGCGTACCTCCTCGCCGGAGACCACCAGAAAGCCCACCGGCTGCACGGAAACGCCCGCGCCGCTTCCACCCGCAAAGGGGAAGGCGGAGCTTTCCAGCGGTGGATGCAGCTTGTTCTTTTCCTCGCAAGGAAGGTCGCCACCACCGGTTACATAGCCAAAGCAAACCTTGCTCACCGGGATGATCGTCGCGCCGGTAGCCGCTACCACCGGGTCCCCCACCACGGTATTTACATCCACCATGTCCTTGATACTGGCCATGGTGCTTTGCATCATCTCCCCAATGGGATGCTCCATCATGTTCCCTCCTTATGTTTTGGATGTTCGGCACGCTCACCGATCCATGCCGCTAGCACCAGCGCGGCCGTAATGACCAGCGTTCCCAGGCGGGTGGCCACTGCCGCACGCAGCGCAAAAGCGCTGTGTCCGCTCCAGAAATCCGGTATCACGTGCAGCTGCACCTTACCAGGCAACCATCCGCCAAGGGTGGTCAACGCCCCCGACAGCAACGCCGTTTGGGCTGCATCGCTTAAGGCCAGACGAATCTTAGCCTCGCAGTGGATGAGATGGATGCCGTTGAAAAGCCACTTTCTGGCCTTATCCGTGCGCAGTAGCGTGCCCAGCCATACTTTTGCTCGCCCTGGCGTAATGGGAGGCGCCTGGCGCTCCCCTGTATGGATGCGCCTGCCCCGTACCAGCAGCCGTAATCGGCCGCCTTCCTGGCGCGTCCGGAAAACCCAGCGCAGGGGAATGCCCCAGACCTTTAAGCGCGCCTGGCCCGTGGCTCCCTCCCCCGCGCTTAACACAAGGGATAGCTCCAGCGGTGTTGCCATCCATGCCACCACGAGCAGGCACAGCAGCAGCGGGTTCATTGCTCCATCTGCCGCCCCACAATGCCCGCAGCCGTTTCTGCCACCTTCAGCTCCGTATCCCCCATGCGCGCGCCTTGTTCACGGCTAAGCAGCAGCACCGCGCCAATGGCTTCCCCATCGGCAATAATGGGAGAAAGCACCTGCGCGGTATAGCCAGAAGGATCTTCCTCGCTGGTAACCGCTACGGTACGGCTGCCATTCTGCCGGTTTAGCGCCACCGTCTGGCGATTGGCAATGGCCGCCTCCAAATCATGGCTGATGGGCTTATCCCACAGTTCCTTTTTGCTTACACCGCTGGCCGCCACAACCTGGTCCCTATCCACGATGCACGCAATATGTCCCAGAGAACGGAACAGGGATTCCGTATAATCCTTGGCAAACGAGGACATCTCCCCAATGGGGGAATATTTCTTCAGAATGACCTCGCCATCCCGGTCAGTGTAAATCTCCAGCGGGTCGCCGTCACTGACAACATGGACATCGAAAACCTTGTCCTTCTGGTTCCGGGCCCTCTGGACAAGCCGGCAATTTCTGTTTTCGATGTCCCCCTTAAAATTTACGGTATCCTCCAGGCTGCTGCTGCGAATGAGGGCGTCGATGTCCGCCTGGAGCTTCATCTCCAGATGGTCCTCATACACCCGGATCTCCCGGATCATCAGTTCCAGGTCGTTACGGTCCAGCTTGTCCTTTTCCAGGATGTCCTGGAACACATCCAGGGCGGTTTTCGCAGTGCGGTTCACCTGAATGATGGTATTGCGCCGGTCGCTGAGCAAATCAATCTGATGGTTCAGTCCTTCAATTTTTCGCTGCAGGTCGTTCTCCAGCTCGTCATAGGTGGCCTCCAGAAGTTCTTCCTGCTCCGGGTGCTTCATGATGTCCCGGATACGCTGGCGCTTGGTGGCCTTCAGCTCCTGTTGCAGATCCTCCAGCACCTCCGCCAGGTGATCCGCGGACTGCTCGGTCTCGGTCACCTGATCATTTTCGCGGGCCAGATCGGCGTTGAGACGCTTCAGCATGGAGGCAGAGGAGTCCATGACCTTCTTCACGTATATTTTCACCAGTTCATCCAGCTTGTCCACGCGGATATGATGGGAGGTACACCCGGCCGTCCCACGGCGATGATAGGTGCCGCAGGTATAGGCAGGCGCAAGATCGCCGCGGCTCATGGCGAACATGGGGCTGCCGCAATCTCCGCAAACCAGGAAGCCGGAATAGAAGTTGTCATACTTCTTCACCCCCCGGTAATTGGTGCGGGTACGCTTTTCCCGCAGGGCCTTGGTAATGGCAAAGGTACGGTAATCGATGATGGGCTGATGGTGGTTCTCAATGACCACGTGCTCGCCGTCGTCGCGCTTCACGTCCTTGCCATTGATCTTGGCGCGGGTGGTCTTTCCCTGGCGGAGGGTGCCGATGTAAAAATCGTTATCGAGGATGCCCTGCACGGTAACGATGGCCCAGGCTGCCTTCACCTCCCGCTTGTATTCCTCGCCACCGGCTTCCTTTCGTAGCTGCTCGGACATACGTGGGGTGGGCACACCCTGCTCGGTGAGGGCATTGGCAATCTTCTTGTAACCCCAGCCCTCCTCATTGTAAAGGTGGAAGATGCGGCGGACGATCTCCGCTTCCGTGGGGACGATTTCGAATTCCTTGCGCTTATTGACGATATATCCGTAGGGCGCGGCACAGATCCACTGCCCGTCCTGCTGGCGGCGCTTGATGACGTTGCGCACCTTCTTTGAAGTATCGGTGACGGGCATTTCGTTAATCAGGAACTGGAACTGGATTTTCAGCCAGTCATCGTCGTTGGGAAAGTCGATGCCGTCGCCGATGGAAATGATACGCACCCCGGCATCCCGCAGGTCCTCCAGTTCCACCAGGCCGCGGGAATTGCGGCGGGAAAAACGGGAGAAGTCCTTGACCACCAGGATATCATACTTATGGGTAATGAGGCCCTTGCGCATAGCCTGGTAGCCTTCCCGCTGCTCAAAGGTGTAGCCGGAGCGGTCCCGGTCCTCGTAAAAGGTGAGGGTACTATCCGGGAAGCGCTGCTTCACAAAATCCTGGATGATGGCTTTCTGGTTTTCGATGGAGACGTTATCCCGGTCCAGTTCATCGTCCACCGAGATACGGCAGTAGCCCGCAATGTCAAAGCGTTCGGTCATAGGTACATCGCTCCCCTTTCAGACGGTTTCGGGTGCCATGGAATCGCGTGTTTTCCGTTTTATCGACATCATTTTTGCTATTTACAGATAATATTGTACACCTGAAAAAGCAAGAATGCAAGTCTGTGTTCCGGGTAAAACATCCAAGCGTGAAACAAAAGCTGCTGCATCCTGAGATATCCCTTGCTCAGCATTCCTTGACTTATTCGCTATTTGTCTGATAAAATATGATCAGCCAGTATACGTCCATACTTGCCGCTGGAGCATAACCGCATTTTGATCTGACACGAAATCAGCCGCTGATGTGAACACCACAGGTACATTTTCAGGAGGGTCAATCATGAAAGTACTCTGGAAAAAACTACGCATTGCTGCTCTGATATGCTGCGTTACCTTTCTCTTTATGGGTACAGCTTTTGCGTCTCCGCAGTCGCTGAATTTGAACGGCATATCTGGTGAGCTTGCACGGCCGGTCAGTGTTGCGGCCTCGGGAGACCTGCTCTGGGTGCTTACGAATGGAGCGCTTTACCGCGTTTCCCTGGCGGAGGCGTCTTATGGGGAATCCACCTTGGTCTATTCCGATCTTTGCCCCAATAGCCGCATTGCGTACCGGGATGGGCTGCTCTATGTGCTCTCCTACGAGGAGCAAGCGTTATCCCTGTACTGCATGGAGCAGGAAATGCAAGCATGCAATCCCTGCGGCGCGCCGCTGAACTGCGAAGCCTTTTTCATCAGCCAGGATGAACAGCGCTATGTGGATCTTGCGGCATTTGCGCCCCTTACGTATACTTCCTGGGCGGCGCTGCTCTGGACAAGCGCTGAAAGAAGTGTGCTGCTTTATGGCGACAGTGAACGTGGAGAAATCAGAGAAGTGGCTGTTCCCTCTGTTGTGTCCATCGCTCCTGCGGATGAAGCATCCATCTATGCCTCCCTGTCCAGCGGTGAGCTTCGGCGGGTAAATCTGGCCACCGGCGAGCAAACCATCCTTGCGCAGCTGGAGCTGCCAGCATGCTGCCTGGCTGTCTCGGAGGACGGCGCTTGTCTTTATCTGGCTGACTCACTGCAAGTTTATCAGTACATGGAAAGCACTGGGATACAAGCCTACGACCGCTCACCTCTTTCCGGTCAAGCAGCCTGGTTTCCTTCATGTGTAGCTGGCGACCGCTATGTGCTGGGAGATTACAGCAGCCTGTTTGTGGTGGAGCAGCCGGATACGTCCCTGCCGCTCCTGACCATCGCAAGTCTTGAAGAAAAGCAGATCCTGCAAGACTTTGAAGCGAATCATGACGTCCGGGTTCTGTCACTTCCTACGAGTATGTACTTTGACGCGGAAAAACTTATGCAGGACATGATTACGCAGAATAACGCCTACGATATCTATTGGATTGATGTATCCACCGGCTGTTTGTCGGTGCTCATGCAAAAGGGGTACTATGTTCCCCTGGACGCTAGTAGCACGCTGGTTTCCGCCATGAATGCCATGGACCCGAATCTTACCGCGCTGCTCAAGCAGGACGGACATTATGCGGCATTCCCCAAAACTGCCACCGCACACATGCTTTGCATTAACACCAAAACCATGGAAGAGTTCGGCATGACGGAGGAAGATTTGCCGCGTACTTTTTCCGAATTTCTTCCGTGGCTCGCGGCACAATATGAAAAATCCCAAGACCTGGGCAGAGTAGTTTGGGATACGCAGCGCTCGCTGCGCCACAGCGCCTTTACCCTGCTACTGAATATGTATATCAAGCAATGCGAAAAAGACCACGTGGCACCGGACTTTATCAGCCATGATTTCCCGGAATTGTTGGCACAGATCGACCAATACTTTGTGGACAGCACTCCGCTGGCTGCCCCACGGATGGTGAATGGAGAGCTGGAACTTCCGCTGCTGAGCCAGCAGGATATGGGCGATATGCTCTCGGTAAGTAATGGATGGATTCCGCTGCCGCTGGTGTTGTCGGAGGGGCTTGAGCCTATGTATGACATTCAGCTCCAGGTATATCTGATCAATCCCTACAGCGAGCACCAGGAAGCGGCATTAGCCTACCTGGAAACCGTCAGCTCCTATCTGGATATGGAAAAAGCAGTGGCTCGCCTGGAATCGGCCAGGATCTATACAAAGGCTGAAACCAGCATGCTTTTGTCCGACACGCCCATTGCCCCTGTGGAAAGGCCGGAATACGCGGCTGAATACGCAGCCTATGAAGAAGAGCGGAACCGGCTGATAGCTTCCCTAGACTTTTTGGAGCCGCAAGCCTTAAAGGACGCGCAGTTGAAAATCAAGGACATCAATTCCTCCCTTGGCTTTTTGGAGCAGCTTCGATGGTATGTTTCCCCCAAGGATATTGAGCGGATGGAAAGCTACCGGCCATTCTTTCACGTAAGCGGGGAAGCAACGTTTTTTGCATCGGTGACCGACCCCATTAGTACCTATACCAATCAATATGTAGAAGGCATCCTCAGCACGCAGGAGATGCTGCAACTGTTGCAGCGCCTTGCTCGGATGGTTCAGTTGGAGTCTCTATGAGCAAACTTACTAACAATTGTTGAGCCCCAAAACAAAAATCGGATGCTCGAAAACAGGCATAGCAAAGTAGACCTGCAATAAAAAATGAGATAGGCAACACCTTTCAGAGCAGCCTATCTCATTTTTTGTAGTCTCTTTCTCAACAGTTCCCGTTGATCTTATGAAGAAAAATTTTTCTAAATGATAATTACGTGCAACAACTACTAAACTTTTTTATTAATATCAAATTAGGATTATGTTATACATTTATTAGTTTTCTGTACAGAAAATTACTTCACTGGTCTGGGCATCTAATGTTACTTGATACTGTACATTTGCTTGGGTAGGCTTTTCTATGGTTACAAAGCATACATACCATTTTCGTTGATTGCCAATATCTTGCATAAGAGTGGCTGAGCATTCATATTTGTCCAAAGAAGCATTTGAAAGATCGAACTTGTTGAATAGCGCCTCCCGAGAGACTTGAATAGCCGTTTCTTTCGATAGATCGTTCTCTGTTGGAAGCGTATATCTTGGAAGCAAATCAGACCGTCGATAAAGCGCGTCAAAAAACACCAGGTCCTCCATTGACCAAAGGTCATGCGGTAACTGCCGCTGAAGTTCCCACTGATCGTATAGCTCAAAGTAATTTGTTTTAGCGATGGAAAGGACTGTTCCTGTAAGTGCATCTATGGTGGTCAGCAAATAGGGATCTGCTTCATTTTCCACGATATAGCTGACAACCCATTCATACGTATTGTTTTCTTCGTTATATACCAAATTTGCTTTGGTCTCTCGTAGTGGAAGCTGCGAGAAATCATATCCCTCATTAGAAGCAGCAGCGTTAGCACTGCTTATGGCATCTTCCATTGTGATGGAACCATTCACTTCTCCCTGGGGTTTGACGATTTGTGCCTGTGCCATATTTGAGATACAACTGTCCATCAAAAGAACGATGGCAAAGCAAACAGGCACCAAAAACCGAGCAATTTTTTTCACAGGGTTCGCCTCCTTCTAAATTGGGAATTCCTTAAATACAACGAATAGCAAATAAGGAATATTGCAGCATGCATCTTTTTTGAATAGCATCCGCGTTAAACTGCTACAGGGAAAACTATTTTGGCAAGCAATTGTGCCACTTTCAGTCATGTTAAGGCAGGTGTTCCCTTTTCTCAACCCCGTCCGTACATGGTCAGCAGATGTACCGGTACACTGCTGACATACGCATTGTACCAGCAAGCAATGCACAGTGATAGCCACACTGTGCATTCTTGTTGAGGTGACACCCCAATCCCTGTAAAAAAATCGCAGAACCTGTCCTGCGGCTGTGCGCCAAAAGGCGCTTATGTATGACCGTATCGGTATGAAAAAACGGAGGCTCGCAGAAAATGCGAACCTCCGCCGGTGGGACTGTGCTGCAGCATCAGCCGGGTGGAATTTTACCGCTCCAGCGTCTGGGTACGGGGCTGTTTGGCCCGCTGTACCGCTGCTTCCGCCGAGCGCCGGCGGTTATACATCAGCAGGTCGCGGATGGTGGGATACAGCGGCTGCTCCCCGGACTGGAACACGGCAACCATATATTTTCTGGACTTGTATTGTGCGTAGAGGGTGATCAGCTCTGCCTGAACCTGCGGGTCATCCTTCTCCGCTTTGGTCAGCCAGACCTCCACCAGCTTTTTATCGTCATGGACGCGCATTTCCAAGGAATGCTTCACTCCCCTTTCCAGTTGCTAGCTTCCACAATTTGGGAATGAATTATTCCTTTTCCCCAGGCTGGACGTTCTGGAGAAAACGGTAGATGACAGGGATACCGGTTGTTTCGATACATGGCCTAGCTCCTCTCCGATAATGATTCTTTGATGCGCGCGCTTCGGAGATGATTATAGATGAATTCTCGGGATGTTACGGGCAAACCGGCGGATTTGCGTCTCCGTGGGGAAAAATGGCTTTTCACTTGCAAAAATGCAAGATGCTGCGCAGGATTTTTCCCGCCGTGCGGAAAATAATGGTAAGTAGATAGCGTGGGGAGGCTGACCAAATGCATACGTATTTACCCGGAAACCCCGGTAATCCCCGGGACAGAATCAGGGATTTACTGCGTGAGCGCAACATGACGCAAGCGGCGTTGGCAGAGGCCATTGGCATTTCAGAAAGCGCCTTCAACCGCTTCATGAGCGGACAGACCAACAAGCTCTCCTGCGAAAGCCTGGTGGGCACCGCGAACATCTTGCACGTCTCCACGGACTTTCTGCTGTGCCTGACGGATATCCCCTATCGCACGAATTATGACATCGAGGCCCTGGGGCTGTCCGCTGGCGCCGCGGAAAAGCTGTGCTCCGGAGAGCTCAACACCGAAACGGTTTCCCAACTGCTGGAGCATCCCCTTTTCGCAAAACTGGTAAACCAGATCACCCAGTTCAAGGATGCCACCATCGCGGCCAGCCTTGCGGGCATGAATGCCATGCTGTCAAAGCTGGGGCAGCTGATAAGAAATCCCCCGCCCTGCAAAAGGCGGCCATACAGGCGGCGCAGGATATGGAATCCTTGAAGCATCCACTCTATACGGACACCAGCGCCATGGAGGCAACCTTTCTGGAACTGGTAGCCGATTTGAAAAAAGGCGCACGTTCCTACATGATGCAATTTCAAAAACTGACATCCACGGCAGTGGTCAAATTGGTACAGCAAGTGCAGAACCATGGCGGACGTATTCGCCCCAAGGGCATCACGCCGGAACAAATGGTGGACGCCATTCTGGACACCGCCGAGGGCATAACATCCATGGACAGCGCATACCGGGAAGCCCTCCGGGCGGCATTCCTGCCACTGTTCAAGCGACCGGAAGAATGAGAATTTCCCCAGAAAGGAGTGCGGAGAAAATGTGCGGCAGATATTACATTGCCCCCGATGAGGAGGAAGAGGACTGGGAGGAGATCATCGCCATCCTGCAGCGCCGGGGCGAGACGGTGAAAACAGGAGAAATTTTCCCATCGGATACGGTACCCGTCATTGCCAACAGCCGCAGCATGCGTCCCACGCCCTTTGCCATGCGCTGGGGGTATTTGCTTCCCAATGGCAAGCGTGTAATCAACGCCCGCAGCGAAACCGCAGCGGATCGGGCGCTTTTTCGGGACGGCATGTGTCAGCGCCGTTGCCTGATCCCCGCCAGCAACTATTTTGAATGGGAGCGCAAAGCCACCGGCAAGGTAAAGTATGCCATCCGTCCCCGGCAGAACGGGCTGATGTACATGGCAGGCATTTACCGCGTCGTCGACGGCCGGGGGGAGTTTTCCATTCTAACCCAAGCCCCTGCAGCGGAGATACGCTTTATTCACGACCGCATGCCGGTGATTTTCTCCAAAGAAAAAGCCGGCGCATGGCTGGATCTCCACACGCCGGCGCAGGCGCTTCTGCCGGAAGCAGTTCGGGAAGTGATTTTCCAGCCCGCAGAAGCAACGAAAAGCAAAAACGCAGAGGATTTGCATACCCAAGCAAAGGAACTAGCCGTTCCATAAGCAGGAGGTCATCATGAGATTACGCAAGATATTGCCGTTTCTCTGCCTGATATTGCTCGGGCTGTTTCCACGTTTGTCCTTGGCTGATCCATCGCAGACGACCATCTGGGACTTTGATGAAGACGTGACTTCCGTTGTGCCCCATGAAGACGGCTT
>USCR01000004.1 GCA_900553295.1 uncultured Eubacteriales bacterium | reverse complement strand
ACCTCCTCATCATACGCAAATCATCCTGCCCGAATGGGCGGGGTTTTAACCCGCCAGCATCATCCGGGCGCGCTTGGCCCGCGCCTGATCCAGTGCCGTACCCTCCAGGGCGGCTTCCTCCCAGGCGCACAGATGCGCATCCTGGCAATCCGTCAGCAGCGCATCCACCCGTTCCAGGGGTATGGCCAGCAGCTTGGTGGCCGCCCCCAGGCGCAGGTTGGACCAATGGGCAAAAAATTCTTTTTTGGGCATCAGCCGGGCATGGGTCATCAGGCCCCAAGCCCGGTAGACAGCATCCTCCAGGTTGATTCTACCGCCGGCCAGCGCCTTGTCCCGCAGGGTGCGCTCCATGTCGATGAGCTGGTGGCCAACCGCCGTCACCGCGCTGATGAGCTCCTGCTCCGTGCGGCCCAGCGTCACCTGGTTGGAGACCTGGTACAGGTTCCCCAGCGCCTCCGAGCCCTCTCCGTAGACCCCGTGGATGGTCAATCCCACCTTGGCCACGATCTGCCCCACGTTGCCCATTTGCTTGCAAAGGGTCAGCATGGGCAGATGCATCAGCAGGCTGGCCCGCATACCCGTGCCCGTATTGGTGGGGCATGCAGTCAGGTAGCCCAGCTGATTGTCAAAGGCAAAGGTCACGTGCCGGGAAAGGCTATCGTCCACCCGGAAGCATTTTTCCGCCGCATCCGCCAGGTTCAATCCCTCGCTCACCGCCTGTATGCGCAGGTGATCCTCCTCATTCATCATGATGGAGAGGGATTCCTCCTCCCGCAGAAGCACAGCGGCCGCCGCGGCATGGGTCATCAGATCCCGGCTGATTTTCCGGCTCTCCGCCAGGCCCTGCCGCTGCAGCGGCGTTAAATCCCGCAGGCGGACCAGGTCATACACGGGAGCGTTTTCCTCCAGGCGCAGGGCCTGCACCGTCCGCGCCACACACATGGCGGCGCTGTCCGGCTTCTCCCCCAGGTCAAAGGGCAAATCTTCGTAATTTCTGGCCAGGCGTACCCGGGAAGAAAGCACCACATCCAATTCGTTCATGCTTTTTCCTCCCCGTTGGCAGACAGTGCCCGCAGCTGATCCCGCAGCTGTGCCGCCGTCTCAAAGTCCTCCAGCGCCACGGCCTGCTCCATTTGCCGCTGGAGCGTTTCCGCCGCGGTACGCTTGCGCTGATCCTCGGCGGTGGCCAGGGGCCGCCGGCCCGCGTGCTGCACACGGCCATGGATTTGCAGCAGCATGGGTTGCAGCTGCTCCCGGAAAGCCTCATAGCACTTGGGGCAGCCCAGGTGACCGGTGCGGGTAAACTCGCTCAGCGTCAGGTGGCAGCGTGGGCAAACCACCTGCTCCCCGGCGCTCACAGGGGCAGTATCCCCCGTGATGGCGGATAATATCGTGGACAGCAGGCTCTTGATATTCCCGCTGGCAATGTCCATATTCATTTTGGCCATGCAGTCCCCGCACAGATGGCGGGTGGTAATTTCTCCGCCCACCATGACCGAAATGGTGTACGAGGCCTCGTTGACCTTACATTCTTCACAAAGCATAGGTTTCTCCTTCCATACGTCGCCCCAGGGGGGCGGTCGAGCAGACGCTCTCCTTTCATGCTATGGCGGCGCGGCGCTTTTGGCGCTCAGGGCGTGCGGTTTTGCCTGGCAATGGCAATGAGCATGCTCTTCAGGGTACGGGCGCGCACCGCATCCTTCAGTGTGTCAGGCACCGGTACGGATACCGCCTGGGTCGAAACCGCCGCGCGCATGATGTCCGCTTCCTGGGCGGTAATCAGCTTGCGCTCTGCCAGTTGACCAATGATATGCGCCGCCTCCGTTTCACTGATGGTCTCACCGATGCGCTCATGTATCAGATACAGCAGGTGCTGGCCCGTGGACTGGACCACCCGCACAATGCGGATGTATCCGCCTCCGCCGCGCCGGCTCTCAATGACATACCCGTGGTCGGGGGTAAAGCGTGTGGCCAGCACATAATTGATCTGCGAAGGTGCGCAGCCAAAATATTCCGCCAGCTCGTTCCGCTTCAGCTCCACCTCCGTCTCGTCCTGAGACAGCAGCTGCTTGATAAAACTCTCAATGGTATCGCTTAATCGCATGGTATCGCCTCATTTCTTCCCCGTCAAAGACTGACTTTCTTTGACTTTATGCAGTATAACACATTTTTTGATGCTATGCAAGAGGCAGTCTTTGTCGGCGTGGGAAAAAGGCTGCAATCTCACACTGTGAAACAAACGCCGGGGAGGGATCGCAGTGTCTCCGGCTTGCCTTCGTGTCCAGCGGGTCGGGGCGTTGACTTTGCTTGCAAATTTCATTCCTGACCATTTCAGATGGTCTCCCGGCCGAATGTCTTTCGCGGGAAAGTGGCTTCCGCCCCTATTTTAACGCGCTGAATCTTTCGCAATATCCGCATGAATCCTGCCTTTGCGGCGCATACTGCATGGCAGGAGGTGCGCCATGGCTCTTTATCGGATACGCCACGCGGAGCGGCTGCGGGGCGAGCTGGAGATACACACCGCGAAAAACGCGGTGCTGCCCATATTGTGCGCGGGGCTTTTGACCCGGGAACCGCTACGGATCGAAGGCGTGCCCCATCTGACGGACGTGGATACCCTCTGGGCCATTTTGCAGGACTGCGGCGCGCAGATTTGCCGGGAAGGGGATGTGCTGACCCTGTTTACCCCGGAGCCGGTCTCCCCGGTGGAAGAGGATCTGCTCAGCCGCATGCGGGCCTCGGTACTGGTCATGGGCCCGCTCCTGGCCCGCACGGGCTACGCCCGGGTAGGGCTGCCCGGCGGCTGCGCCATTGGGCAGCGTCCCATCGACCTGCACTTAAAGGGTATGCAGGCCCTGGGCGCGGAATCCACCCTGACCCCCGGTTCCGTCACGCTCCAGGGAACGCTGCGCGGGGGCAGTGTATACCTGGATTTTCCCAGCGTGGGCGCCACGGAAAACATCCTGTTGGCCGCCGTGCTGGCCCAGGGCGTTACCCGTATCGAAAATGCGGCCAAGGAACCGGAGATCGTGGATCTGTGCGCGCTGCTTTCCCGCATGGGCGCAAAAATACGTGGCTGCGGCACCAGCACCCTTTACATCGAGGGGGTGCGGGAGCTGCACGGTTGCGTTTACCGGCCCATTCCCGACCGTATTGAGGCGGGGACTCTCTGCTGCGCGGTGGGCATGACCCAGGGCAGCGTATTTCTGCGCAACATCCGCCCGGATCACATGCGGGCCGTACTGTACAAGCTGCGGGAGGCCGGCATGGATTTCCGGGAAAGCCAGGCGGGTCTGCGCATCTCCGGCCGGGCCAAAAACCCCATACAAGTGCGCACGCTGACCTATCCGGGTTTTCCCACGGATATGCAAGCCCCCATGATGGCGCTGGCCCTGTGCAGCCGTGGGGCGTCGGTATTTTGCGAAACCATATTTGAAAACCGTTTCATGCATGCCCGGGAGTTGGCACGGCTGGGCGCCAGAATCCGCATTGAGGACCGCATCGCCCTGGTGGAGGGCGGCTATCCGCTGCAAGGCGCCGCCGTGACCAGCACCGATTTACGTGGAGGGGCGGCGTTGATGCTGGCAGGCCTGTTGGCCCAAGGGGAAACGCTGCTCTCCGACCCCCACGGTCATATTGCCCGGGGGTATGAAAACCTGCCCGGCATGCTGCGGGAACTGGGCGCGGATATTGAGGAGGCAACCGAGGACGGCTGGAGCAGCGCCAATGGTTAAGCCTTGCGCATTCGTTTGGGACATGGTAAGATGCTGCCATGGAGGTATGCTGCCATGGCCTATTGCCGTTTATGCGAAACCGTTTTTCCCACGCCTGCCCAGCTGGAAGCCTATCTGGAGGCCTATGTGGCGGATCTGCCCGACCAGGAGCGCGCCGATGAAACGGTCATGGCCCGGCGCCTGGCCCTGTGCCGTACTTGCCCGCATCTGCGCATCGCCACCTGTTCCCTGTGCGGGTGCTATGTGCAGGCCCGCTGTGCCAAGGTTCGCCTGCGCTGCCCGGCTACGCCGCCCCGTTGGTAGCGTAGGTGCCGCCTTCCCGCGTCCAATAGCGCGCCGCAGCCGGCAAAGCTGTCTTGTACGAATGAAGATCCGGGGAACGGCGACCCCTCCGACAGCTTCCGCAGTTTTTTGGCAGTCTGCCGCGCCCAATGGGGCGTCTTTTTTTATTTGCGCTTTCCCGGCATACCAGGCAAAAAAACGGCGTATGCCATCCTGAGGGGATCACTTTACCAACGTAAAAGTCTATAACACGCCATCCCAAGAATGGAAAAATATACTTGCGTTCTTTGTCCGGGAATGGTATGCTTACATTATGAGAAAATTGTGACATACTTCCCAAAACTCCGATGGATCGGGTCAAAAAATCGGCAGAAAGGGTTGATGAAGTGATGATGCGTGTCATACTGGTTGGCGTGGGCGAACGCGGGGCAGGCTATCTGCACGCCCTGCGCGACCAGTCCGAGGGGTTGGACGCCCAGCTGGTTGGCGTGGTACAGCCCAGGCAGGATGCCAGCGTCGAATTGATGCAACAGCTGCAACAGGCAAAAATACCCCTGGCTTCCAGCCTGAGTGAGGCCTTTCAAGAGATGGGGATGCAGGCGGACGCCGTTGTGCTTGCTTCGCCCTTACAGCATCATTTTGAGCAATGTTATGAGGCCTTGTCCCACGGCTGCCATGTTTTGTGCGAGAAACCCCTGGCATCGGATTACGTGCAAGCCCTGACGCTGGAAAAGCTCTCCATGGAAAAGGGCCTTCAGTTGGCTGTGGCCTATCAGCACTGCTATTCCAAGGCCTTGCGTTCCCTGAAGCAGGATGTACTGCAGGGACGCTATGGCAAGCCCATCTCCATGCGCGCGCTGTCCCTCACGGGGCGCAGCGACCTGTACTACCAGCGCAGCCGTTGGGCTGGCCGCTTTTATGACGAGGAAGGCCGCTGCATTATGGATGGCGTGCTCCATAACGAGGCCAGTCACTCCCTCCAGTCCCTGCTGTATTTGCTGGGTGACGATGGACTGGATAGCGCCGCCGATGTGGAAACCGTCCGTGGCGAGTGGTGCCGCGCTCATGCCATTCAGTCCTATGACACGGCTGTTGTCAGTGTACGCACTGCGCAATGCCCGTCCGTACTGATGGCCGCCACCCACAACTGGGCCGGCCGGGATACGCACCGCTATCGCTATGTGTGGGAGCACGGCTATGCCGAAGGCGACTGGAGCCAGGAGCCCCGCCTGATCGTGCATTCGGAGGATGGCATCATCGACTACGGAGATTGCGCCTGCCCGCCCCGTGAAGAATTGCAGATTTTCCTGGATTGCCTTCGCAGCGGTCAACCTGTCCCCTGCTCCGTTCACTCCGCCAAGGCGGAGGTGGCAGTGTGCACGGGTATGTACCTGTCTGCGGGCTGGATACGCACCCTGCCGGAGCATGAATTGCAGCTGGTGCGCGGCGCGGCCCATACCCCCGACGAGGGCGGCGTGTTCCCCACCTCCCCCCGTCTGTCCGCCCTGCTGGAGCTATGCTATCAAAAGGGGAAGCTCCCCTTTGATCTGGGAGGTTTCCTGGGCGGCGAAAGCAAGGCCGTTACCATGGAAGCCATTTTACGTGGTATTGAGGGATAAGCACTTTTCAAAAAAACCGGCAACGAATGCGTTGCCGGTTTTTTTGTTGTATGCCACGGCGGCCAGGCATCTCCCTGCCGCCGTGTCTTTCCATGGTGCTCGGGTAGGCGCTCAGCCCAGGCGAATGACGTTCCAGCTGCGGGCGGGTAGGCGGATCTCCACCTCGTCACCGCGCAGGGGCATGGTCACAGGGGACACGTTGTTGGGATTGTCCTCGGTATTGACGGCATGCATATCGTCGTGGTGCAGCAGCAGGTGCTCCTTGGGCTTGAGGGTGGGGAAGGCACGCAGATCCAGATTGAGCGCCAAATCTTCCTTTTCGTCCCGGTTCACCGCGAATACGGTCACGCCGCCATCGGGATTCAGGATGGCCACGGAGTCCAGCATGGGCACCGCGTCGTATTCCTTGGTGGCAAAGGTGGGGCTTTGCACCAGGGGCTGCAGGGCCGTGCCGCGGCCATACAGGCTGGCATGCATATAGGGCCAGTAGATGGTATTGCACCAGGCGCCGCCGCCAGGACGGGTCATGATGGGCGCGATGACATTCACCAGCTGCGCCAGGCAGGCCACCTTCACCCGGTCCGCATGCTTGAGCAGGGTAATGAGCATGCTGCCCACCAGCAAGGCGTCCTCGAAGGTGTAGATATCCTCCAGCAGCGGAGGCGCCTCGTGCCACACCCGGCTATCGTAATAGGCCTGGTCATGGCCGTGGGAGTGATACCACACGTTCCACTCGTCAAAGGAGATGTTGATCTGCTTCTTGCTGTGCTTGCGGGCCTGGGCAGCGTCGCAAATGGCCACCACGCCCTTGATGAACTGATCCATGTGCAGGCTGCGGGCCAGGAATTCCGGGGTATCGCCCGCGGCATTGGAGTAGTACTGGTGCATGGAAATGTAGTCAATGGTATCGTAGCACTCCTCCAGCACCGTGTCCTCCCAGTAGCCAAAGGTGGGCATGTTCAGGTTGGAGGAGCCGCAGGCCACCAGCTCGATGGTGGGGTCAATCCACTTCATGACCTTGCCGGCCTCGTGGGCGGTGCGGGCGTACTCCTGGGCCGTTTTGTGGCCAATCTGCCAGGGGCCGTCCATTTCATTGCCCAGGCACCACAGCTTCACGCCAAAGGGCTCCTTGGCGCCGTTTTTGCGCCGCAGGTTGGCGAAGTACGTATTGGTATCCAGGTTGCAGTATTCCACCAGGTCCCGGGCCTCGTCAGGGCCGCGGGTGCCCAGGTTCACCGCCATCATCACGTCCGTTCCCGCTTTCTTGGCCCAGGAAACAAACTCATGCACGCCCACCTGATTGCTCTCGGTGGAGAACCATGCCATTTCCGGGCGGCGGGGGCGGGACGCAGGCGCGCCGATGCCATCCTCCCAGCGGTAGCCGGAAACGAAATTGCCCCCGGGCCAGCGCACCAGCGGTACATGCAGCTGCTTGACCAGCTGCAGGGTGTCCTGCCGGAAGCCCTCCTCGTCCGCGGTGGAGTGGCCGGGCTCATAGATACCGGTATAGATGGCGCGTCCCAAATGCTCCAGGAAGGAGCCGTAGATACGCGGGTCCACCTGGCCGATCTGATAATCCCGGTCAAGTATCAACTTTGCCTTTTGCATAGGTTTCCGCCTCCTGTTTTCAGATGTGATTTTATATCGCCAGACCCAGGGATCTGAGCCGGGCGCGGATATCGTCTTCCTTCCGCTGATGGATGGCGCAGAGCTGCTTCACCGTTACCCCGGCCAGGTAGCCCCGGCGGAGGCGCTCGTCCTCCTCCCGGCTCCAGGGATGTTCCGGCGTGAGTCCCTGCATCAGCGCATCCCGGTAGGCCTCCCGGCGCATGGCGGTGGTCTGTACCATGCCGGGCCGCGGCGCGGCGGGATGTTGCGCCTTCCAGGCCCGCAACGTTTGAAGAAACGCGTCCCCGTACTGGGATGCCTTCATCACGCCCATGCCCTTTACCCCCAGCATCTCGTTCAGGCTGGTGGGTTGAAGCCGCGCCATATCCCGCAGGGCACTATCCGCCAGGATAATATAGGCAGGCACCCGGCGCTCCGCAGCCAGCCGTGTACGGCAGGCACGCAAAGCGCTGAACAGATCGTCTCCCTGCTCCTCCGCCTGAGCGGCGGCGGGCTTTTTCTTTTTGGGCGGTGGGAGCTTAATCTCCGGCACGCCCAGGGGTTTGGCCGTGTCCAAATCATGATGCCTGGCTGAGGCAGGCAATCCGGCTTCCTCCGCCTGGGCATAGCGTTTACCCAGACAGCCGGAACAGTTATCGCAACGCGCGGGCGCCTGTTCGCCAAAGTAGCGCAGAATCGCGCCGCGCAGGCATCCGCCATCGGTGGCGTAGTGAATCATCTGTTGCAGGCGGCGCATGTCCTGGGAGCGGATGGCTGCCTGCTGCTGGGGTGTGAGATCCGGGTTGGGCTCGCCATTGTTGATGAGATACTTGGCAGTGACGATGTCCTGACCGTTGTACAGCAGGATGCATTCCGCGTCCTCGCCGTCCCGGCCGGCGCGTCCCGCCTCCTGATAATAGGCCTCCATGGACTTGGGCATGTTGTAATGAATGACGTAGCGCACGTTGGACTTATCAATACCCATGCCAAAG
The DNA here is from genome assembly GCA_900553295.1 of uncultured Eubacteriales bacterium. GTDB lineage: Bacteria > Bacillota > Clostridia > Christensenellales > Aristaeellaceae > Egerieenecus > Egerieenecus merdigallinarum. The sequence goes on along the minus strand of USCR01000004.1, from coordinate 35,618 downwards.
GCATTGGTGGCCACCATGATCCGTGCACGGTCGTACTGGAAGTCCTCCTGATTGCGCTGGCGCTCCTCATCGGTCAATCCCGCATGGTAGCGCGCGGCGGCAAACCCTGCCGCCACCAGCTTTTCGCAAACGTCCTCCACATTTTTTCGGGTGGAGCAATAAATCACCCCGCTGTCGAAGGGGCGCTCCCGCAGCAGTTCCACCAGGGTTTGGAAGCGTTTTTTCGGGCGGAGCACCTCAAAATACAGGTTCGGCCGGTCAAAGCCCGTCACCGACACCTGCGGGTTTTCCAGCCGAAGCAGGCGATGAATATCCTCCCGCACCCGAAGCGTCGCCGTGGCCGTGAACGCGCCCACCGGCGGCCGCGTGGGCAGGGACGCCACAAAGTCGGCAATCTTCAGATAGTTGGGACGGAAATCCTGGCCCCATTGGCTGACGCAGTGCGCCTCGTCCACGGCGATGAGGGAAATTTTCGTCTGCTGGGCAAAGCGCAGAAATCCTGCCGTATCCAGCCGCTCCGGGGCCACATAAATGATTTTATACAGCCCCTGGCGCGCATTTTCCAGGGCGCGCTCCATCTGCCCCGGCGTTAACGAGCTGTTCAGGTAGGCCGCCCGGACGCCATTGGCAATCAGCGCGGCCACCTGATCCTTCATCAGGGAAATCAGCGGAGAAACCACCAGCGCCGTGCCCTCCAGCATCAGTGCCGGAATTTGATAGCACATGGACTTTCCCGCGCCGGTGGGCATGACGCCCAGGGCGTCCCGCCCTTGCAGCAGCGCATCAATCAGCGGTTCCTGCCCCGGCCGGAAAGCGTCATGGCCAAAATACATCTTTAAGGCTGCAAGCTTTTCCACAGCAACCTCCTTACATACCGTCACTTTATTCTACGATAAAATGCCAGGTTTGGCAACGGGGTACGCGGAATTTGTACGTATCAATTCATGGCTTCTGACTCCTTGCACACCGTAATCCGCCTGTTTGAAAAGTACATACAGCCTCTCCACAGGCAAACGGCGCGGATGTTCCCAACATCCGCGCCGTGCCTGAAAGTTCGCATGCTGTACTCCAGGAGCCTGCAACCCTGTCCCAAAGCGGGAAAGGAAAAACAGCTTCGCCGTCTTTCTCCCCGCAATGCGCCATTGGGTTGTTTAGACTTCTGCCCAGGCGGCCAGGTCCCGGCGATTCTGGGCAAAGTACCAATGATGGGGTGTTTTGAGCGCGGCCTCCGCATGGCACAGGGCAATACCCAGGTCCAGGGCGGAACGGTCGCCGCTGTCGATCTCAAAGCGGCTGGCCGTAAAGGACATGGTCCAGGGTTGCAGATTCATGGCGGAGGGCGCCTCCCGCACGCAGGCCGCCACCTGACGCAATTCTGCGGGCCACAGGGACAGTTCACCCTTGCACAGCTTCTCCAGGGGTTTCCGCCTGCGCTGCACCCGCAGGGCCGGCGGTTGCTCCGGAACCCCCAGGGCGATAACGGCCAGGACCGCTTCATGATCCGCCAAGGGCGCCCGCAGCAGCTTTTTCCGGTAGGTTCCGCTGATCCAGCAGGCTCCCAGACCCATGGAGACTGCCTCCAGGGTCAGCGCTTCCCCGGTGATGCCGGCATAGATGCGGCTGTTTTCCACCGTGGAGGAAGCGGCCACCACGGCAACGGCCCGGCAGCCCGTGACGCGCCCCATGTTCAGCAGCGTGCCGGTGAACAGCTCCTCCGGGCAGTTCATCAGGATCAGCCGCGCCCCGGGCAGGGTGTACCGGCTGGCGGCGTAAGCCAGTGCCGCCCAATCCGCAGGGGAGGGCTCGGCAGAAAACGCCCGGCAGGAAACCCGCTGTGGAATTGCCGCCAGCATGCGCTCCTTCTGGGTGGTGGAAAACAGGCGCTCCAGGGTTTGCATAGGGGCAGCTCCTTTCCTAATTCACTGGGATGCGTCGGATGTATCGGGCAGGGGGTGTACCTGTATCCGTGCAAGTACCTCCCCCACCTTTTCGCGGATCACCAGCCGCGCCAGGGAATCCATGGGCGTGGCGTCCCGGTTGATGAGCACCAGGTTTTTCCCCCGGAAATACCGCACCAGGCCAGCGGCGGGGTATACCGTCAGGCTGGTTCCGGCCACGATCAGCATGTCCGCCCGGCGAAGGTAACCCACGGCCGCGGCAAGCACGTCCTCCTCCAGCCCTTCCTCGTAGAGGACCACGTCGGGCTTGATCCATCCGCCACAGGTACACAGGGGAACCGGGCGGGTATCCTCCGCAATCGCCTGGGGAGGATAAAACTTTCCACAGCGCATACAGTGGTTGCGCCAAATGCTCCCATGCAGCTCCAGCACTGTCCGGCTGCCGGCCTTTTGGTGCAATCCGTCAATGTTCTGGGTGATCACTGCGCTCAGCCGTCCCGCTTGCTCAAGTTCCGCCAATTTCAGGTGCGCGGCATTGGGCTGGGCATCCAGGGGGAGCATTTTTGCCCGGTAAAAACGGTAAAATTCCTCGGGATGGGTCAGAAAAAAGCTGTGGCTGAGGATCGTTTCCGGCGGCGTATCATACTGCTGGTGATACAGCCCGTCCACGCTGCGAAAGTCGGGAATGCCGCTTTCCGTGGAGACGCCCGCGCCCCCAAAGAAAACAATGCGCCGGCTCTCGTCCACCATCTCCTGCAGGGTCATTGCGCTCCCTCCCTCGGCTCTCGTTACAGGTTATACAGCGCCGTATATTTCCGGGTCAGATAGTTTACATAGCATTCGGGATCAAAGGGCGCGCCGCAGACGCTCTCCAGGGCCTGGGCAGGGGTCAGCAGCTTGCCGTAGCGGTGGAGTTTTTCTCCCAGCCAGGCGGTAACGGGGCGCAAGTCCCCGCGCTCCACCGGGCCCCATACGTCTATCTCCCGCTCCATGCGCTCCAGCATCTGCGCCCCATAGGCGCTGCCCAGGGCATAGCTGGGGAAGTACCCGAAGGAGCCGCCGCTCCAGTGGCTATCCTGCAATACGCCCTGCCGGTCGTTGGGGACCTCCACGCCCAGGTATTCCCTGTACATGGCATTCCAGGCCTCGGGCAGCTCCGCCACCCGCATATCCCCGGCGATGAGCCGCTTTTCCAGTTCGTAGCGGATCATGATATGCAGCGGGTAGGTCAGTTCGTCCGCCTCCGTGCGGATCAGGGACGGCTGCGCCACGTTCACGGCCCGGTACAGGGTCTGGGCGTCCACACCGCGCATCTGCTCGGGGAAACATGCCTGCATCACTGGCAGCAGCGCTTTGCAGAAGGGCAGGCTGCGCCCAATAAGGTTTTCGTAGAACCGGCTCTGACTCTCGTGGAGTCCCATGGAAGCCCCGTCAGCCAGGCAGGTAAACTGCAGATCCTCCCCGATGCCCAGCTCATACAGGGCATGCCCGCCCTCGTGGATCACGCTGTACATGCTGGAGGACACGTCGTACTCCTGGTAATGGGTGGTAATGCGCACGTCCCAGCGGTTGAAGCCATCGGTGAAGGGATGCTCCGTTTCTCCGATAACGCAGCGGTCAGGGTCCAGGCCCATGAGAGCCATCAGCCGCTGGGAAAAGCGGCGCTGATCCTCCAGGGGATAATGCAGGTGAAAGAAGTCCGTGCGTGGAGCGGGCTTTTCCGCCACCGCGCGAATCAGCGGCGTAAGCCGGGCCCGCAGCGTCTCAAAATAGGGGTCCAGTACCGCCATGGTCGCGCCTTTTTCATAGTCGTCCAGCAGGGCGTCATAGGGCGCGGCAAAGCCGGACTTATACCCGGCAAAGCGGCGGTTGTACGCCACCAGCTTTTCCAGATAGGGGGCAAAGGACGCGAAGTCACTTTCCTCCTTGGCCTTGTGCCAAACGGCGTCCGCCTGGGTGCACAGGCGTGTATAGTCCACGTATTCGTCCATGGGAATACGGGTGGTATCCTGATAGGCGTCCCAGAGCACCTCCACCCGGCGGCGAAGCGTGGCGTCCACGTCCCCGCTGTGTTCCCGCAGGGTTTGCAGCAATTCCTCCGTTCTGGGATTGACCAGGAGCTTGTAGCTTGCTTCCCCCAGCACGCCCATGGTTTCGCCCCGGGCGGGCGCGGACGCGGCAGGCGCGCAGGTCGCGCTGTCCAGGGAGAGCACCCCCATGGCGTGACGGTATGCGTGCATGGTTTTTTCCAGGACGTTCAATTCGGAAATGGCGTTGGAAAGCGTCATGAATCGTTACCCCTTTTTACCATTTTTTTCATTATAGCACACCTGTGCCGGCTTTGGAAAGGGATTCGCATGCGTCCGGGAAAAAGAAGCCTTTCAGGGCATCCCTGTATTGTAAAACCCGTGCCGTGCGCTTGCGCATTGGCGTTTAAGAATGCTATAATGTCAAATGATGCTAATATATAGGAAGGAGACCGCACGCCCATGAAACGATGGATCGCGCTGCTTACGGCGCTTTGCCTGCTGGTGAGTATAACGGCCCTGGCCGAGGACGTGGACCTGGAGGACGCGGAGCCCACGCTGACCCCGGAGGAGCTGGAAGAACTTCAAGAACTGGATGAGGTAAACGAAGAGGACGAAAACGTCCCTACCAATACGGTGGGTGCAGTCTACCAGGAGAAGTCCCTCAGCGACTTTGACGCTGCTTCCCCCGCGGTCTATACCTGCAAGGTTCTGGCCAAATCCAGCGCTTACACGGAGCGCACCACGGAATCCAGCAAGGTTTTCTACAACCAAAGCTCCGTAACGGCCGATGTGCTGTATGTGGGTTCCGCCTGGGCGATTATCCGGTATGAGGGAGAAATCGGCTACATCAAGCGGGACCGCATCACCAACGTCACCGCCGTGGACCCCGTGAACACCTGCCCCTATGGGGTACAGAAGTGCACGTACATTGCCCGCACCGCAGTGACCTGCCCGGTGTACAAGTCCATGAGCACCTCCGACGAAAGCTGGGTGACGCTGAATCCCGGCACGCTGGTGGGCCTGTGGGTGATTCAGGATGGCTGGGCCGTGGTACCCTACTGGCGCACCTATGGCTACATCCCGCTGGAAACGCTCACCGAGCTGATCCCCGTCTCCCCCACGGACACGCCCCTGGACGATGACACCCCCATCGCGGCCTATACCTCCTACTACGACATGGCCCAAAATGACGTAAACAAGAGCCGCATTGTAAACATCCGCGTGGCCTGCGAGCGGCTGACCCGGGTGATGCAGCCCGGCGAGGAGCTGGATTTCAACGATGACGTGGGCCCCTACCGCAAAAGCCTGGGCTATCAGCCCGCATGGGTGCTGATGGACGGCACCAGCGTGCTGGGCTATGGCGGCGGCACCTGCCAGGTATCCTCCACGCTGTACAACGTCTTGCTGCAGCTGCCCAAGGTGGAGATTCTCCAGCGCCGTCCCCACGGGCCTTCCGGGGCAAAATACCTGCCCCACGGCGTGGACGCCGCGGTGGGCAATGACAGCCTGAACCTGCGTTTCCGCAACAATTACGACTTCCCCATCCGGGTAGAAGGGCACACCAGCGATGACGGCGCCCTGACCATGGTGGTCTATCGGGCCGACGAATGAAGCTGTATGCCAATATCCACCGGGCGGAGTTTCTGGAGCGACCCAACCGTTTTATCGCCAGATGCCGTATGGACGGGACAGAGGTTCTCTGCCACGTGAAGAATACCGGCCGCTGCCGGGAGCTGCTTTCTCCCGGCGCGGAGGTATACCTGACCCGGGACGATTCTCCCCGGCGCAAAACCGCCTATGACCTGGTTACCGTGCGCAAGGGCGACGTGCTGGTCAACCTGGACAGCCAGGCCCCCAATCGTGTGTTTTACCAATGGGCTCTGGACGGCGGTTTTCTTCCGGCGCTGCGGGAACTTACGCCCGAGCAGCGCTACGGGGACAGCCGGTTTGACTTCGCCTATCGTACCGGGACCTCCCATGGCTTTGTGGAGGTAAAGGGCGTAACCCTGGAGGAGGACGGCGTAGCCTATTTCCCGGACGCCCCCACGTTACGCGGGGTGCGCCATGTGGAGGAGCTGTGCCGGGCCGCCGCCGCGGGGGATGAGGCATGGCTGTGCTTTGTCATTCCCGTTCCCGGCGTGGGGGGACTGCGGCCCAATGACCGCACCCACCCGGCCTTTGGCGACGCCCTGCGCAGGGCCCAGCCCCTGGGGGTTCACCTGTTGGCCCTGGGCTGTGAGGTGGAAGTGGACGGCTTTTCCATCACCCACCGTCTGCCCGTCTGGCTCTAAACTGCTGCAAGGAGGTATACGCTGATGGCGCACGGCTGTTTCCGGACACGCATACGCCGAAGGCGCGTTTGCGCGTGGCTGGTGGCGCTGCTTTGCTTTGCCCTGCCGGTCCTGGCAGAAGAAAGCACCGAGGAATCCCTGGAAGAGATCATCCCGCCCCAGTGGGAGGTACCCGATTACGTTACCTGGCTGCTGGAAATCGCCGGGGGAGAAGTGGGATACCGGGAGGGGGATCACGGTTACTCCAAGTATGGGGAATGGGCCGGTGATCCCTACAGCCAATGGTGCGCGGAATTCCTGTGCTGGTGCGTGGACCAGACCGATCAGCAGCATGGCACCGAACTGCTGGAAAAGGTTTATCCCCTGTATTCCGGGAGCAACACCGGCCGGAGCTGGTTTATCTCCCAGGGCCGGTACGTGGTGCGCAATGGCTACCTGGCCCAGTGGGGCTATCAATGGCTGAAGGGCACGGATACCTTTCTCACCACGGGGGACTACATCCCCCAGCCCGGGGACTGGGTGTTCTTCACCTGGACCGATACCCAGGACACCGACCATGTGGCCATGGTGGAATACTGCACCCGGGACGCGGAAGGCAACGTTACCGTGCACGTCATTGAGGGAAACAATCCCGTGGCTGTGCAGCGCAATACCTATCCGCTGACCTATACCCGCATTCTGGGCTATGGCACGGTGCACGATGTGGCGGACTGGACCATGCGCTACGGGAACGGCGGCGAAAAGGTCCGCCAACTGCAAGAGAAATTGGCCACCCTGGGGTATCTGACCCCAGAGGAGGTGGATGGGGGGTTCGGCATCCTCACGTCCAACGCGGTGAAGGCCTTCCAGGCCGAGATGGGCCTGCAGGATACGGGCATTGCCAACATGGAGACCCAGTTGCTCCTCTCCCAGGCCGCCACCGACGCCATCCGCAACGATCCCACCAACTGGATTGTGGTGGATGAAGAATAACGATCTCTTCCAACAAGGAAAATGGAGAAAGAAGGCATTCTGTGGACCCGATTTATGTATTTGGCCACCGCAACCCGGACACGGACTCGGTCGTATCCGCCATGGCTTATGCGGCGCTGCACAATTCCCTGGGCGACCGGGAGTACGTTCCCGCGCGGCTGGGCCAGCTGAATGATGAAACGGCGTTCCTGTTGGACAAGTTTGGCTTCAAGCCGCCCATGCTGCTGCAAACCGTGCGCACACAGGTCCGGGACCTGGATTTTGACCGGCCGCCGCTGCTGGGGGCCGCGGTAGCCGTGAGCCACGCCTGGGAAATCCTGCGCCAGAACAAGAGCGTTTCCGCCCTACCCGTCACCGATGAAGGCGGCCTGCTCTACGGCATGATTACCGCGGGGAGTATTGCGGAAAGCGACATGGAGTCCATCCAGCACCCCAGCGTGAGCAACGTGCCCGTGTTTAACCTGCTCAGCGCCCTGGAGGGCCGTATCCTTAACGATGCGGAAGACATGTTCGACCAAATTTCCGGGGATGTCGTCATCGCCTTGCCCACCGCCAGCGGTTGCCTGAAGGGGCTCAAGCCCGGCAGTATTGTGATCTGCGGCCAGCAGAAGGACGTGGTGGATCAGGCCATGGAAATGAAGGCCTCCTGCATCATCCTCTGCCAGAGCAACCTGGCGGAATACTACCGGAACCTGAGCAGCGCCACCTGCGTCATCGCCACTCCCTGCGACGCGTACCGCGCCGCACGGATGCTGTACCAGGCCATCCCTGTAAGCCGCATCGCCCAATGCAAGGATCTGGTCTTTTTCCACCTGAATGATTATATCGACGACGTGCGGGACACGGTGCTGCAAAGCCGTTACCGCAGCTACCCCATCCTGGATGAAGAGGAAAAGGTCGTGGGCACCCTGGGACGGTATCACCTGATCCGCCCCCGGCGCAAGCGGGTGGTGCTGGTGGACCATAATGAAAAAGCCCAGTCCGTCCCCGGGCTGGAGCAGGCCGAAATTATGGAAATCATCGATCATCACCGCCTGGCGGATGTGCAAACCGGGAATCCGGTCTTTATGCGCAACGAACCCGTGGGCAGCACCACCACCATTATCGCCACCATGTTCCAGGAGCGCGGCCTCATGCCCTCGGAGAAGCTGGCCGGCCTGATGGCCGCGGCCATCCTTTCCGACACGGTGATGTTCAAGTCGCCCACCTGCACCCCCCGGGACAAGCGCCTGGCGGAGCGTTTGGCACGCATCGCCGGGCTGGACCTGGAGGCCCTGGGCCGGCAGATCTTCTCCGCCTCCGTCTCCTCGGACAAGAGCGTGGAGGAGCTGCTGAACACGGACTTCAAGGAATTCCACATTGCCGGGCATGACCTGGGCATTGGGCAGATCACCTGCCTGGACACCGACGCGGTGCTGGCCCGGCTCCCCGAGCTGCTGCCCGCCATGGAAAAGATGAAGGCGCAGCGGCACTACGATTTGCAGCTGCTCATGCTCACTGATGTGCTCCGGGAGGGTACGGAGCTGATTTTCCTGGGGGACGAGGACGTGATCCGCATGGCCTTTGACGCCCAGGACATCAACGATCATCATGTATTCCTGCCCCATGTGGTATCCCGAAAAAAGCAGATTGTGCCTGCGCTGGCGCTGCTGTGGGGTTAAGCACAAAGCCATATGAAACGCAAAGCCGTGGATGCCCGCGGCCCGGGAGGCTCACTCTCCCTGGCCCTGGAGCGTATCCACGGCTTTTTTCTGTCCCTCCCAGGTCTTGGCCGTTCCAGCAGTCATACGGCTGCGGAAGGCCCGGGGCGTCATGCCCATGTGCCTGCGGAATACCGCCGTAAAGTGTTTCAGGTCCGTATAGCCCACCGCCTGGGCGATGGATGAAACCGTATCCCGGCTGGCCAGCAGCCGTTGGCAACTGGCCTCCACCCGCAGGCGCTGCAAATAGGTGCTCAGGCTTTGGCCCATTTCCTGATGGAACAGGCGGCTGAGGTACTGGGGCGTATAGCCCAGCTGCTGGCTGAGGCGGGCCAGAGAGAAGGGCTGCGCATAGGAGGCCCGCAGCGCATCCACCGCAGCCGCAATGGCCGGATGCCGCCGGGCCGCAAGCCCGCCCACAGCCGCAGAGCGGATGGTACGCACCAGCACCTGAATCAGGTGGCAGCGTATCATCTCCAGGTAGCCCACAGCCCGCTGGGCGTACTCCCGCTCCATGGCCTCCATCAGGCGCAGGATATCCCCATTGCTGTCATGAAACACCCGGTCCGCCGGGCTCACCACCGGCGCGCCAAACTGGCGCATATCCGTGGAAAGGAGCGTGGAAAGCGACGGACAGTGCACCAGCGCCCGGTCCACGTATGCCGGTGAAAACAGGCAGTTGATAACCTCCAGTCCCTGGCCGTTGCGGTAGCTGTGCAAGCTCCCCAGATCCACCAGAAAATAATCCCCCGCATGCAGCTCCATGACCGCCGCGCCCAGCTGGGCGCTCCCGCGGGTGACATACGTCAGCTCCAGGAATTCATGCTCATGCAGATCCGTCTCCTGGCTATCCGCCCGCATGAGGCAAACCTTGCTTTCATCCAGAAACGCCGCCTCCTGAAGTTTCAGCGGATGCTGCACCGTCATGTGAAAATACCCCCTAAAAAGTTCACAATCCAGCAAATATCGGGTGTATGTTTATCATATCCGCAGTGCTATGATGATGTCAAGCACCAACGGATGAAAGGAGACAATGTTGTATGCTATACCCGGAAAATGAAAAGCCTACGCTTTCCGAAGCATTATTCCGCCATCCTGGCAGCGAATACCGTGCCGCGCCCTTCTGGGCCTGGAACTGCAAGCTGGAGCGTGAAGAACTGCTGCGTCAGCTGGACGTGCTCAAGGAAATGGGCATGGGCGGCGCCCATATGCATGTGCGCACCGGCATGGCTACGCCCTACCTGAGCGATGAATTCATGGAACTGATCCAGGCCTGTGTGGAAAAATGCCGCAAGGAGCACATGCTGGCCTGGCTCTACGATGAGGACCGTTGGCCTTCGGGCGCCGCGGGAGGAATGGTAACCAAAGAGCAGCGTTATCGTGCCCGGCACCTGCTGTTCACGGCGAATCCCTACGGTGAGCAGCAGACCGGCAAAGCCAGCCACGAAATGTCCGGCAATCCCACCCGCTCGGATAGCGGCCGTTTGCTGGCCTGTTATGATATTACCCTGGACGGCAATGGCTGCCTGCAGCGCGCCGTGCGCATCGATCCCCAGGCGGAGGCCCAGGGGCGGAAATGGTATGCCTATGTGGAAACGGATCTGCCCAACCCCTGGTACAATAACCAAACCTATGTAAACACCCTGGACCCCGAGGCTATCCGCCGGTTCCTGGAGATGACCCACGAGCGCTATCTCCAGGCGGTGGGAAAGGATTTCGGCGGCCTGGTCCCCGCCATTTTCACCGATGAGCCCCAGTTCTCCCGCAAGAGCTGCCTGGGCTTTGCCGCGGACGCCAAGGATGTGATTCTCCCCTGGTCGGACGATGTGCCGGACACGTTCCGTCAGGCCTGGGGCGAGGATCTTCTGGCGCACCTGCCTGAACTCATCTGGGAATTACCGGACGGCCAGGTTTCCCTGATACGGTACCATTACCACGACCACATTGCCGAGCGCTTCGCCTCCGCCTTTGCGGATCAGTGCGGCGAATGGTGCGCCAAGCATGGGCTGATGCTCACCGGCCACATGAATGAAGAGCCCACGCTGCTGAGCCAGACTTCCGTTCTGGGGGAGGCCATGCGCTCCTACCGTAGCTTCCAGCTGCCGGGCATTGACATGCTCTGCGGCTGGTGGGAGTTCACCACCGCCAAGCAGGCACAGTCCGCCGTGCACCAGTATGGACGTCCGGGCATGCTCAGCGAACTCTATGGCGTCACCGGCTGGGCCTTTGACTTCCGGGGACACAAGCTCCACGGGGACTGGCAGGCCGCCCTGGGCGTTACGGTACGGGTGCCCCATCTGTCCTGGGTATCCATGAAGGGCGAAGCCAAGCGGGACTACCCCGCCTCCATCAATTATCAGTCTCCCTGGTGGTCCTCCTATTCCCTGGTGGAGGATCACTTTGCCCGGGTGAATGCCGCCATGACCCGGGGCAATCCCCTGGTGCGCGTGGGTGTGATTCATCCCATAGAGAGCTATTGGCTCCACTGGGGCCCTGAGGAACAGACCCACGGCATCCGCCAGCAGCTGGAGGATCAGTTCCAGAATATCACCCGCTGGCTGCTGCTGGGCGGCATTGACTTTGACTTTATCTGCGAGTCCCTGCTGCCCTCCCAGTGCGCCCAGGGCGGAGCGCCCCTGCAGGTGGGCGAAATGGCCTATGACGCCATTCTTGTCCCCGGCTGTGAAACCCTGCGCGCTACCACCCTGGAACGTCTGGAGGCCTTCCAGGCGGCCGGCGGCCGGCTGATCTTCCTGGGCAATGCTCCCCGGCTGGAGGACGCGCGTCCCAGCGGGCGCGGCCAGGCGCTGTATCAGGCCGCATTGCAGGTACCCTTCGCCCGGGAGGCGGTGCTGGAAGCCTTGCGTCCGGTGCGCATGGTGGAGCTTCGCAACAAGAACGGCACCCGCACGGAAAACCTGCTGCATCAGCTCCGCCGGGATGGGGACGGGCTGTGGCTCTTTATCGCCCATGGCGGACTGCCCTATAACCCCGATGTATCCAAGCGCCAGGAAATCACCATCACCCTGCCGGGAAATTATACCGTGCGCGTTTATGATACGCAAACCGGCAATATCCTGCCCGCGCACTTCAGCCATCAGGGAAGCCAGACCCAGGTGCGTGCCACGCTTCACGATTACGACAGCCTGCTGCTCCGCTTTGACCATACCCAGGCGCTCCCGGCGCCCCAAGCGGCTCCGGAACCTGACTGGAAGGCCCTGGCTCTCCCGGAACTGGTGCCCTATACCCTCAGCGAGCCCAACGCGCTGCTGCTGGACGTGGCGGAGTTTGCCCTGGACCAGGAGCCTTATCGCCCGGCGCAGGAGCTATTGCGGGCGGATAATGTCCTGCGGGAAACCCTCGGCTGGCCCAGCCGTCAAGGCGCCGTAACGCAGCCCTGGTGCGTGCCCGAAACGACCATTGACCACACGGCCCGGCTGCGTTTCACCATCCACGCGGCATGCCCGGTGGAGGGCACTCACCTGGCCCTGGAGGATGCCGGCAGCGCCACCATTCGCCTGAACGGTCAGGAAGTGCAGACCCCGGTGGACGGCTGGTTTGTGGACAAGTGCATCGGTACCGTTGCCCTGCCCGGGCTGCATGCGGGAGAAAACCAGCTGGAGGTTACCCTGCCCTTTGACCGGCGGGACGGCCTGGAGTGGTGCTATCTGCTGGGAGATTTCGGCGTAACGCTTCAGGGTTCCTACCGCTGCCTGGTTCCCAAGGCGGAAATGCTGGGCTTTGGGGATGTAACCCGGCAAGGGTTGCCCCACTACTCGGGTAATGTCACCTGGCACATTCCTGTGGAATGCTCCGGCACCAAGCTGCGGATCACAGCCCCCCACTACACGGGCGCGGCCATCCGCGTGATGCTGGACGGCCAGGATGTGGGCTACATCGTTTATCCGCCCTATCAGCTTGTGCTGGACGTGGTTCCGGGCAGGCATGAGCTGGCCCTTACGGTACTGGGGCACCGGGAGAATGCCTTCGGGCCCCTGCACAAGGCGGACGACGCGGACAAGTGGATTGGCCCCGATGCCTGGCGCACCAAAGGCAACCGCTGGACAGACAACTACCGTGTCATTCCCCTGGGACTGCGCTCCGCACCCACGATTGAGGAGGCCCCGTAAGCGCTCTGCCTGGTTCCCTGCGTGCACATGCGCGTCAGATGGATCGGGAGTACATTCGTCCAATGGCAAGCTGTCCCAGTTTGCAAAGGGTTGATTGACAAGTGTCATCATTTCCCCAATACAAAGGAAGGCCGGAGGGGCTACGGCCCCTCCGGCACCTGCCGAAAATCTTTGACACCCCATAAATTGAGCCCTGATCCAACAATCGGATCAGGGCTCAAAAACTTTTTTATGCTTTCTTTTCCATGGCAGCGGCGCTTAGACACCCTGGGCCAGAAAATGCTCGAAATTTTTATGGAGAATCATTTCCTGCTCTTCCGGCGTCAACGGTAGCGCCCGGAAACGCACAAGCTCCTCCTCGGGCTTCCACATGGGATAATCAGTGCCAAAGAACACCCGGCTGGCGCCGTAGCGATGGATGACCTTCACAGCCTCCTCCGGTGACAGGGCATACAGGCTGGAAGAGGTATCCACCCACACGTTCCCCCGTCCGGCCAGAATCTTCCACGCATCGCTCCATACGGACCAGCCGCCCAGGTGCGCGCATATGGCCCGCAGGCGAGGCACGCGGTCCAGCGCCCGGGCCATGCGCTCGGGCTGGCTGTAGGGATAGCGCTTGTCTCCCGTATGCACCAGGAGCGCCAGGTTCCGCTCCGCCATGGCCTCAAAGAGCTTTACCGCATTGGGATCATCCAGGCAGAAGCGCTGGAAATCCGGGTGCAGCTTCACACCTTTCAGGCCCAGGGAAAGAATACGGTCCAGTTCCTTTTCCATTTCGGGATGGTCGGGGTGCATGGCTCCAAAGCCCACGAAGCGGTCCGGGTGTTCGTTCACGCTGCGGGCAATGAAATCGTTAATGGAATGGGCTCTTTCCCAGGTTACCGCCACCGACTGCACCAGAAAGCGGTCAATCCCCGCCTGATCCCCGTGGCGCAGAAGCGTATCCACGGTACCGTCCAGATCCATGGGAATATCGTAGAATTTGCCGATGGACGCCGCCGCTTTCAGGGCAATGGCATCGGGATAAATATGGGCATGGGTATCAATAATGGTCATGGGTTCTCATCCTTTTGTGCTGGGGCAACTGTATGGTTACCGGTAGAGAATATCCTCCCGGCGGGGGCCATTGGACACCATATGGATGGGCGCGCCCACCTGCGCCTCGATAAATTCCACATACTTGCGGCAGTTCTCCGGCAGCTCCGCATAATTGCGTATGCCGCGGATGTCGCACTTCCAGCCCGGCAGCTTGTCATACACGGGCTTGCAGCGCAGGAGTCGGGGAGTATCGGGGAAATCGGTGATTTGCTGGCCATCCACTTCATAGGCCACGCAGACGGGGATTTCATCCAGGTAGCCCAGCACGTCCAGGTTGGTTAGCACCACTTCGGTGGCGCCCTGCACCATCACCCCATAACGGGTAGCCACGCAGTCAAACCAGCCCACGTCCCGGGCGCGTCCGGTGGTGGCGCCAAACTCGCCCGCATCGCCGCCCCGGCGGCGCAGCTCATCCCCCTCCGGTCCGGTGAGCCGCACCACAAAGGGACCCGCGCCCACCGCGCTGGAGTATGCCTTGGTAACGCAGTAAATATCCGTCATGTCCCGGGGGGATACGCCCGCGCCCACGCAGCCATAACCCGCCAGGGGAGAGGAAGAGGTGGTGTACGGATAAATGCCATGATCCGGGTCCCGCAGAGAACCCAGCTGGCCTTCCAGGAGGATCACTTTCCCCTCCTTGTTGGCTTTATGCAGATACAGGGTGGTGTCGCACACCATGGGGCGGATCTTCTCCGCCAGGACCTTGAGCTTGGCCACCAGCTCTTCCAGGTCAATGGGCGGCTTGTGGTACAGGCCCTCCAGCAAGGCATTCTTCTTCACCAGGGCAATCTTCAGCCGCTCACGGAGCATCTCCTCGTCATAGAGCTGGCACACCTGGATGCCCACCTTGGCATATTTGTCGCTGTAGAAGGGCGCAATGCCCGACTTGGTGGAGCCAAAGGACTGCTTGCCCAGCCGCTCCTCCTCATATTTGTCAAAATCCACATGGTAAGGCATCATCACCTGCGCCCGGTCGCTGATGAGCAGCTTGGGCGTGGGAACGCCACGGGAAGTTACGCTTTCCAGTTCCTTGAGCAGGGCCTCGATGTTCAGCGCCACCCCGGGTCCGATGATGTTCACAATGTGGGGATGGAACACCCCGGACGGCAGCAGATGCAGCGCAAATTTACCATATTCGTTGATGATGGTGTGCCCGGCGTTGGCGCCACCCTGGAAACGCACCACGATGTCGCTCTTTTCCGCCAGCAGGTCGGTTACCTTTCCCTTGCCTTCGTCGCCCCAGTTTGCGCCCACAATGGTATGTACCATACTTGCCTCCGTATTGCATTCTCCCCAGGAACGTCACCGGACGCCCGGGGATCACTGTATTTTGTGCGTTTCAGGCCAAGCGGCCTGCCCACGCGGTCAAATCTGCCACTGCTTTACCCGTTCCATGGCCTGCAAGGTCTTTTCCCGGGTGTTAAACGCCGTCAGGCGGAAATATCCCTCGCCGCTGGGGCCAAAGCCCGCACCGGGAGTCCCCACGATGTTGCACTCCGCCAGCAACTTGTCAAAGAAAGTCCAGCTGTCCATGTTCCCGGGGGTTTTCAGCCAGATATATGGCGCATCGGTACCGCCATACACGTCAAAACCCTTGGCCTGCAGGCTTTCCCGGATCAGGCGGGCATTCTCCATATAGCTGGCGATGACCTCCTTGATCTGTGCCTGGCCCTGGGGGGTGTACACCGCCGCGGCGCCCCGCTGCACGGGATAGCTCACGCCGTTGAACTTGGTGGCCATGCGGCGCTTCCACATGTCGTTAAGGCTGACCTTTTCGCCCTTGGCGCCCAGGCCGCATACTTCATGGGGCACCACCGTATATGCGCAGCGGGTGCCCGTGAACCCGGCTGTCTTGCTGAAGGAGTTGCATTCGATGGCCACATCCCGGGCACCCTCCACCTCATAAATGCTCAGCGGGATTTCGGGATTGGTCACATAGGCACGATAAGCCGCGTCATAAATGATGATGGCGCCGTTCTCCTTGGCCCAGTCCACAAACACCTTCAGCTGTGCCTTGGTGAGCACGGTGCCGGTGGGATTATTGGGATAGCACAGATACACCACGTCCACCGGCTTGTCAGGCAGTGGCGGCACAAAGCCATTCTCCGCATTGCAGGGCAAGTAGACCAGCCTATTCCAGCGGTCCCCCACATAATCCCCGGCGCGTCCGGCCATGGCATTGGAATCCACATAGACGGGATAGACCGGGTCCGTAACGGCGATCACCGCATCCTGGCTGAACAGCTCCTGAATGTTGCCCACGTCGCACTTGGCCCCGTCGGAGATGAACACCTCGTCATAGGCCACCTCTACCCCGCGGGAGGCATAGTCGCCCTGGCGAATGGCGTTAATCAGAAAGTCGTAGCCAAAGTCCGGGCCATAGCCGTGGAAGGTCTCCTCGTGGCCCATTTCCTCCACTGCCTGATGCATGGCCTCCACCACCGCAGGCACCAGGGGCTTGGTCACATCGCCGATGCCCAGGCGGATGATCTCCCGGTCGGGATGTGCCTCCTGGTAAACCTTCACCCGCCGGGCTACCTCCGCAAACAGGTAGGAACCAGGCAGTTTCTGGAAATTATCGTTGACGCGCAGCAAAATAGCATCCTCCTCTATTTTCATCAATCCGGCCAGACGCCGTCAAACACAAAGGCGGCAGGTCCGGTCTGGTACACATGATTGTCCTCTGGAGACCACTCCACTTCCAGGCGGCCGCCGGTAAGCTCCAGGGTTGCCTTCCGGTCCGCGCGGCCGGTGAGCACCGCCGCGACCAGCGTGGCGCAGGCCCCCGTACCACAGGCCAAGGTCTCTCCCGCGCCCCGCTCCCATACGCGCATGCGGATATGGTCCCGGCGGACCACCTTAGCAAACTCCACATTGGTCCGGTTGGGGAAAACCGCCTCATGCTCCAGCAGGGGGCCCAGAAGCGGCAGCTCCAGCGTATCCGGCTCATCCACGAACACCACGCAATGGGGATTGCCCATGGAAACGCAATGGATGCGCCAGTTGAATCCCCCCACCGTCAGGGGATAATTGAGCACCACTTCCCCGGGCAGGCGCACGGGAATGCGCCGGGGATCCAGCTCCGGGCCGCCCATATCCACGCGAACCGTCTCCACGCAGCCGGCCCGGACCCGCAGCTCCAATTCTTTCAGCCCGGCCTGGGTCATCAGGGTCACGTTGGTTTTGTCCGTCAGGCCGCGCTCATAAACATATTTGCCAATGCAGCGGCAGGCGTTCCCGCACATTTCGGATTCGCTGCCGTCGCTGTTAAAAATGCGCATGGAAAAATCCGCCACATCACTGGGGCCAATCAGCACCAAACCGTCGGCGCCCACGCCATAATGCGCCCGGCTCATCTCCACCGCCAGGCGTTCTGGTTCCCGCACGGTTTCCTCAAAGCAGTTCACATAAATATAATCGTTACCGATTCCCTGCATCTTGGTAAATCGCATGCTTCCGCTCCCCTCCCCATGATAAGCTATTATAAACCGTTTTTCGGAAATCGTCCACAGAAAATTCAGGGAAGGCGCGGATTTGCACACCTTGACAAAAATCCTGCCAAGGGCCCGCGCTGCCTGTGGCAAAACCGCGACAAGTCTATTTTTCATGGTTCCCAGGCGATTGCGTCCGTGCAGCATCGCCCCAGCAAGGGCTTCCGGCCATTTTTCGGAGCTATCCAAGCAAAAAGATGCCGAAGGGGTTGCGGCACCCTTCGGCATCTTCTTTCCGGCAAAGCCGTCATCTTGTACCGGCGGTTCATCCGCTGCCCATCAGCAGCTTATGCCACGCGGTGAGGCGCGTTCCCTTCCAGGAACCCCTTAAGGTTTTCATAGGCAATGGCCATCAAGCGCAGACGCGCCTCCCGGGGTGCCCAGGCCACGTGGGGCGTAAGCACGCAATGGGGCGCTGTGAGCAGCGGCTCGTCCGCCCGGGGCGGTTCCTGCTCCATCACGTCCGCCAGGTACCAGCCCAGCTGGCCGCTTTGCAGCGCATCCGCCACGTCCTGTGCCACCACCACGCCTCCGCGGGCGGTGTTAATGACAATGGCGCCCCGTTTCATAGTGGCAATGCGTGCCGCATTCAGCAGGCCCGTGGTATCCGCATTTTGCGGGCAATGCAGGCTCACCACGTCCGCCACCCGCAGCAGCTCCTCCAGGGGCAGATAGCGGATGTGCTCCTCCTCCAGCTCGGGTTTACGATGGGGGCAGGTATAAACCACCTCCATGCCAAAGGCCAGCGCCGCCCGGGCCACCCGCTGTCCGATCTGGCCAAAGCCGATGATGCCCAGGGTGCGTCCATACAGCTCCTGCAGGGGCGTGATCTGATAGGTAAAGTCCTGGCAGTTGACCCAGTCCCCCGCGTGGACGCTCTGGTTCAGCTCCGCCACATGGCTCATGGCATACAGCAGCAGGGCAAACACATGCTGCACCACGGAGACAGTGCTGTATCCGGGGATATTGGTAACCACCACGCCCCGCTCCTTGGCGGCGGCAATGTCGATGTTGTTGTACCCCGTGGCCAGCTCACCCAGATAGCGCAGCGCCGGGCAGGCCTCCAGCACTTCCCGGGTAATCCGGCACTTGTTGGTCAGCACGATCTCCGCGCCCTGCATGCGGGCAATCACCTGATCCGCGGGCGTGCGGTCATAAACCGTCAGTTCCCCCAAAGGGCGCAGCAGATCCCAGTTCAGATCCTTGGCATGGACGGAATAACCATCCAGAATGACAATTTTCATAAAGGGGCGCCTCCCTCTTCTTTTAACCCAAATCAGAATTCGCAGTTCATGGGCGTGCGGGCATAGGGAATTACGTCGCGGATGTTGTCCACGCCGGTGAGGTAAATCAGCAGCCGCTCAAAGCCCATGCCGAAGCCGGAATGGGTGCATCCGCCGAAGCGGCGCAGGTTTACATACCAGTACATCTGCTCCTTGGAAATGTGCAGCTGATCCATGCGCTGGCACAGCAGGTCGTAGCGGGTCTCGCGCTGGGAACCGCCCATGAGCTCCCCGGCGCCAGGCACCAGCAGATCCACTGCGGCCACGGTCTTTCCATCGTCGTTCTGGTACATGTAGAAAGCCTTGATATCCTTGGGCCAGTCATAGACGAAAACGGGGCTCTTGAAATACGTCTCGGTCAGGTATTTCTCGTGCTCCTTGGCCAGGTCCTCCCCATACTTGGGCTCAAACTGGAATTGCTCCTTGGCCTGGCGCAGGATGGTAATGGCTTCCTGGTGGGTGACCCGGGCCGCGCCGGAGCTGGCCAGTCCGCGCAGCTTGTCCAGCAGGCCGCCGCCGGTAAACTGATCCAGGAAGGCCAGCTCATCCGCGCACTTGTCCAGGACGGTATTCACCAGATATTTCAGGAAATCCTCCTCAATATCCATCAGCTGGTGGATATCGCAGAAGGCGATTTCCGGCTCAATCATCCAGAATTCCGCGGCGTGGGTTTTGGTGTTGGAATTTTCCGCCCGGAAGGTGGGTCCGAAGGTATACACCTTTGAGAAGGCCATGGCGAAGGTTTCCGCCTCCAGCTGGCCGGTCACTGCCAGGGACGTGGCCTTGCCGAAGAAATCCTTGCTGGGATCCTTCTGCTCCTCGGGGGGCAGGGTAGTGACGGTAAAGGTGTTGCCCGCGCCCTCCGCGTCATTGGCGGTAATCAGAGGCGTATGCACATACAGATAGCCCCGGTCCTGGAAATAGGTATGAATAGCCATGGACGCCACGGACCGCACGCGGAACACCGCCTGGAACAGCCGGGTGCGCGGGCGCAGGTAAGCAATCTCCCGCAGGTATTCCACCGTGTGCCGCTTGGGCTGCAGGGGATAATCCTCCGGGCAGTCGCCCAGGAGCGTGATCCGCTGGGCCTGGATCTCCGGGGTGGTGGGGTCCTTGTAAGCCGGTACCACCTTGCCCATTACCTCAATGGCCGCACCGATATGGAAGCCCTTGACCTGGTCATAGTTGTCAATGTCCGCATCATAGACCACCTGGGGATTCTTGAAACAGGTGCCATCAAAAAAATCAATAAAGCCCATATTCTTTTGCTTGCGATGGTTACGAATCCAGCCCCGCAGCAGCACTTCCTGACCCGTCAGCGCCTCCAGGCGTTCCTTCAGCTCTCGTGTGGTAATCACGTCCATGCCCTTTTCCGCTCCTCTTGCGCTTCTTTGCGCAATTTTGTCCCCTGTATGATAGCACAGGCGCGGGGAAGAAGCAAGGGAAACCGTGCCATCCGCCTGCTGGTTCCGTGTCCCGCCCCGGCTGGCGACTTTTACAACTGGGAGCATTGACATTTATACCGGCTTGTTTTACCATAATAATCGGAAAAATAGGTAGGTATCCACGTGTTTTTTTCATGCCGGGAACACAATAAAAACGGGCGCTCTGCCCGAAGAACATGGAGGCAGCGGACGAATGCAAGTTACGCGCATACGAAAAGGAATGCTATGGACCCTGGTCATGGTGCTGCTATGCACCATGCTGCCGGTGACCATGGCGGCCCAGACCACCCTGTCGGTATCCTTCAATGGGCTGCGGGCCACGTCGGAGGGCCAATGGATGACCGAGCCCCTGACCGGCGCCTTTGAGGTATGGTCCGGCACGACCCTGCTGGGGCAGGTGACGGCCCATCCACAGGACGGCAGCGCAGACACTTTGGCGCTGTCCTCCACGGAGGAAATCACCCTGCGCCCGGTGATGGAGACCATGCCCGAGGGATACCTGATCCAGGACGCCCCCATCTCTGTCTCCATTGCGGAGGGCAAGGAGAACAACCCGCCCGTGCTGGTCTATGCCGACGCGGGGCTGTTCACCGTACAGGGAGAGGTCAATGCTTCCTTTGCCGTGCTGAAGCTCCAGCAGGACGAGGCAGGCGAGGAAACCCTGGAAGAGGTGCTCACCTTCTCCCTGGATGAGACCGGAAACTACATCCTGCCCCAGGCCATCGCCGCGGGGGACTATGTGCTTCGCCAGCTCACCGCCGCCCCCGGCCGGGCGCTGGGACCGGACCTTCCCTTCCAGCTTGTGGCCTACAAGGGCGACGCGGATGACATTCTCCACCTGCAGGTGGAGGGTGTAACGGCCTACACAGCCACCCCCATCCCCCAGGAAGCCGTCACGCCCACAGTCACACCGGATGCCACTCCGTCCCCCTTTGTTTTCTCCACCACGCCGGTCCCCACGGAAGCTCCCACCGTAACTCCCGAACCCGCTGACTGTGTCATCCGCGGCACGGTACGCTGCGGCGATGCCGGCGTTTCCGGCGTAACCGTTACCGTGCAGACCGGCGCTTCCGCCGTCACGGACGATGAGGGCGCCTTTGCCATCCAGGGACTGACCGCCGGTGAGTATGTGCTCACCTTTGTCCCGGCGGACGGCCGGTATGTGATTCCCGCCGCCGTGCAAACCGTGCGTGTGGGCGGCGATAGCCCCGATGCCGTGGACGTCTTCACCGATGCGCAGGCCCGCGGCCTGCTGCGGCTCACCGCCTCCATGCCGGTGGCATATGTCTGCCAGCTCTCCCAGGGAGATACCGTGGCCGCGGAAGGCCAGGCCGATGAGCAAGGCTCCCTGACCCTGGGCAACCTGGAACCCGGAGAATACACCCTGACCCTCACCCTTCCCCAGGGCATGCTGCTGACAGAGCTGAACCATGCCGCCACCCTGCAACGGGGACAGGCGCAGTGGAACGTGACCCTGTCTGGTGGGCAGGAGAGCGCCTATCAGCTGGCTTTCACCCAGGGCGGCGCCATTGCCGGTACCGTATTCAACCTGCCGGACGGCACCGTGGTGGCGCTGTCCGGTGAGCAAGAGCAGCTGCAGGCCACGGTCGCTGCGGGGGCCTATGCCTTTGAAGAGCTTCTGCCCGGAAGCTACACCCTTTCCGTTTCCCTGCCCACGGGCGGCACGCCTGCCGGTGAGGGCTGGACGGGCCTGGATGCCAATGGGCTGCGTCAGGCCACCGCTACGGTGACGGTTGCCTCCGGTGAAACGCTCACGGTGCCCGAACTAGCCTGCATCAGCGCCGCCGGGGTGTCCGGTCAGGTATTCATCGATGCCAATGAGGACGGCACCCTGCAGGCCGGAGAAGCCGGCGTGGCCGGAGCCACGGTGAATCTGCTGGATACCACCGGCGCTGTATATGCCACCACGCTTACCGACGGCAACGGGCTGTGGGCCTTTGCGGGGATTCCCGCGGGTGAGTGGACCGTACAGGTGCTTCCCCCGGATGGCGTTGCGCTTCTGGGGCAGATTGGTACCAGCGGCATCAGCTTCACGGGGCTGAGCGACACCCTGACCCTGTCCGGCCAGGACATCACAGGGCTGAGCGCCGCTGCCACCGCCGCCTGCACCCTGGAAGTGAATGTATTCATTGACGCCAACACCAACGGTGAGCGCGGCACCTACGAGCGCCGCCTGTCCGGCGTAACACTGGAAGCCATTCGCGTGCTGGAAGATCAGGAAGTGGTGATTGCCACCCTGAGCACCAATGAGGAAGGCGAAGCCGTTTTCTCCACCCTGGCCCCTGGCACTTACAAGCTGCGGGCGACGCTGCCCCAGGGGTACGGCTTTGGCAAGAAGGGCAAGGAGATCCGTGCCACCTCCAGCATCATGGAAATGAGCTCTGAGCTGGTGCAGGTGAGCCAGGAGTTCACCGTAACCCATGAGACCGCCGCCCAGGTGGGCATTGGCGTAAACACCATGGCCGTTGTAACCGGCATCGTTTGGATGGATGAAAACGCCGACGGCATTTGGAACGAGGGCGAAGGCGTAATGCCCAACGTCACCGTTTCCCTCATCAATGAAAAGGATGAGCAGCAGGTCTATACCACGCAGTCCGGCGCGGATGGCGTCTACACCCTGGACCAGGTGCGTCCCGGAAACTACAAGCTCTCCTTCACCTGCCCTGAGGGGTGGATGTTCACCCGTTACAGTTCCACCGGCGGAGAGCGGCGCTCCATCATCACCACCGAAGGCCGCCGCACGGCCAGCAAGAGCATTAATCTGGAAGCAGGTGAAACCCTGGACCTGCAACACGTGGGCATGATGCGGGAAGCGACCGTGGAAGGCATGGCCTTCCTGGACGCCAACTACAATGGCCTGTATGACGCAGGAGAAGCCCCCCTGGCGGGCGTGGATGTGGAAATCTACAAGTCCAATGGCGATCTGGTGGGCTCCGCCCTCTCCGCCGAGGATGGCAGCTTCCGTCTCACGGCCCTGCGGCCCAATGACTACCGCCTGCGGGTGATCCTGCCCGACGACGGCTCCACCTTCACCACCACGGTGGACGCCTCCGTCACCGGCAACTGGCTCAAGGCCCGCTCCGGTCGCCGGGAAAACAGCGTCGATCCGCTGACCCTGGCCCTGGGCGAAAATAAGCAGGTGGTGGTGGGCGCCATTTATCCCGGTTCCATCACCGGTACCTGCTACCTGGACGATAACTTCTCCGCCACCATGGACGAAGGGGAAAAGGTGGTGTCCGGCCTGACCGTCACGCTGCTGGACGCGGAAGGCAACGAAGTGGACAAGGTAAAAACCAGCAACAAGGGCGTGTATACCTTTAAGGATCTCACCCCCGGAACCTATCAGCTGTCCATGCAGGCCAAGAGCGGCTATGCCTTCACCTGCCTGGGGCAACAGAATGTCATGGTGAACCTCACCGGTGGTGCTGGACAATCCGAGCCCTTCTTCCTGGCCCTGGGTGAGAACCGCCAGCAGATGGACGCGGGCATGATTCTCCCGGGCACGGTACAGGGCAGCGTCTTTGCGGACAGCAACGATAATGGCCTGCTGGACGAAGGCGAAGCCGGATTTGCGGGAGCCGTGGTGCAGCTGATGGGTGAAAGCGGCGCCGTTTTTGAGGCCACGCTGGACGAAACCGGCGCGTACCTGTTTGACGCGGTGATGCCCGGACGCTATTATGTGCGCTATGAGCTCCCCGGCGAGGCCGTGTTCTCTTCCGTGCAAAGCGGCGGCAATACCCTTACTGGAGAAGGCAACGTGGGCGCCAGCGAATGGTTCGACTTTGCCACCGGGCAGGAAGTAAGCATGCCACTGGTGGGCGGCCTGACCCTGGGCTCCATCAGCGGCACCACGTTCACCGACCAGGACGGCAGCGGCTCCATGGACGCCGGAGACGCGCCCATGGCCGGCGTAACCCTGACCCTGACGCCCAGCCGCGGGGATCTGGAGGAAATCACCTGCACCACCGGTGCGGACGGTACATTCACCCTGGGACAGCTTCACCCCGATACCTATACGCTGCGCGTATCCTTCCCCGACGGGCTGGTGCTCACCCGTCAAACCGCCTTTACCCTGCCCCTGACGCCCGGCCGCGGCGAACACTCCGTTTCCCTGGCCGTGGCCATGGGCGACCGTTACGAAAATCAGCTGCTGGGCTGCGTAACCCCCGCCACCGTCAGCGGGCGCCTCTGGCTGGATGAAAACAACGATGGCCGCATGGGCGACGGTGAAAAAACGCCCGCCGGCAAGCAGATCACCGTGGTGGACGAGAGCACGGGACTGACCTTTGCCACCCTGACCACGGATGAAACGGGTACCTTTGTGGCCGAAGGGCTGCTCCCCGGGGAGTACACCTTCTCCCACGCGCTGACTGAAAACATGCTGGCCGCCAAGACCGGGGACAGCACCTTCCAGGACGACCTCACCGCCATTGCGCAGCATGTCACTGTTCAGGCGGGCGAGATCCGGGACGACCTACGGGCCGGCGTGGTGGTCTACACCTCCCTGGGCGGCACGGTATGGGCCGACCTGAGCGGCGAAATCGTGCCCCTTGCGCAGGTTCATCTGGTGCTCACGGACAGCAATGGCACGCAATTGCAGGTATTTGATACCCTGGAGGACGGACAGTACCGCTTCGACAAGCTGCTTCCCGGAGACTATTACATCGCCGTAACCCTGCCGGAGGGCTACCTGGCCGTGGAGCCGGGAGATGCCCGCCTGGCGGACGGCAGCCAGGTGAGCATTCTCGCCCAGACCAATGGACGCGCCGGGCAGAGCGACACGATCACCCTGCGCATGGCGGAGGATCAGCTCTCCCTGGACATTGGCGGCGTACAGCCCGGCAGCCTGGGCGATCTGGCCTGGCTGGATCTGGACGGCGACGGTTGGTACGACTCCGCCGAGCCCGGCCTCCCCGGTGTGACGCTGCGGCTGATCCGCAACGGGGAAACCGTGGCGGAAACCACCACGGATGCCTACGGCTACTACACGTTCGACAATCTGTACCCCAGCACTTACAGCCTGGAGGTCTCCTATCCCGCGGAGGTTCAGCCCACCAAGCCCAGCACCGGACTCATGACCAGCCTGCTGCCGGAAAGCGAGGAGAGCGTTTCCACCATCGAGGATATTCAGGTGAAGAGCAACGCCGCCAACCGGAATGTGGATATGGGCTTTATCCTCCGGGAAGCCGGCGTGTATCCCGCCGGTATCGGCGATGCCCCCACTCAGGACTGGACCAAGCTGACCTACGGCGAATAAAATACTTTTCCGTTTCGCCCGGCAGACCCTGTTGCAGCGTCTGCCGGGCCATTTTTTTGAAATGCAAAAAATTTCCTCTCCCCCATGAGGGGGAGAGGAATCGAAGCATCATGCAGCTTTTACCGCGCCGCTTTGCCAGCACAGCCGAATTATCATTTGCCCGCGTTACGCCATCAGGGCCTTGGCCAAGGCTTCCAGCGCGGAAACGTCGCCGGGCTTCATGGCGCCCCGCAGGGTAACCGCAGGCTCTATGATGGTGAGTTCCTTCATCTGGGCCAGCACGCCCTTCATGGTTCTCACCGCAGAAGGTCCCCAGGAGCCGTTTTCCATCAGCCCCACGGTACGCTTCTGATAGTTCTTTGCCAACAGATGATGGAGGAAATCATCCATCCAGGGGATAACACCTCCATTGTACGAGGACGCGGCCAGGACCACCTTGCCATAGCGGAAAGCCTCGGAGAGCGCCAGGGAGGTATCACAGCGGGCCAGGTCCAGCAGCTGCGTGGGCGTGCCCGCCTGCTCCAGCATGCCGGCCAGCGTTTTGGCTGCCTGGGCCGTATTGCCGTGCAGGGACGCATAGGCAATCAGCACGCCCTCGCTTTCCGGCTCATAGCGGCTCCACAGGTCGTACAGGCCGATCACTTCCGGAATGGTTTCCTGGAGTACCGGGCCGTGGAGGGGGCAAATCATCTGGATATCCAGGCCCGCCGCCTTTTTCAGCACGGACTGCACATTGGCCCCGAACTTGCCCACAATGTTGAAATAGTACCGCCGGGCTTCCTCCGTCCAGGGCTCATCCACATCCAGGGCGCCAAACTTGCCAAAGGCATCAGCGCTGAACAGCACGCGATCCGTGGCGTCATAGGTCATCATCACCTCGGGCCAGTGCACCATGGGCGCCATCACAAAGTGCAGCTCATGGTGTCCCAGGGACAGGGTATCCCCTTCCTTCACCGTCACCGCCTGGGACAGATCCAGCTCGAAGTACTGGGGCAGCATCTGGAAGGTTTTTGCGTTGCCCACCAGGCGAACCTTGGGATAGCGGTCCACAAAGGCGCGGATGCTGGAAGCATGATCCGGCTCCAGATGGTTCACCACCAGGTAATCCACGCTGCGGCCCTGCAATTCCCGCTCCAGGTTGGCCAGGAACTCCTCCGTCTTGCGCTTGTCCACGGTATCCAGCACCGCCACCTGATCATCCAGAATCACATAGGAATTGTAGCTCACGCCGTTGGGAATGGCGTACTGCCCTTCAAAAAGATCCAGGTCTTTATCATTCACGCCGATATAACGAATGTCCTTGGTAATCATCTGCACGTCGCTCCTCGCTTTCAGTTCGGGCCATAACACAGGTATTATACACGTTTTTGCCCCACATGTGAATCCCCTTGGAAAAGAATTCAATGGTTTCAGGCCAAATATAAAAAAAGCGGGAGAGCATAGCAGCTTCCCCCGCTCCGATCAATTAAACAGTTCCTTTACGCGATCCATGAAGCTCTTTTTGTTCTCATATTCCTTGCCCGTGGTGGTATCCTCAAACTGGCGCAGAATTTCCTTCTGCTTTTCGGTGAGCTTGCGGGGAATTTCCACGCGCACCCGCACCAGCAAATCACCCTTGCCGCCACCGCGCAGCTGCTGAATGCCGTAACCCTTCAGCCGCAGCTCCTGGTCATTCTGCGTACCCTCGGGGATGTGATACTTCACAGGCCCTTGCAGGGTAGGAATGTCCACATCGGCGCCCAGCGCCGCCTGGGTAAAGGAAATCGGGAACTCATAGCGCAGATCATAGCCATCCCGGCGGAACAGCTTGTGGGGCTTTACAATAATGTTGATATACAAATCGCCATTGGGACCGCCCCGGAGCCCTGGTTCGCCCTGCCCATTCATGACGATGGTCTGCCCATTGTCAATACCGGCAGGTACCTTGACCGTGGCCGTGCGCTTTACCCGCGTACGACCGGAACCGCCGCACGCCGTGCACTTATCCTGGATCACTTTGCCCGTACCGCCGCAGGTGGGGCAGGTGCGCACTGTGACCATAAAGCCGCCGCCGCTGCGTACCTGACCGGTGCCGTGGCAGGTCTGACAGGTGGTGGGCGATGTGCCGGGCTTGGCGCCGGAACCGCCGCAGGTTTTACAATTTTCATTCCGATAAAAGTCGAAGGATTTCTCGCAGCCGTTGGCCGCTTCTTCGAAAGTAATCCGCAGCTCATAGCGCAGGTCCGCGCCCTGCACCGGGCCCTGACGGCGGCTGGTGGTGCCCACACCTCCGCCGAAAATCTGGTCAAAGATGCTGTCGAAGCCCATTCCTCCGAAGGGGCTTCCGCCAAAGTCCATACCGCCAAAGGGATTTCCGCCCGCACCCATGTTCGGCCCGTCAAAGCCGAACTGGTCGTAGCGGGCCCGCTTATCCGGATCGGAGAGCACCTCGTTGGCCTCGTTCAGCTCCTTGAAGCGTTCCTCGGCGGTTTTGTCATTGGGGTGCAGGTCGGGATGGCATTCCTTGGCCTTGCGGCGGTACGCCTGTTTGATCTCGTCCGCCGTGGCTGTCTTGCTAACCCCCAGCACCTCGTAATAATCACGTTTTTGTGCCAATGTTTATCCACCTCACAACCTCTGTGGGGAGTACACAGGCAGGAGCATCTCCGCCCTGGAGATGCTCCTGTCCTTCACCATCCCTTGTTAACGCACGTCGCCTTCGGTGTTCACAGTGCCGTCAGGGTTGGTGCTGCCGGCAGTGGGGCCATTCTCAGGCGGAACCTGGCCCTCGCCGCCCTGCTGCTGATACAGCTTGCCAAAGATGGCATACACTTTCTGGGTGAAGCCTTCCATGGCGTTCTTGATTTCATCCGCCTTGCCGCCCTCGCGAACCTTCTTGAAGGCATCAATCTCGCTCTGGACGGTGTTCTTGTCCTCTGCGGAGAGCTTATCGCCATTCTCACGCAGCTGCTTTTCCATTTCGTAGATCAGGCTGTCGGCATGGTTGAGGGTCTCCACCTCTTCCTTGCGCTTCTTGTCCTGCTCAGCGTACTGCTCAGCTTCCTTCACGCGCTGGTTGATCTCTTCCTCCGTCAGGTTGGTGGAGGCGGTGATGGTGATCTTCTGCTCGTTGCCGGTGGCCTTATCCTTGGCAGATACGTTCACAATGCCGTTACGGTCAATGGAGAAGGTAACCTCGATCTGCGGCACGCCACGGGGCGCGGGCGCGATACCGGTGAGCTGGAAGCGGCCCAGGGACTTGTTGTCGTAGGCCATCTGGCGCTCGCCCTGGAGCACGTTGATCTCCACGGTGGTCTGGCCGTCTGCGGCGGTGGAGAACACCTGGCTCTTGCTGGTGGGGATGGTGGTGTTCCGGTCAATCAGGCGGGTGAAGATGTGACCCTCGGTCTCCAGGCCCAGAGACAGGGGCGTCACGTCCAGCAGCAGCACGTCCTTGACCTCGCCGCCAAGCACGCCGCCCTGAATGGCCGCGCCAATGGCCACGCACTCATCGGGGTTAATGCCCTTGAAGGGCTCCTTGCCGGTAACCTTCTTCACGGCCTCCTGCACCGCGGGGATACGGGTGGAACCGCCCACCAGGATGATCTTGTCGATCTGGTCATAGGTCAGGTTGGCATCGCTGAGGGCCTTGCGCATGGGCTCGATGGTGGCATCCACCAGGTCACGGGTCAGCTCCTCAAACTTTGCACGGGTCAGGGTCATATCCAGGTGCTTGGGGCCGGTGGCATCTGCGGTGATAAAGGGCAGGTTGATGTTGGCGGTCATGGTGCCGGACAGCTCAATCTTGGCCTTCTCCGCCGCTTCCTTCAAGCGCTGGTAGGCAATACGATCCTGCTTCAGGTCGATGCCGTTCTCCTTCTTGAAGCTCTCGGCAATGTAGTCAATGATACGCTCATCAAAGTCATCGCCGCCCAGGTGGGTATTACCGTTGGTAGCGCGAACCTCAAACACGCCATCGCCAATATCCAGGATAGACACATCGAAGGTACCGCCGCCCAGGTCGTACACCAGGATCTTCTGGTTGCCTTCCTTGTCCAGGCCATAGGCCAGAGACGCAGCAGTGGGCTCATTGATGATACGCATGACTTCCAGGCCCGCGATACGGCCGGCATCCTTGGTGGCCTGACGCTGGCTGTCGTTGAAGTAAGCGGGCACGGTGATAACCGCCTGGGTAACGGTTTCGCCCAGATACGCCTCGGCAGATTCCTTCATGCGGGTCAGAATCATAGCGCTGATGTCCTGGGGGGTATACTCCTTGCCGTCAATGTTAATCTTGTGGGACGTACCCATCTGGCGCTTGATGGAAATAACGGTGCGCTCCGGGTTGGTTACGGCCTGGCGCTTTGCCACCTGGCCCACCAGACGCTCGCCATCCTTGGTGAAAGCCACCACAGAAGGCGTGGTACGGCTACCTTCCGCGTTGGGAATTACAACAGGCTTGCCGCCTTCCATTACAGCCACACAACTATTGGTAGTGCCCAAGTCAATACCGATGATCTTGCTCATAATCCATGTCCTCCTTATAAACACCATTCAGCTTGTATTGGATGTAGTCAATCTTTATGGGAAAAGGAGCCTTGCTCCTGATCCGTCTATTTTAGTCGGGTACAACCTTGACCATGGCGTGCCGCAGCACGTACTTGCCCAGTTGATACCCTTTTTGGAACACCTGACACACGGTGCCAGGCTCCCCATCCTCGGCCGTGCCCTGCATCAGGGCATTTTCCAGGTTGGGGTCGAATTTCTCGCCCAGCCGGTCGATGGGGGTGATGCCCTGCTTCTGGAACACTTCGCTGAGCTGGCGAAGCACCAGCCCGACGCCTTCCCGAAGCTGCGCATCGGGAGAATCCTTGGCCGCGTCCACGGCCCTTTCCAGGTTATCCATCACGGGCAGCAGCACGGCCGCCAGGGAACGGATACCTTCGTTATAGGCGTCCGCACGAACGGATTCATTCCGCCGGCGGAAGTTATCAAAGTCAGCCTGCACGCGCTGGGCCAGGGTGAGGTATTCCTCTGCCTGGGCCTTGGCGGCGTCCAGTTCCTCCTGGGTGGGGGCGGCAGGTTGCGCTTCCTGGGGCTGCGCTTCCTGAACGGGGAGCTCTGCTTCAAGTTCCTCTTCCAGCGCTTCCTCCCGCGCCTGTTGCTCCATCTCCATTTGTTTCTTCTCCTTTTTATCCATTCGGCTCATGTCGCTGCCTTTCTTTGTTCGCTGTCTAAACATTGTCCTCCGACTCCTGCAGCAGGCGGCTCAGCTGCTGGCCCATGGTGCCCAGAATGGAGAGCACCTTGCTGTACTGCATGCGCGTGGGACCGATGATGCCAATGGTGCCTTTCCGTCCACCGCCGGATTGGTAGGTAGCGGTCACAATGGAGCAATCCGCCATCTCCGGCACGCCGGTTTCGGGACCGATGCGCACGGTAAAGGCCATCTCGCCCTGATTGGCAATGATCTTGGCCAGCTTATCACGCGTTTCCATGAGGCTGAGGAAGTTGCGGGCCTTCTCCACGTCACTGTACTCGGGGTAACTGAGCATATTGCTGCTGCCGCCCACGGCCACGTGACCCACGGGCTTTTCGCCCGCATCGTTCAACAACTGGTGCACCCCGGACAGCACCGCTTCATTGCGTTGCATCCGGCGGCTGATCTCGGGAATCCGCGCCCCGGCCTCCCCCAGCGTCAATCCTGCCAGCTCCTTGGTCAACATGCGGGAAATGGCATACAAGGCATCGCTGTCCAGCTGGTCCGAGATACGGATCACCGTGTCCCGCACAATACCGCTGTCCGTAACGATCACCACCAGCGCACTCACCGCACTCACCGGCACCAGTTGCAGTGTGCGGATGCGGGGTTCCCGCCCCTTGGGGGGAAGTACCACCGCGGTGTAATGCGTCAGGCTGGAGAGCACCTGGGCCGCGTGATCAATCACATCGCCCATTTGCTGCACCCGGCCCTGGAAATGCTCCCGAACCGCATCGATATTGGCCGAAGGAATCCGGCCTCGCTTGAGCAGCTCATCCACATAAAGCCGGTAGGCCTTCGCCGAAGGTACCCGTCCGGCAGATACGTGGGGCTGATCCAGGTAACCCAGCTCCTCCAAATCGCTCATCTCATTGCGGATGGTGGCGGAGCTCAGTCCCATGTCGTATTTCTTGGAAATCGTCCGCGAACCCACCGGAACCGCCGTCAGGATATAGTCGTCGATAATCGCTTGCAAAATGCGAAGCTTTCTTTCGTCCATCTCCATAGCTTATTCCCTCCTTCCGGGGGTTGTTAGCACTCGATGGACGTGAGTGCTAACTTCGAGACTAAAGATAGCACCGTCCTGAAAAAAAGTCAAGGGTTTCGACGGGTTTTTTCATGAAATTTTTATGAACAGTTTTTCCACCATTTTTCACCTGCCCTTTAGGAATTGACACCCCGCCACCAGGCCGATATAATAAGGTAAAAAGTTGTCTGATTCATGCTATTTTTGGCGCATATGTGCCATGCATTTCCCACTGAAACGAGGTTGACCATCATGCAAGTCCTTTCCTCCAATCCCTTGCGCACCCGGGAGGACCTTGCCCGGGCCGCGGCAGATATTATCCGTCCCACCCTGGCCTGTCTGACGCCCGGCAAGGCGCGCATGATCCCTGGCTACGGCTCCGCGCACTATTCCGAGGACGTGGCCGGTATGGAAGGCTTCTCCCGCGTTCTCTGGGCGCTGGTCCCCCTGCTGGCCGGGCGCTGCGCCCAGGGGGAGGCGTTTTGGCCCCTATGGCGGGAAGGCCTGATCCACGGCACGGACCCCCAGAACCCGGAATACTGGGGAGACATCGGGGACTTTGACCAGCGCATGGTGGAAATGGCGGTGCTGGGCGTGGGGCTTTGCCTGGTACCGGAGCGCTTTCTTGGGGCGCTTACCGCTTCCCAGCAGGAGCGCCTTTGCCGGTGGCTGGGACAGATCAATGCCTATGATATGCCCCGGAACAACTGGCGCTTTTTCCGCATCCTGGTCAACCTGGGGCTGCGCCAGGCTGGCCAGCCCATGGATGAGACCCGCATGCGGGAGGATCTGGACCTGATGGAAAGCCATTACGTGGGCGATGGTTGGTACTTCGACAAGGCCACCCAGCGGGACTATTATACCCTGTGGGGCTTCCATTTTTACAGCCTGATTTACGCGGCGGTCATGGGACGGGAAGACCCGGAGCGCTGCGCCCGGTTTGTGGAGCGCGCCCGGCTCATCGCGCCCCGCTTTGCCTGCTGGTTTGACGGTGAAGGACGCGCCCTGCCCTATGGCCGGAGCCTGACCTACCGCTTCGCCCAGTGCTCCTTCTGGGCGGCCATGGCCTTTGCCGGCGTCACGGCGGAGGGCCTTGGCTGGGGTGAGATCAAGGGATTGCTGCTGCGGAACCTGCGCGCCTGGCTGCGTCTGCCCATCTTTGACCGGGACGGCGTGCTGACGGTGGGCTACGGCTATCCCAACCTGTGCATCTCCGAAGGATACAACGCTCCCGGCTCTCCATACTGGGGGCTGAAGGCGTTTTTTGCCCTGGCGCTGCCGCAGGAGCATCCCTTCTGGCAGGCGGAGGAAAAGCCCTACATGCCGCCCCTGCGTTTCCTGGACGAGCATGTGCGCCTGCTGCTCACCCGCGACCCGGAAAACCGGCAGGTGGTGGCCTACACCGCGGGCAACCACGCCTACGAGCACATGCATGAAGATGAAAAGTACGAGAAGTTTGCCTACTCCACCCACTTTGCCTTCTCCGTGGTCAAGGAGGCCTCCACCCTGGCCAAGGGAGCCTACGACTCCATGCTGGCGGTAAAGCGCGTGGGGCGCGACCTGTGGCATGCCCGCAGCGGCTGCGACAGCTTCCGCCTGGAGGAAGACCGCCTTTATTTTACCTGGCGGCCCATGGAAGGCGTAACCATCCGCACGGTGATTGCGCCCTGGGGCATGTGGCATGTGCGCAAGCACGTCATCCGCAACGAATACCCCGTGGAGGCCGCGGAGGGCGCCTTTGCCGTGCCCAAGGACTGGGCGGGCGCCCGTCCCTGCGACCGGCTGCGCAGCTGTCAGCTTGCGGGCGCGGACTTTGCCGCCGCCCATGGCCAGCGGGGTACCAGCGCCATCTATGCCCTGACCGGCTACGAGGAGGGCCAGGTCATTCAGGTGGAATGCAACACCAATTTGCTGTATCCCCGCACGGTGCTGCCTTCCCTGCTGGCGCAGTTGCCGCCGGGGGAAAGTACCCTGTGCTGCGCCGTTTACTGCGACACCGGCGACAACCTTCCCCAACAAATTCCACAGGAGGTGCTTACTCTTGCCCATGGATTATAAGGCAACCCTGCAACGCGCCGCGGAGAAGTTCCGCGTCTCGGCGGCTCTGGCTGCCAAGGAGAACATCATCCCCTACAAGAGCGAAAACGGCCGCTGGATTCCCTCCCCCTACGATGGCAACAGCTGGTGGACCGGCGGTTTCTGGCCTGGGCTCATGTGGCAGTTCTACGCTGCCACCGGCGACGAGGCTTTTCTCCGTGAAGCCCGGCGCACGGAAGAGCTGCTCACCGCGGAGTTCCGCCGCTTCACCTGTCTGAACCACGACGTGGGATTCATGTACCTGCTTTCCTGTGGCGCGGACTGGAAGCTCACCGGCGACGCCCAAGCCCATACGGATACCCTGCATGCCGCCAGCCTGCTCATGGGACGCTTCAGCCCCGTGGGCTACATCCGCGCATGGAACGGCTTTGAGCAGCGGGGGTATGCCATCATCGACTGCATGATGAACCTGTCCCTGCTCTTCTGGGCCTCCCGGCAGACCAAGGACCCCCGCTTTGCCAAGGTGGCCACCATCCATGCGGACACCTGCGCCCGGGAGTTCATCCGGGAAAACGGTTCGGTGAGCCACATCATCGAGTTTGACCCGGAAACCGGCGCACGGGTGCAGGAGCACGCCGGTCAGGGGTATTGCCTGGGTTCCAGCTGGAGCCGGGGGCAGGCCTGGGGGCTGTACGGCTTTACCCTGGCGCATCTGAATACCCATGAGCCCCGTTACCTTGCCGCCGCGGAGAAAATCGCTGGATATTTCATGGCGCACATTCGTCCCGATGGACTGACGGACTGCGACTTCTGCCAGCCGCCGGAGGAGGAGCGCCTGGACAACATCGCCGGCGCTGTGGCTGCCTGTGGCCTGCTGGAACTGGCCAAGCTCACCGGCAATCAAACCTATCATGAGGCCGCGCTGCGGCTGGTGGATGGGCTGCTGACCCACTGCTGCGACTGGTCCGCCGACCGCCTGGGCCTGCTGACCCACTGCACCGCCAGCTACCACGACGACGGCGCGGGCCGGCACACCAACATCACCTACGGGGACTATTTCCTGGTGGAAGCTCTGGCCAAGCTCACCGGGCAGGACCCCATGCTCTGGCTGTAAACGCCGCCCCGAAGCCGTACCAGGCTCCGGGGCTTTTTTCCACAAAACATACACATGGGGTGGCAAACATGACACCCTGTTGTCCCGCGTTCGTGCTATGCTGAAAACGAAAGGAAGAGCTTCCATGAAGATTGACCGCCTCATCGGCATCCTGGCGCTGCTGTTGCAGCAGGAGCGGGTTACCGCGCCTCAGCTGGCCCGAACCTTCGAGGTATCCCGGCGCACCATCCAGCGGGACGTGGAAGCCCTGTGCCGGGCGGGTATTCCCCTGGTGACCACCCATGGGCAGGGCGGCGGCATATCCATCATGGAAGGGTACCGGATTGACAGCACTTTGCTCACTTCCGGGGACATGCAGGCTATCCTGGCCGGGCTCCGCAGCCTGGACAGCGTCAGCGGCACCAACCGGTACGCGCAGCTCATGGAAAAGCTGTCCGCCGGGAACCATACGCTGCTATCCGGCGGCACCCACCTGCTCATTGATCTGTCCTCATGGTACAAAAGCAGCCTTGCCCCTAAAATCGAAGCCATCCAGCGTGCGATTGAACAGCACCACCTTGTACAGTTCACTTACGACGCGCCCAA
>USCR01000003.1 GCA_900553295.1 uncultured Eubacteriales bacterium | reverse complement strand
GGCATAGGGGCCGCTGTCCGCGTCCAGCAGGGCTACCCGTTTGGCGTCCGTGGCGGGCAGGGCGTATACGGGCGTCTCCGCATCCGGGGTAAAGAACGCAGGAGACTCCAGCAGGTACTCCGCGCGCACCCATCCCTGCATGCGGCCCACGATCATGCCGGTTTGCGGATCACGGATCGAGGAGACAACCTGATACCAGCCCTCCTCTTCCTCAATGATGGTGGGCTGTTCGCCGTAGGCCAGGGTGGTCATCGCCGGGGCGGTGACGTCGGGAGACTCGCGCAGGGTCAGGGTTTCGCAGAGTACATATCCATTGGGATAGCCGTTCCACTCCTCACCCAGGGCGCAGGGAAGCAACCAGGCGCATAAACACAGCAACAAACATGACCGCAGCAGTTTTTTCACGGTACCGGCCTCCTGCATAGATATTTTCGGACCATCTATCCATGTAACGGCGGAGGCAGGAAATTTCATCCAGGAAATGAGCGGGGAAAATCCACGGGGGAATGGCCCTCCACCGCTTCCCGCAATGGCTGCCAGGCATCCACCAGACGGGCGAAGGACCAGGCGGCATTGGCCGGGCTGGTGGAGGGCAGCGTCTGAGCGGAAAGCCCCAGGCTGGGTTGCAGGTACTTCCCATAGAGCCGCCCGGACAGCGCGCCGTTGCAGTAGACCCGCGTCAGGCGGCATACTTGTGTGATTTGCCCCATATCCACGGGTACGGCATCGCGGATGCTGTTGTCCGAGGAGCCGGTGATGTCGCACCGGGCAATTACGTCCCACAGGGCGATATGGTGCCGCAGCAGCAATGCACGTTTCTCCGGTATGCTTTGGGGCACAGCTTCCCCGAACAGCGCCGCCATCAGCGGCCAGAAGCGGTTTCGGGGGTGGCCGTAGAAGAAGCCCTCCTCCCGGGACTTCACGGAGGGAAAGCTCCCCAGCACCAGCACCCGGCATGCCGCGTCCACCACCGGGGGAAAGGGATGCTCCACGCTCATGCTTGCGCCTCCTCCATCTGCCTGCGCAGGTAATCCAGGCTGCGCAGGAGCCGCTGGGGGTCGCGCCCCTGAATGGCATAGGGCTCCAGGATGGCCGCGCCCGTATAGCCCATTTGCGCCAGGCGGCGGAACAGCCGTGGGAAATCCATGATGCCTTCCCCGGGCAGCACCAGTTCCCCGGAAGCTGTCCAGTCCAGCATGTGCAGGTGACGCAG
Source organism: uncultured Eubacteriales bacterium (assembly GCA_900553295.1). Taxonomy (GTDB): domain Bacteria; phylum Bacillota; class Clostridia; order Christensenellales; family Aristaeellaceae; genus Egerieenecus; species Egerieenecus merdigallinarum. The sequence goes on along the minus strand of USCR01000003.1, from coordinate 46,110 downwards.
CCGCGGGCCCATGGCGTCGATCATTGCAAAGGGATCGCAGCCCACCTGATGCGCCTGCTTCAAATCCAGCACAAAGCCCTGCTCCGGCAGCAGGGAGCGCACTTGGGCCACGTCCTCCGGGGTGCGCAGGGCGCACCAGCTCACGTTTTCCCAGAGCACTTCCATGCCGTATTCCCGGGCGATGGCGGCCATCTCGCCCAGGTTCTCCACAAGGCGGTACAGCCCGGCGGGGGAGCGCTGGGCGCGGACGGTGCTCACCCCATGGAATACGTACCAGCGGGCGCCCAAGGCCTGCCCCGCTTGGCATACCCGGCGGAAAATCTCCATAGCATCCCGGTGCTGCCGGGGGGATTGCCCGAAAATGTCCGGCTCAAACTGCGTTCCCTTGGGATGCACCGAGACGCAGGGAAGGCCCCGCAAGCGTTCCCGAACGGTTTGCCCAAAGGCGGCGCTGTATTCGCTGTGCGTCTCCAGAAATACCTCGCAGGTTTGCAGCCCATAGTCTTTCAGGGCCGCGGCAGCGTCCTCGGTTTCCAGGTAGCCGTAAAATACCGCGGAGCTCATCCCCAGCTTCATGGTTCCACCTCCCCGGCGCTCAGCTCATCCAGGCTCAGCCCAAAGGCAGGGACGCACTGGGCAAAAAATGCCTGCACCTCCGGCAGGTCAATGGCCTCGATGCTTTGCAGTATGGTCTGTTCCGCGGCGAGGAATTCCCGGTTTCCGGCTTGCCGTTCCTCCACGCATTTGATGTAGGCGGCAATGCGGTCGGCGGCTTTCACCAGGCGATGGGCATAGCCCTCCTCCTGCATCAGGTAGGGGCGGTAATCCTCCCGCAGGGACGCGGGGGCCAGGGAGAGCAGCCGCTCCCCGGCTTCCTGCTCCAGGCGCTGGTAGGCCTTGCGCAGCTCAGGGCTGGAATACTTCACCGGGGTGGGCAGGTCGCCGGTCATCACCTCCGGGGCGTCATGATAAACTGCCAGGGCCAGCACGTGTTCGGGGTCCACGTCCCGGCCGAAGTCCCGCCGGGCCATCAGGGCCATGCCGTGGGCCAGCAGCGCCACCTGCAGGGCGTGCTCCATATCGTTTTCCGGCTGGGTGGCGCGCATCAGTCCCCAGCGGCGAATATATTTCATGCGGTTCAAATACGCAAAAAAGTGCGAATGCATGGCGTTTCCCTCCTTGACAAGCGCAACGGGTTTGCTATAATAATACACGAAAATCGCATCTACCGCTAGGGGGGCAATACGACGGATATTTATCCGCACGTGGCTGAGAGGGCGAAGGGCCCGACCCTTGGAACCTGTGTAGGTAATCCTACCGTAGGGAAGCGGAAACGGCAGACGCCTTTCATGTCCAGCCACGAAAGACGATGCCACCTGCTTTCCCGCGCAAGACGCGGGTTTTTCTTTTGGGGATGCAAAAGAAAAAGGAGGAACTCTCATGATTCTCGATCTCATCGCCCGGGCAGTGGCCGAGGAAGAAGCCGTTGCCGAAGCACAACCCAGCTGGTTTGAAAACGCCTTTGGGGACTTCGCCGAATTCCCTGTAGGGGGTTGGATCCTGGTGGCGGTGCTGTTGGTGGGGGGCCTGGTGGTTTATCGCCAGTTCAAGTCCGAGTCAAAGACGGTGTGGAGCACCAGGATGCTGGCTCTGGGCGCGGTTTGCATGGCGCTGAGCAATGTGCTGAGCATGATCAAGCTCTTTGATATGCCTCAGGGCGGTTCCGTTACGCCCGCCAGCATGCTGCCCCTGATGCTTTTTGCCTATGTGTACGGTGTGGGCCCTGGCATGACCGTGGGCGCGGTGTATGGCGTGATGCAGTTCATGATTGAGCCCTATTTCCTCAGCGTACCGCAGATGCTGCTGGATTATCCCATCGCCTTTGCCATGGTGGGCCTGGCAGGTCTGTTTTCCAAGAATGAAAACCGCGCGCTGGGCCTGTCCCTTGGCGTGGTGTTGGGCTCCTTGGGCCGCTTTGTGGCGGCGGTGCTGTCCGGCGTGGTGTTCTTTGCGGAGTATGCGGGGGACCAGAACCCTTGGGTATATTCCATCGGCTACAATGGCGCCTATATGCTGCCGGAGTGCATCATCTGCGTGGTGCTGGCGCTGGCGGTGGGCCTGCGCCTGACCCAGCAGCTGTCCAAGGCTAAGTAAATTCGCATTTTCCCCGTTGCGCCTGGGTTGTTGCAAGACAACCCGGGCGTTTTTTTGTACCTCCATGCGCTGGGGTGGGTGTATAGCTTTCTCCTTTCCGGGGCATCCTGCCCTTACGAAGGGGGGAGCGGTATGTTAGGAAGATGTTTGGCACTCATGGCCGCCCTGGCGCAGCTGATGGCTGGCGGGGCGGATCTGGATTCGGCCCGGGCGGTGATGGCCATGCGGGCGGGAATTTTATTGCGGCTGCACGTGGTGGCGGCCAGCGATCTGCCGGAGGATCAACGGATCAAGCTCTGCGTACGGGATGAGGTGCAGGCTGCCTATGCGGAGCATGCCAAGGAGAGCGCATCCATGCTGGAGAACACCCGGACCATGCTGCCTGCATTGCAGGCTGCCGCGGAGCAAGCGGCCCGGGCGGAAGGCTATCACGGCCCGGTGACGGTGTCCCTGGAGCAGGTTGCCTTTGATGAGCGAAAGCTGGACGGCCTGACCTTTCCCGCGGGCATTTATCCCGCGCTGATGGTACGCCTGGGCCCGGCACAGGGGCATAACTGGTGGGGATTGGTGGACCGGGAACTGGCCCTTGCCAGCGCACAGGTGCCCGATGACGCTGGAACCACCCTGTGGGAACAGGGAGAAATCCGCTGGACGCTGCTGCTGCCGCAGCTGCTGTGCCGGTGGTTTGGCGGGGAGGGGGCTGCATGAAAAAAAGTCTGCGCGTGATTGTCTTGTCCCTGCTGCTGGTGAGCCTGCTGGCGCTGTCGGCCAGCGCATCGGTGGTGGCCTGGGGAAGCCGAGGCTCCCAGGTTTCCCTGGTACAGCAAAAGCTCAAACAATACGGTTATTACGACGGTGCGGTGGATGGCGTCTTTGGAAAGGAAACCTACAATGCGGTGGTATGGTTTCAGGAGAAAAACGGTCTAAAGGCCGATGGCGCGGTGGGGCCCTCCACGGCGGCGGCGCTGGGCATTACGCTCACGGGAACCGTTTCCGCCTCCACCTACCAGGAAAGCGAGGTGCGCATCCTGGCCCGGCTGGTCAGCGGCGAAGCGCGAGGGGAACCTTACGTGGGCCAGGTGGCCGTGGCGGCGGTGGTGCTGAACCGGGTGAAAAGCCCTGCATTCCCCAATACCATCAGCGGGGTGATTTTCCAAACAGGCGCCTTTGACGCAGTGTGGGACGGGCAGTTTGACATGGAGCCCACGGAAAATTCCATCCGCGCGGCCCGGGACGCCCTAAACGGCTGGGACCCCACCGGCGGCTGCCTGTACTATTATAACCCCTCCACCGCCACCAACTCCTGGATATGGACCCGGCAGGTGCAGCTGACCATCGGCAAGCATGCCTTTGCCATTTGACGCGGGGGAGAAGAAGAAAGTCATGATGAAAAAGCATTTTGTGCCTATCCTGCTGGGGTTGCTGCTCTTTGCCTGCGTGGCGGGGCTGGCCCTGGAGTCCAACCGCGCCCAGCAGGCGGAGGCGGCGCTGGAGGAGATCTATCAAAGCGCGCTCATGGAAACCACCGAGCAGATGCAGGCGCTTTCCCTGGCGCTGGAAAAGGTGCTGGTTTCCGGAGATGCTGCCCAGTGCACCCGGCTCCTGTCACAAATCAGCCAATTGTCCGACGATGTGCGCAGAAACTTGACCTTTTTGCCCCTGAGCCATGAGGCCATGGCGCCCACGCTGATTTTTGCCAACCAGCTGGCGGAATACGCGGGAACGCTGCTGCCGGTGCTGGTGGAGCAGGGCGCGCTTCCCTCATCGGACACCGCACAGCTGGAAAGCCTGCTTACCGATTGTACCCAGCTGGGGACGCAACTGGCCCTGGCGCAGCAGTCCTTGCAGGAACAGCAGCTGGCGCTATATACCGGCGAGCGGGTGTTCAGCGCCGTAAGCGCTTCCCAGAGCCGGCCGCTGGAAGCGCTGGGGGACCAGGACCACGGCATGCAGTATCCCACGCTGATCTATGACGGAGCCTTCTCTGACGCCCGTCATCTGGGAGAACCCAAGGGTCTGCCGGAGGGCACCGTGACCCAGGACGAGGCCATCGCCATTGCCCGGGCCTTTGTGGGGGAGGACCGGGTGATCTCCGCCCAGAGCGCCCCGGCAACCAGCGGCGCGCTGCCTGCCTGGGGCGTTACGGTGATGACGGAGGGCCTTCAGCTCAACCTCGAGGTCACCACCCAGGGCGGGAAGGTTCTGTGGATGATGCCCGAATCCGCAGGCTTTGCCCAGACGCTGGATGAGTCCCGGTGCCGGGAGCTGGCATCTGCATTCCTGAAGGAAAAGGGCTTCGGGGATATGGCTTGCACCCATGTGCAGCGATATGAAAGCGGCGTAATGGTGCTGAATTTTGCCGCGCAGCAGGAGGGCGTATTGCTGTACCCGGATTTGATAAAGGTGCAGGTGCGCATGGATACCGGGGACGTGGTGGGCATGGAGGCCAATAACTATTGGATGAACCACGTGACCCGCACTCTCTCTGCGCCCGCGCTCACGGTGCAGGAAGCAGCTGCCTATTTGGCCCCTGGGCTGGAGGCGGAGACTTCCCGGCTGTGCCTGATCCCATATCGGGACAGTGAGCAGCTGTGCTATGAGTTTACCGTGCACAAGGGCGACGGAACCTATCTGATTTATCTGGATGCAAACACGGGCAAGGAAGTGGAATTGCTCAAGCGAATTGATACCGAACAAGGGGTGCTCACCGCAAAAATCTCCCAGAAAGGAGAAAAATATTGAGCGAAGGATGAAAACGGGATGATCTTCCGTTGAATGGATGAGGTGAGACCATGGCAGATATTTTGATTTTGGAGCCGGATGAAAAACTGGGGAAGAAAATGTGCGAGATTCTTCGCCGGGCCGGACATCATTGTATGCGGGCAACGACCATTGCGGATGGTCTCGCCCAAGTGAAGGACGCGGACAGGATGCTGACGCTGCTCAACGCGCGCCTGCCCTGGGCGGATAGCTTCACGCTGCTGAAAACCTTATCCGCCAAGGGGTGGCCGGTGCTGTTCATGACCTGTGACGCCAGCAACAGCAGCCATCTCCAGGCGCTGTATCAGGGCAGCAGCGCGGTGCTGCTTTCGCCCTTTGACGGAAAGGCGCTGGTGAACGCGGTTTCCGAACTCATGCGCGTAACGGACACTACCCTGACCCTGGGGGCGCTCTCCCTGGACGTGGAAAAGCGCCATGCTACCCTGGATGGCCGGGATCTGACGCTGACAGCCCAGGAGTTTGCACTGCTGCAAGCCCTGATGCAGTCCCCGGATGCGGCGGTGTCCCGGGAGCAGCTGCTGCGCACGGCATGGGGATACCAGGGCATTGGCGAAACCCGCACGGTGGATGTGCATATCCAGCGGCTGCGGCGGAAAATTGGCTCCAGCTGCATTGAAACCGTGTACAAGCTGGGCTATCGGCTGAAAATGGCTTAAGAAAATCAAGAGGTATTGCGGCGGCAACTGCGAAAAGCAGCTTTGCCGCTATTTTTTTGGTTCTATCTTGTCCCTCTGGCCCATAGGATGTGGCAAGCGAAGCAAGGAGGGACTTCCATGGAGAAGGGATCATCCTTTCATTTGTACAAGGACATTGCGGAGCGGACGGATGGGGACGTCTATATCGGCGTCGTTGGGCCGGTGCGGACGGGGAAGAGCACCTTCATTGCCCGCTTCATGGAGGAGCTGGTTTTGCCCCACATGGCCCCTGGCCCCAAGCGGGACCGGCTGCTGGATGAACTGCCGCAAAGCGGGTCAGGAAAGACCATCATGACCACGCAACCCAAGTTTGTGCCCAGCGAAGCGGCACAGGTATTTTTACAGGAGGGCGCCGCGGTGCGCGTGCGCATGGTGGACAGCGTGGGTTACCTGGTCAAGGGCGCCCTGGGCAGCATGGAGGGCGGGGGTGCACGCATGGTGCATACCCCCTGGTCGGATCAGGATATTCCCTTTGAGCAGGCGGCTGAAATCGGTACGCGCAAGGTGATTACCGACCATGCGACCATCGGGATGGTGGTAACCACCGACGGTACCATTGCCGACCTGCCGCGCTCAGCCTATGTGGAGGCGGAAGATCGGGTCATCTCGGAGCTGAAGGCCATGGGTAAACCCTTTGTGATTGTGCTCAACTCCGCCACCCCGCGCACAGCGGAGGCGCTTCAGCTGCGGGAAAATCTGGAGAACCGTCACGGTGTGCCGGTGATGCTGCTCAATGTGAAGGAAATGGGGCTGGAGGACATCCAGCATGTGCTGGAGAGCATTCTGCTGGAATTCCCCGTGCGGGAGGTGCGCTTCACGGTGCCCGCCTGGCTGCACGCCCTGGAACCCGGCCACTGGCTGGTAAGCCACGTGATGGAGCGCGTCCGTGCTGCCGGGGAGGAGAACCGCAAAATGCGGGAAGGAGACGTGTTCCAGGAGGCCTTTGCAGGCTCGGAATATGTGCCTGGCCTGCGCCAGGAAGGCATGCATCCCGGTGAGGGCCGCATCGACTTTGCCCTAACGCTTCAGGATGGGCTGTTCAATCGGGTGCTGGGAGAAGAATGCGGTACGGAGATTCGAGGAGATGCGCATCTGCTGGCACTGATGAAGGAGCTTGTGGCTGCCAAGGCCGAGTACGACCATGTGGCAGACGCTCTACGTGCAGTACGCGAAACAGGATATGGTCTGGTTACGCCCGCCATGAGCGAGATGAGCCTGCAGGAACCGGAGATTGTCCGCCAGGGCAGCCGCTTTGGGGTGAAGCTCAAGGCGCACGCGCCATCCCTGCACATGATCCGCGTGGACATCGAGACCGAAGTCACCCCGGTGGTGGGCACGGAAAAACAAAGCGAGGAGCTGGTACGGTATTTGCTGGAGGAATTCGAGAACGATCCCCAGCAAATCTGGAGCACCAACTTCTTTGGCAAAAGCCTGCATGATATGGTGCGGGAAGGCCTTTCCAACAAGCTCATGCGCATGCCGGCGGATGCCCAGCAAAAAGTGCAGGAAACGCTTACGCGCATTATCAACGAAGGCAGCGGCGGCATGATTTGCATCCTGCTATAGTGGAGAACAGGGCGGTGGGGCAGGTAATGCCTCACCGCCAGACTTTGGTATAATTGGAAATGTAACATTTTGAAGGTAGAAGGAAAAAGGTCTGTTTTTCACTGGAAATTCTGGAAATGAATGTGCTACAATACATTTACTCTCCTGCGTGGGGGAGAAGTGTGAAACGTTGCAGGGCGCTGCTTTTACGGCATGCAACTGCGTAGGAACAGGACGATAGGTAGCGGGAAAGGCAAACACGGCCGAGAGGTGTCAGGCAGGGAAGGTGCGCAGAAAAGCGGCGCCTGAAGCCCGAGGCATGGCGTTGATATGGAAGGAGCGTTGTGGATCTGTGCTGCTAATTGAGCAGGGAATCATTCATCCCATGACCGGGGAAGCCTGGCAAGGGGATGTGCTGGTGGAAAACGGGCGCATATTGCGCCTGGAGAAGCGGGTGGACCCAACGACGTTGGCATTGGAAACGGTGCTGGATGCAAGGGGACTGCATGTATGGCCCGGTCTGCTGGATGCCAACACGCACGTGGGATTGACAGAAGAAAATCCGCAATGTGTGGACCCCGCGGATGCGGCGTTTGCGCAGGCGGCGGCTGCGGGAATTACAGTGGTGGAGGTCTGCCCTGCGGGGAGCACGCCTGCGCCGCGCCGGTGTACCCTATGGCAGACGGGCAGCCACCCGAAACAGCTGGACAAGCCCGGGGCACTTCTTTTGCCCATGGAGGGGGAGACGGAAAGCCAGCTGCGCAATGATTTGATGCAGGCCCGCGCCCAGGGCTGCCGGGTAAAGCTGCAAGCCGGTACGGAAGCGGAACTGGCGCTGGCACTCCGACTGTGGCAAGCCTATGGGGGAGCGGTTACCCTGGAGCATCGTGCGCCTACCGCGGCCTTGGCGGAGGAAATTGCCCATAGCGGTATGCCGGTGGTGGTGGGGGTGGCCCGCAAGCGGGGCGCGGAAAGCGCCTATAGCCTGGCCGCGCGGTTGATGAAGCTGGGCGCCGTGGTTGCGTTGAGCACGGATCATCCCACAGCCAGGATCCATCACTTGCCCCTGTGCGCGGGTCTATGCCTGCGCTATGGGGTAGAGGAAAAGGCGGCGATGGCTGCCGTTACCTGCAATGCTGCCAGCGCCATGGGTCTGGAGGATGGCTGGGGCAGGCTTGCTCCGGGCCGGCAGGCAGACATGGTTTTATTAGACGGAAGCCCGCTGCGCCTGGCCACCGCAGTACGCTACACGGTGATCCATGGACAGGTTGCCTATACGCGCTGATTGGCAATTGACATAGCCAGGTCTGCGCGGTAAAATAACATGTAAAAAAGGCCCGAACAGGCCCGACATGCAATCCCATACGAAGGGTGGAGAAAAAGAGATGTTGTCCCATACCATGACCATTGCGGGTCTGAAGCGCAGTTTGCCAATCTGCAAGGTTAACGATGACCTGTACATCGGTGCGTTTGTGATCTTTGGCGATGTGGAGCTGACGGTGGCCTGTGCCGCAGAGCTGTTGAAGCGCGCACCGGCATATGACTACATCATTACCGCGGAGTCCAAGGGTATCCCCCTGGCATACGAAATGGCGCGCCAAACCGGGCAGAACAAGTGGTTCCTGGCCCGCAAGGGCGCGAAGCTGTACATGCGCAACGTGTTCTCCGTGGAGGTCAAGTCCATCACCACCGCGGCGACCCAGCACCTGTATCTGGACGGCGACGATGCGGAAATGATGCGCGGCAAGCGTATTCTCATTGTGGATGACGTGATCTCCACCGGGGAGTCCCTGCATGCCCTGGAAGAACTGGTGCGCAAGGCCGGGGGCGAGATCGTGGGCCGCATGGCAATCCTGGCCGAGGGGGAAGCCCAGGACCGGGAGGATCTGATTTATCTGGAAAAACTGCCGCTGTTCAATGCAAAGGGCGAGATTATCGGCTAAAGCAAAAGGAATGGAACAGGGGTTGCGGCATGTATCCGAGCACATTCTGCAAATTCGGATCCCCTGTGTTTTGCCGGATTAAATGCCTGAAGAAGGTGAATGGTCACCTTTTCCTTACGCGACCTCCAGCCCAAGTGGGCTGGAGGCTTGTTTTTTTGTGTCTCCGTGGAGAAAATCATGGCTCTGGAAAGAAAAAATTTCTGTGGCGCGCCGTGGCGGTTTTTGGTATAATCATGTTGGATTGTCAGGAGGGAGCGATTGTACGCATGATCCGGGCGGTTGCCTTTGATATGGATGACACGCTGCTCAATAATGAGCGGCAAATTACCCCTTTTACGGTGAGCATCTTGCGCCGTGTGGCGGATCAGGGAATCCGCATTATTCCGGCCAGTGGCCGGGCCAAGGCCAGCATGGATGGCTTTGTGGAGCAGATTGGCTGCGCGGCCGCTTTCGTTGCCTGCAATGGCGCGGAGGTTTATGGTCCCATGGGAGAAATGTGGCACCAGGAATTGCTGAGCATCGAGGATGCGCGCCGGTGCGCACGCTTTGCCCAGGAGGCCGGCTGCTATGCCCAATGCTACTACGGAGACCATTTCTATTATGCGGGCACGGAGGAATGGGCGCGGAGCTATGCCGCGGCTTCCCTGCTTACGGGGAGCGAAGTAAAGGATTTGCCCGCATTTATTGACCGCCCCACGCCCAAAATACTGATTATGGCGGAGCCGGAGCGGGTGGCGGAGCTGCTGCCCAGGGCGCGGGAACAGTTTGCGGATGTGGCAGCGGTGAGCTGCTCCAAACCCTATTTTCTGGAAATGAATCCCCTCCGGGCCACCAAGGGAAATGCCCTGACATATCTGGCCCAGCGCTGGGGACTGTGCCCGGATGAATTCATGGCCTTTGGGGACAGCCTCAACGACCTGAGCATGCTCACCTGGGCGGGCATGGGCGTTGCCATGGGAAATGCCCGGGAGGATGTAAAGCGTCAGGTGGGCCGGGTCTGCGGCGTGAATGAAAACGACGGCGTGGCCCGCTATATGGAAGCGTTGTTACTGTAAGGAGGAGCTACCATGATTCAGGCGGCGGATTTTGCAAAGAAATTGCAGCTGATGGAGTTGTCCCCTTCCACGAAGACCGAGTGGGATATCCGCACAGCGGATCTGAATCGTCCGGGGATGCAGTTCTGCGGCTTTTATGAATACTTTGCCTTCGAACGGCCCCAGGTGATCGGCAAGGTAGAAATGACCTATTTGGAATCTTTGGAGCCGGAAGCCCGGCGGCAAATGCTAAAGAAGTATTTCTCCTATGATTTACCCTGCGTAATCATCTGCCGGGGCATGACGCCGCCGGATGATCTTTTGCAGGCCGCCGCCGCGCGGGACATTGCCGTTTACCAGACCAATATGGTCACCACCAAGTTCACCTTTACCGCCATTAACTATCTTAACCGTTGCCTGGCCCCGCGGGTAACCCGGCATGGCGTGCTGGTGGATGTATACGGCGTGGGCGTGCTGCTGACCGGCGAAAGCGGCGTGGGCAAAAGCGAGGCTGCGCTGGAGCTGGTCAAGCGCGGCCATCAGCTGGTGGCGGATGACGTGGTGGACATTTGCCGGGTTTCCGACGACCGCCTTACGGGGGAATGCCCGGAGATGGTTCGCCACTTTATGGAGATTCGCGGCATTGGCATCATTGATATCCGTGCCATGTATGGTGTAGGCGCAGTCGCCTTGAGCAAGACGATTGACCTGGTCATGCACATGGAAAAATGGGTGGACGGCAAGGAGTATGACCGCCTGGGCCTGAGCGAAGAGTATATTACCATTCTCGGCGTAAAGGTACCCCATCAGATTATGCCCGTACGCCCGGGGCGGAACCTGGCCATTATTATCGAGGTGGCTGCCCGCGACCTGAGCCTGAAGCGGATGGGCTACAGCGCGGCCCATGAACTGGACCGACGCCTGAATGAAATGATCCAGAAAAACAGCGGCCGGTAAAGCTCCGACCTTTTTAACTGAATGTGATTATGATGCAACGGAGGCGCTTTTTCCATGGTCTATATTGGTATTGATGTGGGTGGCACGGGTGTGCAGGTGGGCGTGGTGGACAAACATGGGCATATCCTGGCCAAGGACAGTTTTCCCACCGGTGTGGGCCGACCCTACCAGGAAATGATCCGGGATATGGCGGATTGTACCCGCTCCTCCGTGGCAAAGGCCGGCCTGAGCGTAGAGGATATCCAGTCCATAGGCGTGGGCATTCCTGGCCTGGCCGATGCAAAAACGGGCAACGTGATTTTCTGCACGAACCTGGGCTGGCGGGACATTCCCCTGCGGGATGAATTTCAGCGGCACTTGGACAAGCCCGTGTATATTGATAATGACGCCACGGTGGCCGGATTGGCCGAGAGCGTGGCGGGCGTCAGCGCCGGAACGGACTCCAGCGTGTTTATCACCCTGGGTACCGGTGTGGGCGGCGGCATTGTAATCCATGGAAAGGTATGGAGCGGTTTCCATGGGGTGGGCAGTGAGATCGGGCATATGATCCTGGAGTTGGACGGCGAACCCTGCACCTGCGGCAACCGGGGCTGCCTGGAGCGCTACTGCTCTGCCACGGCGATCATCCGCATGGCCCGGGAGCTGGTGGCCATACATCCCGATAGCATGATCCTCTCCCTGGCCCAGGGCGACCCGGAAAAGATCAGCGCCAAGATTGTCTTTGACGCGGCGCGGGAAGAGGACCCCATTGGCAAGAAGGTCTTCCGCCGGTACGTGAGCTACCTGTCCCAGGCGATTGCCAGCATTATGCAATTCCTGGACCCGGAGATTATTGTGCTGGGTGGCGGCGTGAGCAAGGCAGGCGCTTTCCTGCTGGATGCGGTTCGCCAGGAAGTCCCCAAGTATCTTTTGTTCAAGGGCATGCCCTATGCGCGCATTGAACTGGCGCGGCTGGGCGCGGATGCCGGCATTATCGGCGCAGCCATGCTGGGCCTGTAAACAAGCTCGGGCTGCAGGGTGTGGAAGAAGATCAACCTTTCCGCATGCAAAGTCCCCGGATACAAAGGAAAGCCAATCTACGAAAATTTATTTTGACAGACTGAAGGCTGCCCCTTCCAAGCCCCTGAGGGCGGGAAAGGGCAGCCTTTTCATTTGCGTTTAGCGGTGCGTAAAGTCACGCTTTTTCAGTGGCCAGAAAGCCCGCTGCAAAATCAGCTGGACTTTCTGCCACCAAGGAAGCGCGGCGAAGAGTGCGCCGTATGCCTTGGCAGCCATGTCGATTTCCTCGGGCTCCGGAACAATCTTTCCATAGCAGACCAGGGAAAGCGCTTCGCACAGGGGAGTAAGCTCCAGGGGCAGCGTGCGCAGGGCATCCAGCCGCTTGCCATAGGCAATGGGGGATTCCGACGCGGCTATGGGCAGCTTGCGCAGACGCAGCAGGTCGAAAACCGCCTGCACCCAAACCATGAAACTGCCCGTGGGGTCCTTTGCCTTTTTCAACAGCTGCGCGGGCTGTGTCCAATAGATGCGCAGCCCTGCCGCCGCGAGCACCAACGCCAGCAACAGCAGCCATAACCAGGCCAGGTTCGGCGGCTCGGACGGCTCTTGGGACGTTGCGTCGGGATCATTTGATGTCTCCGGTGTAGGCAGCGCCTGGGGCGTGGGGGTTGGGGTGGGGGTCGGCGTGGGAGTAGGAACGTTTTCGCCCAGGGGAGGAGTCGGCGTAGGCTCATCCTCCTGGTTTGCCGAGGATTCACTGGGGTCAAGGGTGGGCGTGGGCGTAGGCGCATCACCGGACCCGTCATCCTGGGAACGGTTCTGGGAATTGCCATTGCCGCTTTGCACCGGCGTTGCGTCAAAGGTGAGCCAGCCAAAGCCGGCGAAATATACCTCCGTCCAGGCATGGGCCTGAAGGCCCGTTACGTACGCAATACCGTTTTCATCAGGAATGGCCTGATATCCTTCCACATACCGGGCGGGCAAGCCCACCATGCGGCAAAGAACCGTCATGGCGGATGCAAAATAGGTGCAGTAGCCTTCCTTGGTATTCAGCAGGAAATTGGTTACGAAGTCAATGGTGCTGTCCTGCGGGGCTACCTCCAGGGTATAGCGGAAGTTGCGGGACAGATAGTTTTGCAAGGCAAATGCCTTTTCATAGGGGGTCTCAGCCTCCTGGGTGATGCGCTCGGCCAGGTCATAGAGCGGCTGCTGCAAATGATCCGGCAGCTGCAGATAGGTCTCCAATACCGCGGCGTAGTTGTCGTCCGTTGTGGAGGCGCACGCGTTGATGATGGTACCCAAGCCCGCGTCCCCGGCCATAAGCAGCGGGGCTGTGACCGTGTATGTGTCCCCGGCTTCCAGATCCCGGGTGGCGAAAACCTCGCTTGCGTTGTTAAAGTAAGGCACCAGATCCCCTTTGACATTCAGGGAGCGGACCCGCTGGGGCAAAAACAGGTTGGAGGCGTTCTCCGACAATAGGCGGATGGTGATGGTTTGTTCTTCCAGCAGGGAAGCGTTGCTCAGGGCCTCCCCCTGGGGCAAGCCGGTGTCGAAGAGCTGATTGCGCAGGCTGCTCCAGCGGGGAGAAATGTACAGATACCGCCGCCCGCCGGTGGTGTTCCGCCAGATGCGGCCGGTGTATTCGTTCATAATGGCGCCGCGCAGCAACACGCGCTTGGGCGTTTGAACCTGCATTACCGGATGATCCGTGGGTTCGGCGGTGCCGCCCAGCTGGGTAATCCCCTGGGGATAATAGCCCTCTGTGGACAGCGAGAAAACATTGCGGGGTTCGGTAAAAAAGAAGTAATCGTACACCCGCTGTCGAATGTCCGAAGCAAATTTTTCCAGCGTCGGTACGGAAACACCACCCGATGGAGTCAGCAGAAAGCTCAGCGCAACCGCCAGAACGGCCATGGGCAATATGCGGCCCAAAGGCACGTGTACATGGCCGCTTTGCACATACAGCACCACCATGGCCACCAGGGCGGGAAGGGTGTACAGCAGCAGCGCCGTGCGGCTGGTGAGCCACAGGATCATCATTACCAGCAACAGCACCGCTAGCGGCGGGTAAAACCCCGCGCTGGGAGACGTCAGCGCCCAGCACACAATGCCGAACACGGCCGCAATGAGCAGTGCACAGGGAGCGGCTACCAGGGGAAGTGCTCCCTGAATACCGGAAAACTGTAAAACAACCCCCAGCAGAATTTCGCGCAGGGATTGCCAGCCGCCCAGCACAGACAGGTAAAGCCCTATGCCTGCCAGCGCGGCAATGCCCAGGATCAGCTTGACCCTGCGGTGCAGGGAGGCGGCGGCCAATATGGCGCAAAGGCCCAACAGCAGCGCCGCGCAGGGAAGCGCATGAGCCATCAGGTCCAGCGCGCCCAGTACAGGCAGCGTCAACCCCAGTGCGAAAAGGAAGGCAACCAACGCGCGGGAAAGAAGCGGCTTCATTTTCTGCAAAGGGCTGTCACCTCCTTATAAATGCGGTGATAGGGTGGAAAGCATGGCGCACAGCAGGCCCTCAGGGCGCCTCTCCACCCTGGGGGGAAACATAGCAGACCTCCACGGAGGCCTGCTGCAAACGGCTGATGAGCGGCAGCACCCGTGGGTCGTTGGGTGTGAAGGTGACCAGGTACAGCCGTACATAGGGGCCCATGCGGCGCATACGGATGATAACGTCCACAATGTTACCGTTAAGCCGTGCGGTAATAATGACCGTGCAGCCGGTTTTGCGCATGCGGCGGGTTTCCAGCAGGAGCACCCGCTCAAAGCGGTCTGTTTCCGAAAAGTCCAGCCGGGCCAACTGCTCCAGCAGCGTGGGCATGCCCATGGCTTTTTCAAATTCCATGGGATGGTTCCCTTGCAGGGGCAGGCGGATGCTGCCGTCGTGACGAATCTGCCGCGCCACCACGGAAGCGGCCGTTTCCAGCAGCGTATCCCGGATGTCGGCCTCTGCCTCGGGATGTCCCCAGGTAGGGGGTGGGGAGCAGTCCATGAGCACCAGCGCGTCGGGCAGCACCGGCTCCTCAAAGCGGCGCACCATCAGCTCGTTTTTACGCAGGGACAGCTTCCAGTGAATTTTTTTCAGGGGGTCTCCGGGCTGATAGCTACGCACATCCGCAGGGGCGTTGATGTCCTCGGTGGCCTTGTGCATAATTTCCGATCCCGCGTCCCCCGAGGAGAACTTCAGCTCGTCCACCTCAAAGGTCATGGGCAGTACCAGCATTTCCCGGGAACGTATATCCGGCTCCCGGGAAATGGAAAACAGCCCGAAAAGATCCTCGACTACATAGCGGTTCACGCCCGGCGAGGTGACACCCACGTGCACGGCGTGGAAGGGCAGCGTCACCGTTTGCCCCCGGCCGCGCAGGTTGGTCATGCGCAGCTGGGTCTCCGGGGTATCCGGCGTGGCGGCAAGTTCCAACAGGATGGGCGCAATGGGCAGCGGACAACCGCACTGCACCTGAATGGTCAGGGAAACCGTGTCCCCCCGGCGCACGCTCTGTCCGCTGAGCAGGCAGTGAATCTGCGTGGTCTTGGCGGCCCACAATACGCTGACCAGGCTCAGCACCAGAATCACCACCAGCAGGATGGCCGCCATGAGAAAAATGGGGCTTCCCGTGGACAGCGCCGTGAGCAGAAGCGTCCCCAGGGATACCGCCAGGACGGTCAAATGGCACTTCATAGTTTCAGCGGCACCGCCACGTTTTGCAAGATGTTCATCAATACCTGCTCGGCGGTGATGCCCTTCATCCGCGCCTCCGGGTTGGGCAGCAGGCGGTGGGAAAGCACAGGCAGCACCATGTGCTGCACATCCTCGGGCAAAATGAAGTCCCGCCCGTCCAGCAGCGCGCATGCCTGGGCGCCATGAATCAGCGCGATGGCCGCACGGGTGGAGGCGCCCAGCTGCAGGGCAGGGTCCTGCCGGGTGGCAGCCACCAGCTGGGCCACATAGGCCCGGACCTCGGGTGCACAGTAGATGGTGGTGACCATCTGCTGCAGCAGGATGATGTCCTGGGCGCTGCAAACAGGCTCCAGGGTTTCCATGGGCTTCACCTGGCCGCTGTAACGCTCCAGCACGTCCATCTCCTGCTCCACGCTGGGATAGCCGATGGAAATACGCAGGAAAAAGCGGTCCATCTGCGCCTCGGGCAGGGGATAGGTGCCCACAAACTCACCGGGGTTCTGGGTGGCCAGCACAATAAAGGGCTGCGGCAGGGCATGGGTAATGCCGTCCACGGTGACCTGGTATTCCTCCATAACCTCCAGCAGGCTGGCCTGGGTTTTGGGGCTGGTACGGTTGATTTCATCCGCCAGCACCACCTGGCTCATCACCGCGCCGGGCTTGTACTCCATTTCCCCTGTTTTGAAATTGACCAGTGTAAAGCCCGTGATGTCCGATGGCATCAGGTCCGGGGTAAACTGGATACGCTTGAAGGAGCAATCCAGGGACTTGGCCAGTGCGCTGGCCAGGGTGGTTTTGCCCACGCCAGGCACGTCCTCAATCAATACATGGCCCTTGCACAGCAGGGCAACTAGTGCGTATTCAATGGCTTCTTCTTTGCCGACGATAACTTTGCCGATATTCTGCTGCAGTGCGTTGATCATTTGTCTGGGCTGCATACGGCACACTTCCTTTCGCGGGCGAACCCACTTGTAGTATAACCAATTTTCCGCAGGGTTTCAAGGCCGCGCAGGGCTTGCCAAACGCGCCTGGGGATCGTACAATAGCCATAGGGACGGAAAATGGCCGCCCATAGGCACAAAAAGTATCGTATCACAATTGTAACAATTTTGCAATAGAAGAGGAGCGACTATGCGGGATATTCTGGAAATGCTGGCAGGAGGCGGCTTTGTCTCCGGGGAGAAAATCAGCGCGGAGCTGGGCATCAGCCGCGCCGCGGTGTGGAAGCGCGTGGAAGCGCTGCGCGCCCAGGGCTATGCCATTGAGAGTGCCGGACGGCGGGGGTACCGCCTGGTTCCCGGGGATGCCCTGGACCCATCCCTGTGGAAAGGCGCCCTGACCACCCGCGAACTGGGCCGGGGGGAAGTGCGCTATCAGGCAGAAGTGAGCAGCACCAACACCGTGCTGAAGGAAATGGCCGTGGGCGGTGCGCCCCAGGGCAGCCTCTGCCTGTGCGACCGGCAGACGGCGGGACGGGGCCGGCTGGGCCGGCAATGGATTTCTCCCGCGGGACAGGGGCTGTGGTGTTCCACGCTCCTGCGGCCACGGCTCAAGCCTGAGGATGCGCCTTTCATTACCTTTTGTACTGCCATGGCCCTGGCGGAGGCCATCGACCGCCTCTGCGGCACCCAGGCCCGTATCAAGTGGCCCAATGACGTGGTGATTCAGGGGAAAAAGTGCTGCGGTATCCTGCTGGAAATGGCCGCAGACCCGGACCGGCTGGAGTACGTGGTGGTGGGCACCGGCGTGAACCTCCAGCCCGGCGCGTATCCGCCGGAGCTCAAGGATCGTGCCATTTCCCTGGCGGAACTCACGGATCGTCCCCCCCTGCGCCGGGAGATGCTCTGTGCCTATCTGGCCGCGCTGGAGCCCGTGGTGGATACCCTGGAAGCCTCCGGCTTTCCCGCGCTTCTCCCTGCCTATACGGCGCGCAGCTGTACCCTGGGCAGCCGGGTGCAGGTCAGCGGCGGCATGGAGCTGACCGGCCTGGCGGAAAGCCTGGACGCCAGCGGTGCGCTGATGGTCCGGGACGATGCCGGGGAACTGCACCGGGTGCTGTCCGGAGATGTTTCCGTGCGGGGGATCATGGGCTATGTGTAAGGGATTAGGGCTGGATCTGTGCGGAATTTCCCGCATGGAGGCACTTTTGAGAGACGAACGGTTCCTGAACCGCTACTTCACCCCGGCGGAGACGGCCTACGTGCACGCCAAGGGCGCCGGGGCGGCGCAGACGCTGGCGGGCTTGTATGCCGCCAAGGAGGCAGTGCTCAAGGCCATGGGTGTGGGCATTGCCCTTCCCTTGCAGGAAGTGGAAATTTTTCACGGTTCCGGCGGACAGCCGCAGGTCCGCCTCACAGGGCGTGCGGCGCAACAGCTAGCCGGCATGGGCGGCGGAAGCTTTTTGCTCACCATCACCCATGAGGGAGACACTGCGGCGGCCGCCGCGCTCTGGCAAGCATAAAGAAAGGCAGGCTAACCAATATGCGCACAACCATTACCCCGGCACAGATGCAGCGCCTGGAGCAGGATTTTATGGCCCAGACGGGTACGCCGGGCATTCTTTTGATGGAAATGGCGGCCCAGGCGGTGGTGGAGGCGGTGCGCCGCCATGCCATGCGGAGGAGCACTGTGCTTTTCCTGTGTGGTCCCGGAAACAATGGCGGGGACGGCTATGCGGCGGCGCGGCTGTGGCGCATGGACGGCGGCAGGAGCCTGGTGTGGGAACTGAGCGGTCAGCCCAAGGGTGACGCCGCGGTGAACCGGACGCTGCTGTGCCTGCAAGGGGTTGTGCCCACAGCACCGGAAGAAAACATTCCACAGGGCGCGGCATGCGTGGTGGACGCGCTTTTTGGTACGGGATTGACGCGCCCCCTTTCCGGGGAAGCGGAACGCCTGGCGCTGCTGTGCGCGGAACGTGGCCTGCCGGTGGTGTCGGTGGACATTCCATCGGGGCTGAACGGAGAAACCGGGGAGGGCGTCACCGTATTTCACGCAACAGAAACCGTGACCTTCCACCGGATCAAAACGGGGCTGCTGCTGGGAATGGGCCCCGCGTACACGGGACAGCTAACCGTGGCGGAGATCGGCATTCCCGCGGACTGGGGAAATGTGCCTGGACTGCGTCTGCTTACGGACATGGATGCCCGCCGCCTGTGCCCGCCGCGACCGCCCGTCAGCCATAAGGGAACCTTCGGCCGGGTGGTGATTTTCGCGGGCAGTACGGGTATGGCAGGGGCTGCGGCCCTGTGTGCCCAGGCCTGCATGCGCATGGGCGCCGGGTTGACCCAAATAGCGTGCCGGGAAAGCCTGGTGCCCATCCTTCAAAATTTGGTTCCCTGCGCCACGTGCATTCCCTTGCCGGAGCATGCGGGGCAGCTCAGCGGAGAAGCGGCGGAACGGCTGCGTCAGGCCCTGGAAGGGGCCCACGCGGCGGCGGTGGGCTGCGGCCTGGGCCAGGGGGCGGATGTATTGCCGCTGCTCCATGTGATGTCCGGCGCGGAGTGCCCCGTGGTATGGGACGCCGACGCGCTGAATCTGCTGGCTGCGACGGACGCGCCTGCGCGCAAGAAGGGCGATCTCCTTACGCCACACCCCGGCGAAGCGGCACGGCTGCTGGGCTGGGATACCGCTGGCGTTACCGCGGCGCCCCTGGAGGCTCTCCGGGCTTTGCAGGCAAGGTGGGGCGGCGCCGTACTGCTCAAGGGTGCAACCTCCCTGATGACCGACGGCGTGCATACTGCGGCCAATGCCAATGGTTCACCGGCGCTGGCCAAGGGCGGCAGCGGGGACGTGCTGACCGGTATATTGGTGGCTCTGCTGGCCCAGCGCCAGCGCCTGAAGCTGGATAGCCTGACGGTGCTTCAGTTGGGAGCCTTTCTCCATGGCCAGGCAGGCTGCCGGGCGGCGGAGGCATGTGGACCCACCAGTGCCACGGCCTGGGAGGTAGTCCAGCGCCTGCGCTGGCCGGGGGAGGAAAAGCGCGCCGACGGCTGACCGGTGCGGTACGGCATAACCGGGCACAAAGGACCGGTTCCGGGTGGAGGAAAGATCGTGGATACTTTTCTACGGCCTGCGGCTTGCTTGTGAGGCTGTTCCCACGGAATGCGGGGTTACACGGGGAAACCGCACTGTCACAGACAATGGCTTCAGAAGCATTTTGAAGGCAGAACAGGCAAGGTAGATCAACAGCAATCCGCGGCGGCCCAGTTCGCGCCAGAGAAACGCCTGCGAAGGAGGCTTTGCTTTTTCCGTCTCCATCAAAAAACATTTTGCGTTCCGGCATGCTTTGCCCTGTGGCGAGGCATGCTTTTCTATTGGACTGCTTCTCTTTTTTGGAAACGGTTTGCCATTTTGTCCTGGATTGCGTATAATAGCGCGATAAGGGAGGGATTGCGTGAACGGCGTAATGCTGCAGTATTTCCAGTGGGAACTGCCGGAGGACGGGCGTTGGTGGAAGCATACCCGCCGTCAGGCCCGCCGGCTGCGGCGAATGGGTTTTACCGCCCTGTGGCTGCCTCCGGCCTACAAGGGCGCAGCGGGAGTCAAGGACGTGGGCTATGGCGTCTACGACCTGTACGACCTGGGAGAGTTTGACCAGAAGGGTACGGTGCGCACCAAATACGGTACGCGCAGGGCTTACCTGGCGGCCATACGCGCCCTGCGCCGGGCGGATATTCAGGTGCTGGCCGATGTGGTGCTCAACCACCGCCTGGGCGCAGATGACTGGGAAGAGGTCAACGTTCATCAGGATGACCCGGAAAACCGCGCTCTGGAGGATACGCCGCTGATC
Source organism: uncultured Eubacteriales bacterium (assembly GCA_900553295.1). Lineage (GTDB taxonomy): Bacteria > Bacillota > Clostridia > Christensenellales > Aristaeellaceae > Egerieenecus > Egerieenecus merdigallinarum. Next base: position 25,528 of record USCR01000003.1, on the reverse strand, counting down.
CCCGCCCGGGTGTTCACCCGGTTTACCTTCCCGGGCCGGAAAGGAAAGTATTCTGCATTCCAATGGGATCACCGGTGCTTTACCGGTGTGGACTGGAATGAGTTGACCCATGCCAAGGGGCTGTACCGCATGGAAGGCAAGCACTGGGCCCGGGATGTGGACGGGGAAAAGGGCAACTTCGATTACCTCATGGGTGCGGACGTGGACGTGAACGATCCGCTGGTGCGCACGGAACTGTGCCTGTGGGGCGCCTGGTACGCGGACACCACCGGATGTGACGGGTTTCGCCTGGACGCAGTGAAGCATATCTCCACAGCCTTTTACCGGGACTGGCTGCCGGCCATCCGGGCGCACACGGGGAGGGAAATGTTCACCGTGGGCGAATATTGGCACCACCACGCACCGGCGCTCACCGGTTACCTGGACGCGGTCAACAATGCCATGAGCCTCTTCGATGTGCCCTTGCACCAGCATTTCCATCAGATATCCCGGGGAAATGGCCAATACGACCTGCGCCAGCTCTTTGAGGATACGCTGGTGGGCTGCCGACCTGCCCAGGCGGTTACCTTTGTGGATAATCACGATACCCAGCCGGGGCAATCCCTGGAGAGCTGGGTGGAGGGCTGGTTCAAGGCCAGCGCGTATACGCTCATCCTTTTGCGTTCCTTTGGCTACCCCTGCGTATTTTATGGGGACCTGGCGGGGATTCCCACACGTAATATTGGACCCGTGACGGAGCTTCCCGCGCTGATGCGCCTGCGCCGGGACAATGCCCACGGCGAGGAGCGGGACTTCTTTGATGATCCGAGCCTGATTGGCTTTACCCGGGCTGGTACGGCCGAAGCACCCGGCAGCGGGCTGGCGGCGCTGATTACCGACGGGCAAGGGGGAAGCAAGCGCATGTGCGTGGGGCCTGCCCTGGGCGGACGGGTGTTCCACTGCGTGCTGGGCGGGGAGCGAAGCGTCCGCGTGGATGCCCAGGGGTGGGGCACCTTTACCACAGCGCCGGGACGTCCCGCGGTATATGTGCCACGCCTGCGCCCGGGCGAATGGTTGCGGCGGATGGCGGCAAACCTCAGCGGTAAGCGCAGCTGGGCCAAATGAACGGTGGGTTGTACCGGAAAAGCAAATATGCTACAATAAATTTATAACAACGCGCGAGGACAAGCGTGAGGGGGAAGATACGTTGATTGTGGGGCAGTTTGTGGATACCTACCCTCCCTGTCTGGACGGGGTGGGACGGGTAACGCAAAGCTATTGTGAAACACTTATGTCCATGGGCCACGAAGCGTGGTACATTGCGCCAAAGGCGCCGGGGACTGCGGCGGAGTACGCCTTTCCTGTGCTGCTGCAGCACAGCGTCAAGCTCCCCGGGGAGCAGTTCCGCCTGGGCTTGCCAGGCCTTGACATACGCTACCGCCGGCGGCTGGAGGATATTCCCTTTGACATTGTGCATGCACAGAGCCCCTTTGCAGCCGGGGAGGAAGCGCTGCGTATGGCTCGGCGCAGGCAGGTTCCGCTGGTGTCCACCTTTCATTCCAAGTATTATCAGGATTTTTATGATAAGACCAAATCCAAGGTGATTGCCCAGGGCGTGGTAAACTATATTATCCGCTTTTATAACCAATGCGATGGGGTATGGACGGTCAACCATGCCACGGCGCAGGTGCTAAGGGAATATGGCTACCATGGCAAGATCCGCATTATGGAAAACGGCACCAACCGGGAGCCGCTGTCCCCGGAGGGGGTGGCCGCGCTGAACAGCCGGGTTAGGCTGGGGCATGACCCTGTGCTGCTGTTTGTGGGGCAGCACAATTACAAGAAGAATATTCACGGCATTCTGGAGGCCTGCGCGCTGCTGAAGCGCCAGGGTGTGCGCTTTGAACTGGTAACTGCGGGGGATGGACCGGACATGGAAGCCATCCGCAGCGAGGTGGAGGAAAAGGGCCTGGCCGGACAAACACATCTGCTGGGCTTTATGGCGGACCGCGCGGAACTGATGGCGCTGTACCATCGGGCGGACCTGCTGGTATTTCCTTCTATTTATGATAACGCCCCCATGGTGCTGCGGGAGGCGGCGGCCATGGGCACCCCAGCGGTGGTGGTGCGCGGCAGCTGCTCGGCGGAAGGCATCACGGACGGAGAAAACGGTTTTATCTGCGCGGATGAAAGCGGGGAGGCCATTGCCCAGGCGGTGCTTCGGGCCCTCCCCCAGGCCAAAGCCGTGGGACTGCGGGCGCAGGAAACCATTCCCATCCCGTGGGAGCGCATTATGCGGGATGTGGTGGCGGAATACCAGCGTTTAATCATGGAGCAGGGGGCGCAAAGGCGCTGAATGCGGGAGGACATATGAAACAGGAAATTCATGGAAACATCGAGGGCGTGCGCCGCACGCTGCTGGAGCAGATGAAGGCGCTGTATCAACTGGAAATAGACGGGGATGCATTCCTGCCACCGGAGCTTAGCCAGGCCCTGGCGGTGTTCACCACGCTGATGAACCGCGAGGTGGCAGTCTATGTCACCCGGGATGGGGAAATCGTGGACGTGATGATCGGTACCCATCAGGATGTGGAACTGCAGGATTACCGGCTGCGCCGCAACAGCAAGCGATTGAGTTGCGTGCGCTGCATCCATACGCATCCCAGCGCCTCCGGCTGCTTGAGCGATGTGGACATCAGCGCCCTGCGGGCATTCCGCTATGACGCCATGACGGCCATTGCCGTGCGGGATGGCAAGCCGGGATTGGTGCAAACGGCCTTCCTGGGGGAAAAGGTGCACGGAGAAAACCAGGTCCTGTTGCTGGATCCCCTGCGCTATGACCGTATTCCGCAGGCCCAGTGGATGGACCGCATTGCCGAGGCGGACGCGGCGGTCCTGCGCGGCGAGGATGCCGATGAACGGGAGAAGGCGGAGCGGGCAGTGCTCATGGGTATCGAAAGCGAAGATTCCCTGGAGGAGCTGTCCCGCCTGGCGGAAACCGCCGGGGCACAAGTGGTCGCGGTCTATGTGCAAAAGCGGGACAAGCCGGACGGCGCCCTGTTCATCGGCCGCGGGCGGGCGGAGGAGCTGGCCCGCCAGTGCCAGGCCCTGGAAGCGGATACCTGCATTTTTGATGAGGAGCTCTCCGGCTTTCAGGTGCGTAACCTGGAGGAAGTACTTCGGGTGAAGGTGGTGGACCGCACCATGCTGATCCTGGACATCTTTGCCCAGCGGGCATCCAGCCGGGAGGGCAAATTGCAGGTGGAGCTGGCGCAGCTGAACTACCAGTCCACCAGGCTGGTGGGGGAGGGCGTGGCGCTCTCCCGCCTGGCAGGCGGCATCGGTACCCGCGGCCCGGGCGAGAGTAAGCTGGAAATCAACCGCCGCCGCATCCGGGAGCGAATGACCGAATTGCGGCGGGATTTGGCGGAAATGGAGAAGCAGCGGGACATCCGCCGCCGCAGCCGCCAGCGCAGCGAAGTGCCGGTAGTGGCGCTGGTGGGATATACCAACGCGGGAAAGTCCACCCTGCTCAACCGCCTGTCCGGCGCCAACGTCTATGTGCAGGATCAGCTTTTTGCCACCCTGGACGCGGTGAGCCGGCGGGTGGAAACGCCGACGGGCATGCCTTTCCTGCTGGTGGATACGGTGGGCTTTATTCGGAAGCTGCCCCATTCCCTGGTCAGCGCCTTCCGCGGTACCCTGGAGGAAGCCGCGCTGGCGGATGTACTGGTCATCGTGTCCGACGGCTCCAGCCCGGAACTGTACGCGCAGCGGCAGGTGGTGGAGGAAGTCCTGGCGGAGCTGGGAGCCACCGAGCAGCCGCGCATTGAGGTCATCAACAAGTGCGACCTGGGCAATGCCGCCCCCAGCCTGCCGGGGGCGGTTATGATCTCCGCCCAGACTGGAGAAGGCGTGGATCAGCTCATGGATGCCATTGCAGCGCAACTGCAGCACACCCATAGCCCGGTGAAACTGCTGATCCCCTTTAGCCGTTACGGTCTGCTCAGCCAGGTACGCCCCTTGGGACAGGTGCTGGAAGAGAAGCATACCGACAGCGGCACCGAGCTGACGCTGCTCCTTTCCAGCGCGGACCGGGACAGGCTCCTGAGCAAGTTCGGTCCGGAGCTGTTTGCCGGCGAAAAGTAACGGTGCGTAAATCGGCCAGCCAGAGGCTGCCTGAACTCGCATGGGATTGACGCTGCGGGCAAAAAGCAATGTGTATCCCGCCGGGATAACCGGTGCATGCCAATGAAAGGCGGAAGGGGTTCGGCTCCTCCGCTCTTGCATGTGCTTTTGGCAGTCCGCAGTGAGCCAATACCCCCGAAATGGTGAATGTTACCGGGGATATTGTTACGGCTCTTACCTTGACACCGTAATAATTTTGTAATAGAATAAGGACGACATCATTACGGAACATGCAAAGACAAACAAGGCTACACACGGTGGAGGTTAAACAATAATGAGGAAGTCGTGGAACCGCATGATCGCGTTGGCGCTGGCGCTGGCGTTCATCCTGGCATTGGCGCCCCAGCCAGGGGCGTGGGAGACTGCCTACGCCGTGGGCTCCTACGGCAGGGTACTGAAGAACGGCACCTTTGTGCGCAAACAACCGGGCTCTGATTCCTATTGGTTCAAGCTGGATACGGGCTTCATCTGCACCGTGACGGATACAACCAGCGAGGGCGGCTATACCTGGTACAAGGTGGATACGCAGCACCCCGACCCGGACAAGACCAACACCTATGTGGGATATATCCGGGGGGATTGCTTTGAAATGCTGACCGAGGCGGAAGCCATCGCCTGGGAGGCAAACCCTGTTCAAGCAACGTGGGCCACCAGCGTGCCTGCGACCGCTACCCCTACGCCTGCGCCGGATGCGGGCACAGGGCAGGGCACCGTAACGGAGGTACCGACGGCTACGCCAACCGCAGCGCCGGTAACCAGCATGGTTATGGGACGTATTACCAACGGCGGTACCAACTTCCGCGAAAGCGAAGGCGGCCCGGTGATTCAAAAACTGGACCGGGATACCCTGGTGGAAGTGCTTACCATTCCCGCGGTGATTGATACCAGCCATTGGTATCAGGTGCGGTATAACGGCTATGTGGGCTATATTCAGGCGCCTTTCCTGGAAGTGCTGGGCAACGTAACGCCCACGCCTACCCCGGCCATGACCGCTCCGGCCAGTGGCGGGTATGTGAAGCTGATCCTGTCCTCTGCCAACCTGCGGGAAAGCCCCGGCGGCTCCGTCAAGGCCCAGTGGGAAGTAACGGGCCAGGTGCTGCCCATTGCCGGTTCCGCGGTGAAAAAGAGCGGCTATACCTGGTATCCCGTGGCCCAGAACGGCGTGATCTATTACGTCCGTGGGGACTGTGTGGAAGTGGTCGCCTCCCTGGATGGAAACACCGGTACCGTGGCTACGGCCACACCTACGGCGGTTCCGGTAACCATGGGATACATCCGTACCACCGTGGGGGGCGTAAACCTGCGCCTGCAACCGGCGGGAAACACCATCCAGCAGATCAAAAAAAATGAAATCCTGCCTTACATGAGCAGCACCGTCAGCGAGGGATACACCTGGTATTACGTGCAGGTGGATAACATCCGCGGCTATGTACGGGGCGACTGCGCCAAGGTGTGCAACGCGGACGGCAGCGACGTAACCGTCACGGCGGGGCCTGCCACGGCAGTACCCACGGCGGAGGTTTCCAGCTACGGTTATGTAAAACTTACCGAGGATAAGGTAAACCTGCGCGCCAAGCCGGCGGGGACGCGGCTGGAACAGCTGGATCTGGGCCTGGTATTGCCCATGACGGGCGTGGCTGTCAGCTCGGGTAGCTACACCTGGTATCCGGTGAAGGCGCCTTCTGGCCGCACGGGCTATGTGCGGGGCGACTGTGCCATGGAGTGCGATCAGAACGGCACGGCCAGCGGGGCTGTGGTAACCGCCACGCCGGCGCCGGGCACCACGGCCGCACCTTCCAGCTACGGCTATGTGAAAATTACGCTGCCCAAGACCAACCTGCGCAAGACTGCCGCGGGTTCCGTGATTCAAACGGTGGACAAGGATACCGTTTGGCCCATGACGGGTACGGCAACAACCTCCAAGGGATACACCTGGTATCCCATCAATGTGAACGGTACGCTGGGCTATGTGCGGGGCGACTGCTCCTTCAAGCTTTCTGCCACCCAGGAGGAAAGCTATCTGGCGGGCAATGGCGTGCCGGACGAGAATAACGGCTCCGGCGGCGGAACGGCCACTGCGTCCACGTACCTGATTACGGTGCTGGACAAGGTGAATCTGCGGGCTTCGCCCTCCAAGGATGCCAACGCGCCCTATAACATTCCCCTGGGCACGGTGATGGCCTATAACAACCAGCAAACCGTAGGCGGAAGCCTGTGGTATCGTGTGGTGTATGACAATACGCAGGTATGGGTACTTGGCAGCTGCGTCAGCGTTATGACCCAGGCCGAGTATGAAGAATGGCTGGCTACGCAACCCACCACCACGCCCCAGCCCGAGGTTGTGGTCGGGTATGTGGTGACGGTTACCGGCGGCGTGAACCTGCGTACCACAGCCAATGGTTCCAAGATCATCGGCCGCCTGGACGAGGGCGTGGTCATGCCGTACAGCGCAGAGCCTACCGAGCTGCGCGGATACCTGTGGTATCCCGTAAAAACCACGCTGGGCACAGGGTATGTGCGCGGCGACTGCGTGGAAGAGTGTACCGCCAGCGGCGGCGCATTGCCAACCGCAACCCCCGGACCCACCAGCTCCAGTCCCACCGCCGGCCAGGAAGCTACCTATAAGACGCTGCGCCTGGGCTCCACTGGCACCGAGGTGAAAGCCATGGTGACGGAGCTGAAAACCCAGGGATATTACTCCGGCAGCATTACTTCGTCCTATACCAGCGCGGTGCAAACGGCCGTGAAGAATTTCCAGCGTGCCAATGGCCTGACGGTGGACGGCATTGCCGGCCCCAATACGCTGCATAAACTGTTTGGCACCGTGCCTGTGGGCGAAAGCGACACCAGCGACCTGACCATGACCATTTACCCTGCCGAGAAGATCGACTGGTACACCGGCGGCATACAGCAGCTGTGGCCCAAGGGCGCTAACTTCAAGGTTTATGACGTGAAGACGGGTATTGTTTGGTGGGCGCACCGCTGGAGCGGTGGCAGCCATGTGGACGCGGAGCCCCTTACGGCGGCGGATACGGCACGGCTGTGCAAGATCTATGGTGTAAGCACTGCCGATGAAATTGCCGAAAAGAATCTGTGGCAACGGCGGCCTATGCTGGTTACCATTGGGAACCGCACCTTTGCCTGTTCGCTCTATGGCGTTCCGCATAACTACCCCGATGGCGACACCATCGCCAACAACGATTACAATGGACAGCTGTGCATCCACTTTACCAACAGTAAGACCCACGACAGCAACAAGGTGGACTCCTACCATACCGAGGCCATCGAGTATGCATGGCTGAACGCTCCCAACGGGCACAAGTAAATCCTTTTCCGGCGCGGCGAGGCTACGGTCTCGCCGCGCTTTTTTGCTGGGAAAACCCAGATGGAGTCAGACTGCATATCGACATTTTCCGTGGCCTATGCTAAGATCATATATCAGGAAGGCACGGAAGCAAATGGAAAAAGGAGGCATGGGCGCCATGCTGAGAAAGGCATATACCCCTGCTCGTCTGTTTACGGAGAGCATACTTTTTCTACTGATGGGTAGCCTGATGCTGCTTCATCCTGAAAAAACCCTGGTTCTGGCCCTGGACGTGTTGCGCTGGCTGCTTCCGGCAGGCGGAATCATCAATTTGACAGAATGGCTGCTGCATGGCCGGCAAAAGCGGATTGCGCTGGTCAAGGGGGTGGCACTGCTGGCCGGCGGCCTGACGCTGGTGCTTTGGCCCCGGGCCATGGGTATCTCCATTTCCCTGGTTTTCGGGCTGTGGATGGCGCTGAACTGCCTGTGTAAGCTGATCTATGCCATACAGCTGAAGGCGGATGGGGAGCGCGGATGGCTGGCAAACCTGCTGGCGGGGATTATGCACGGACTTTTTGCGGCGCTGCTGCTGGCATATCCCCTGTGGAGCATGCTGCCGCTGACGCTGCTGCTGGGCCTGTACAGCCTGGGTTACGGTCTGTTTACCCTGGGAGACGCGGTGCGGGAGTTGTTGGGGACGGACATAAAGGGCAGAAGTGTTCGCCAGCGGATCAGGATCGCGCCCCCGATTCTGCTGACGGCGCTTATTCCCCAATGGCTGCTGCGCATGCTCAATGACCCCGACGAAGCCGAAGAGACCTCGCGCTGGACACGGCGGGAGACCAATGACCGCCATGCGAAGCGGGACCTGGAAATCTTTTTTCATCTTTCCAAGGACACGGCCATGGGCATGGGGCACGTGGACATCGCCCTGGGAGAGCAGGTGTATGCCTACGGCTGCTATGACGCGTCCAGCAACCGCCTTTTCGGATTGATCTCCGACGGTGTGCTGGTGATGGCCAAGCGGGAGCCTTACATCGCCTATTGCCTGGATCATGAAAAGAAAAAGCTCATCAGCTTTGGGGTGAGCCTGGATCAGGCGCAGCGGGAAAGCGTCCGCGCCGCCGCGGAAAGATTCATGGCGGGGAGCACCCTGTGGACGCCCCCGGAGGAATCGCCGCAGGCCGACTTTGCCCGGACCACGGGGGCGACCTTCCACAAGCTGCGCAAGGGCCCCTTTCAGACGTACAATGCCCTGAAAACCAACTGCGTTGCCCTGGCAGACATCCTGTGCGGCGCGTCCGGCCTGGACCTGATGAATCTCCAGGGCATTATTACCCCGGGAACCTACTATGCCTTTTTGGACCGTCAGTTTCTGCGGCGCAACAGTATTGTGATCAGCCGGACGGTATACAAGTGAATAGGCCATGCCTGCCCTGGGAACCATGGAAGCAGGGAGGTGGACGCATGGCATGCAAACATACCGGCGCCCGGGGAATAATCCTCGGGCTTGTTTATGTCCTGGCAATGATTTTTGTGGCGCCGCTGCGGCTGACAGATGCCTATGAGGCGGTGGCGCTGCTGCTCCCGGGTGCGGAAGGTACGCTGCCCTTGCTGGCCCTGGGCGCGGCGGGAGCCATCCCCGTGGGGGCTTTTTTGGCTGCGCTGCCCCGGCGCATCCAAAACCGGCGCCAAGGGGTGCACGTGGCGCGCAGCACGGCCCGGGAGTGCCTGTATGGCTTTGCGGGAGGCTTTGTGCTGCTGCTGGGCGCCGGTATGGCAGGGGGCGGCATATCCTTCCATGTGTTTGGCGGGGCAGCGTCGGGGGCATTAAGCGGTTTTGCGGCGGCGGCGCTGCTGTTGCTGGCTGCCTACGGCGCGGCGCGGCTGTGCGGCGCACGAAAGGAGGGGACTGGACAATGACGGATCTATGGCTGGGAAGCGGTCTGGGGCTGGTGCTGGGGTGGATTTTTCAGCGCGCGAGTCTGGCGCGTCCCCATACGCTGAAGGAGGCCCTGGGTATGCGCCAACGTCCCCTGTGGCGCATGCTGCTCATTGCGCTGGGCACGGCAACGGTGTGCGTGGCTTTCCTGGGGTGGCTGGCGGTGCTGGATGTGGATCATCTGGAGATCCTGCCGCTGAATGGCACGCTGGTGGTGGGCAGCCTGATCCTGGGGGCGGCCATGGGCTTTACGGGCTATACCCCTGGAAGCATGCTGGCGCAGCTGGGCGGCGGCAAGCCGCTGGCCGGGCTGTGCGCGGTGGCTGGTGGGGTAGCAGGTGCGGTGTGCTATGGCTGGATCGCATCGCCGGTGGAAGCGATCAACGGTTGGTTCCCGGAAATAACGGGGACGCTGTCGCGCACCACGCTTACCTCGCCCTTCCTGCTGTCAGGCGGCTTTTTGCTCCATGGCGCGGTGGGCGTGATTCTGCTGGCCGTGGGGCTGTGCGTGGGCAGAGAGCGCCCCGGGCAGGCGGAGTCTCCGCAGGCGGCTACCCACATGGAAGCGCCGCCTGTGCGCAGTGCGGAAACCGCGGCGGAAGCGCCACCCTCCCCGGAAGATGCCTCCGCCGAGACGGTGGTGGCGGCCTTACCCCAGGAGGAACCGTGGACCCTGGATACCGTACCCGTGGCCCTGCCTCCCGAGGTGACGGAAACCCTGACGGAGGAGGAACCCCACGAACCCTCCTTGCCCGAGGAAACCACCACGGAGGACAGAGGAACCCTGGCCCGGGCCGGAAAGACGCCCATGGCCTCCGCGGCCACGCCAGCGGAAGAGCCTGTGCCCATCATCCGGCCCCAAACGCCGGAGGAAAAATCTGACCGCACGGATTGACGCACTTTCCGGGAAGTGGTATCCTTGCCATAGAGCATTTTTATACCAGATGCGGCTGTTCGCGCCGCTGCGCTTGCGAGGATTGAGCACGCGGCACGCTGATTTCCACCAAAGAGGAGGAGCCTATGCCCCAGAGCAAACATGCCCCCGCCCTTCGCTGGCTTGCGGGAAGTCTCACGGTAGCGGCGGTGGCGGCGCTGGCGCTGTTTCCGCTCTATAACGACTTTTCCTATACCCACATCACCCTGGCCAAGTGGCAGGGGGCGTTGGGGCTGGGGGCGGTATGCCTGGCGTGCGCCATCACGGCGCTGATTGCCTGCGCGTTCACCGGCGGGAGACGGTACCTGCGGTGGCATCCCGTTTGCTGGATGGGCGTAGGCTTTTTTGCGTTGGTGGCGCTGTCCGCGTGGCTTGGCCCCATGGGGCATCGCCTGAACGAAAGCGGCCAGTGGGTGTGGTGGGCTGGCGCCACCCGCCACGAGGGGCTGGCTGCAAAGCTGCTGTACGGCGGCATTTTCCTGTGCATGAGCCTGTATCCCCCCAGGTGGCGCGGTACGCTCACCGCGGCGGGGACAGCGCTGATGCTTTTTTGTGGTGTGGTTGCCTGGCAGTATATGGGCGGAAATCCGCTGGGACTGTTTCCGGAGGGACGTAGCATCTACACCAATTACGAATTTCAGGGAACCATTGGCAATATTGACATGGTCAGCGGTTACCTGAGCCTGGTGGTGCCCATGCTCCTGGCCGGGTTTCTGCTGCTTAGCGGTTGGACCAGGGGCTGGATGCTGGCAGCTGGTACCCTGGGGGTGCTGCTTCTGCTGTGCATGGAGGTACAAAGCGGATTGATCGTGCTGGGCGCGCTCCTGGTGTGGGTGGCCGGCTATGGGCTGTGCCATCCTGAGTGCCGCCGGGGAAGCCTGTGGATGCTGAGCCTGGCATGCCTGTGCGCGGCGCTGCGCACGGCCCTGCGCATGCCCTGGCTGGACGGCACGGAGACGTTGACCCTGATGTGGAGCGGAATGGTTCTCCGCCTGCTGCTGGTGGCGGTGCTCCTGGGCGTGTCTGCGGAAACCTGGGGCCGGACGACGCGCTTTGCCCTGCGGCCCCGCACCCTGGTGGTGGCGGTGGCGATGCTGCTGGCGGTGGCGCTGCTGGCCCTTGCGCTGGTGGATTTACCCGCCAGCATGGGCGGGCTGTACGAGCTTAGCGAGATTCTGCACGGCCGCCCGCAGGACAGCTTCGGCTCCTATCGCCTGGGGGTGTGGAGAAATTCGCTGATCATAGCGCGGCAGCATTTGTTCACGGGCACGGGGCCCAATACGTTCCTTTTTGCTATGCAGGAGCAGCTGGCGGCGGCGGGGCTGGTTTATCCCGAAACCTTTGACAGTGCTCATAATGGTTACGTGACCATTCTGGTGGAAAACGGACTGCCCGCGCTGGTGATGTATGTGGCCTTTCTGGGGGCGATGCTGCTGCTGGGGGTGCGGCGGGCCAAGCGCCGCCCCTGGCTGTGGGTGACAACCCTGGCCATCGGATGCTATGCCATCCAGGACTTCTTCAGCTTCAGCATTTGCCTGGTGTCGCCCATGTTCTGGGCGGTTCTGGGCATGCACGCGGCTGAACTGGCCCGGAGTGTATCCCGGCGGATCTGCCGAAAGAAGACAAAGGAGGAAACAGTATGCTGATTTTGCATGCAAACGCTTATGTAAACGGAACCTTTGAGCCGGAAACCTGCGTGCGCCTGGAGGAAGGCGTGGTGCGGGAGACAGGGGCGGCACTGGCACCGCACCCCGGGGAAGAAGTGGTGGACGCCCAGGGGCGTTATTTGCTGCCAGGCTTTGTGGATGTCCATATCCATGCCTTCCGGGGCAAGGACACCATGGCGGGGGAGGACGCGGTGCGCCACATGAGCCGGGAACTGTACCAGGTGGGCGTGGCGGCTTTCCTGCCCACGACCATGAGCGCCTCGGTGGCGGATACCCGCAGCGCCGTGGCCGGTATCGGCGCGGTGATGGAACGCCCTGAACCCCGGGGGAGCCGGGTGCTGGGGGCGCATATGGAAGCGCCCTTCCTGGCCGAGAGCAAGTGCGGAGCCCAGCTGAAGGAGTTTTTCTGCGACCCGTCCATGGCGGCCCTGGAGGAAATGACCGGTGGGCATACCGCCTGGGTGCGGCTGTTGACCATGGCGCCGGAGCGGGCCGGAGCGGAGGCATTTATCCGGGAAGCGGTTTCCCGCGGCATTACCGTGTCCATTGGCCATACGGCGGCGACCGCCGAGCAGACCCATCAGGCGGCGGAATGGGGCGCCACCCATGTGACCCACACCTTTAACGCGCAACCTCCGCTGCATCACCGTGAGCCTGGGGTACCGGGCGCGGCACTGACGGATGATAGGCTGTATACGGAGATCATCTGCGACGGCATTCACCTGCACCCGGATGTGATTCGCCTGACGGTGCGCGCCAAGGGCGCCGAACACGCGGTGATGATTACCGATGCCATGGAGGCCGCGGGCATGCCGGACGGCGTTTATGCCCTGGGCGGTCAGCAGGTGTTCGTCCGGGAGGGGGCTGCGCGGCTGGCCAGCGGCGTGCTGGCAGGATCGGTGCTGACCATGCCGGTGGCGCTGCACAATATGATTCACCGGTTCGGCATTGCGCCGGAAACGGCTGTACGCATGTGCACCCTGACCCCCGCCCAATCCATCGGCGAGGCGCTGGCAGGGCGCATCCTGCCCGGCAGTCCCGCACCCCTGACCATGTGGGATGAAAACTGGGAATTGTCAGACGTGCTGGGGTAAGCCTTTGTCTTGCATTTCCCGGGGCTATCTGCTATACTAAGCAGCAAGAAAAGGGAGGCGGACACGGTGGCGGAAGCGGGCGTGACAAAGAAGGTTCTGGCCTATGCGCTCAAGAGCCTCATGGCGTCGCGCCCGCTGAGCAAAATTACCGTGGGCGACATTTGCGAAGCCTGCGATATGAACCGTAAAAGCTTTTACTATCATTTCCGGGATAAATATGACCTGGTGAACTGGATCTTTTATACGGAATTCTTTGATGAGTTTCATCGTGACGCTCCCGAGGGTGCGGATGCGCTGCTGCGGCTGTGCGAATTTTTCGAGAAGCACCGGGAGTTTTACCGCAACGCGCTGCGCCAGCAGGGACAGGATTCTTTTTATGAATATCTGGGGCAGGTCATCGCGCCGGTTATTTCCAACCGCCTGGCTCCATATTTCTCCACTGATCCTCACCGGGAATTTTACACGGACTTAATCATGCACATTTACCGGGACGCCATTGTGCGCTGGGTGATGGAGCAGGAAAATATTCCCGCGCAAACCTTTGTGCAGCTCATGTACAGGGCGGCCCTGGTATTGGGAAAAATCGCTTTGCCGCAATCATCCTAAAAAACCTTTTGCTTTCCACCCTTTGGATGGGATGGAAACCTTTTCCCCTTCCGTTGCATAGGTACAAGGGGGCATGAATCCCGCCTTGGGGTGAAGGAGAGATGAGCGTATGTTCCGTTCAGCGTCACGAAAATTATGGGGAATATGGGTGCTGGCGCTGCTATTGTTGCTTCCCTGCTTGCCGGCCAAGGCCGCAACGGCCATTGGCTATGGTGTTGTGGAAAACAGCAGCTATGTCAATTTAAGAAGTCAGCCAACCCAGAGCAGCACGCGGCTGGGATATTATCAGCCGGGGGTGTGGGTGGAAATCACCGGGGAGAGCGACAACTGGTATTCGGTCAACGGCCCGGATGGCAAGAGCGGCTGGATGAGCAAAAACTTTATCCGCGTGGAGCCCGACGTGGTGCAGGCGGTAGGCATTGTGACCAATCCCCTGGAGCGGGGATATCTCAACCTGCGGCAAACGCCCAGTTACAGCGGCCGTGTGCTGGACTACTATTACAACGGGGTGCCCTGCACGTTGCAGGGCTTGAACAACGGCTGGTACCAGGTGAATGTGGACGGGAAAACCGGCTACTTCCGCTCGGAGTATATCCGTCAGCACTATTGGGTAGGCAGCGATAAGGTTGCCACCATCCAAACGCCCAATAATACCGGCCTGAACCTGCGTACAGGCCCGGGCACTGGCTACACCTCCCTCAAGCAGTTCAAGGGCGGAAGTTACGTAATGGTGCTGCAAAAGGGCACCGATTGGTGGAAGGTTTCGGTGGACGGCTACGTGGGCTTCATGAGCGCCTCGTTCCTGCGGGATGGAGTCATCAAGCCCTCCTTCAGCACCGGTTCCTCCACGCCTTCCCAGAACAAGGGCTATGGCATTGTGACCAATCCCCGGTCCAACCAGGTGCTGAACCTGCGGGAGAGCGCCTCCACCACCAGCAAGGTGATTTCCCAGCACGGTAACGGCACACGGGTGACCATACTGGGGCAGGGCACCGAATGGTGCAAGGTGCGGGTGGACCGCACGGGCAAGGAAGGATATATGATGACCAAATACCTTACCCTGTATAACCTGCCCAGCGTTCCCACCATGACGGTCAACCACCCAAAACGCTCCTTTGTAAACCTGCGCAGCACACCCAGCATGTCGGGAAACCAGATCTACGCGCGCATGCCTCATGGCGCGGTGGTAACGGTGCTGATTCCCGGTGACGACTGGGCCAAGGTCAACTACAACGGATACACGGGGTATGCGGTGACCTATTTCCTCAAATGAGCTTGCACCGCCGGAACAAGGGCCGGCCGCCCAGAGCATGGGTGGCGCGGCCCTTTTGCTTTGCGGCAGGTGAGATGCGGGCTTTTGCGTTGCGTTTCCGGGAAGAATGCATTATAATACCAAGAAGCACACAAGGAGGATGATGGCATGGACTGGATAGAGGTCAAGGTACACACAACCACGGCGGGCGCGGATCTGGTATCGGAGCAGTTGATGCAGGAGGGCGCCACGGGCACCATGGTGGAGGATCGGGCGGATGTGCCGGACCCGGATAAGCCCACGGGCTTCTGGGAGATGATCGACCCGGATCTCATCCAGCACATGCCAGAGGATGTGGTGGTACACGCGTGGTTTGAGCCGGATCACCGGTATGCGGACCGGATGCAGGCCTTGCGGGACCGGTTGGAGCAGTGGCAGCGCATGGAGCTGGGCATGGACCTGGGCAGCCTGGATGTTGAAACCCAGGATGTGAAGGAAGAGGACTGGGCAGAAGTGTGGAAACGCTTCTACAAGCCATTCCATGCGGGGAAGACCCTGGTGGTCAAGCCTACCTGGGAGAGCTATACGCCGCAGGAGGGGGACCGAATCATTGAGATTGACCCCGGCATGGCCTTTGGTTCGGGGACCCATGAGACCACATCCATGTGCCTGGGCTTCCTGGAGGATTATCTGACGCCTGGCGCCCGGGTTATTGACGTGGGTACGGGCAGCGGCATTCTGGCCATTGGGGCGGCGCTGCTGGGAGCCGGAAAGGTGCTGGCCATTGATATTGATCCCACCGCGGTGAAGGTTGCCCGGGAAAACGTGGCCCATAACCACCTGGAGGAGAAAATTCAATGCGTGCAGGGAGACCTGCTGGAGCAACGGGCAGAGCAATGCGACCTGTGCGTGGCGAACATCATTGCCGACGTAATTTGCAGCTTTGCCGCACCGCTCCAGGAGCACATCGTTCCCGGAGGATTGTTCGTATGCTCGGGCATCATCCGGGAGCGGGAGCAGGACGTGCTGGATGCCCTGCAGCAGGCGGGCTATGAGCTGGTGGAGGAGCGTAAAAAGGGCGAATGGGTGGCGATGATCAGCAGGAGGCCCGCCTGATGCACCGCTTTTTTGTGGATGATGCCGGCTTTCAGGGGGAAGTGGTCTGCCTGGAGGAAACGGACGCCCGGCATGCCCGGCGGGTGCTTCGCCTGCGGCCGGGGGAAGAAGTTGTTCTGATGGATGGGGCGCGGCGCTTCCGCGGGGAGATCCTGGACGGGGCAGGGGAAGCGGTTGCCTGCCGCTTGCTGGAGGAACTGCCCTCCACGGAGCCGGCGCTGCGGATTACCCTGTTTCAGGGCCTGCCCAAGGCGGAAAAAATGGAGCTGATTATTCAAAAGCTCACGGAGCTGGGGGCGGTGTCCGTGGTACCCGTGGCCATGGAGCGCTGCGTTGCGCGCCTTACGGAGAAGGACGGGGAGAAGAAGCGGGAGCGCTGGCAGAAAATCGCCCGGGAAGCGGCCAAGCAGTCCGGCAGGACGGTGGTTCCCCGGGTGGAGGCACCCCTGCGCTTTGAGGAGATGCTTCGGCGGCTAGATGGCTTTGAGGCGGTGCTGACCCCCTGGGAGGAGGCGCAAGGCTACGGCCTGCGCCGCTTTAGCCAGCAATGGCCTCAGGCGCGGAATCTGGCCCTGATTGTGGGTCCGGAAGGCGGCATGAGCCCGGAGGAAGTAACGCGGATGGAGAAGGCCGGCGCGCGGCCGGTAACCCTGGGGCCACGCATTTTGCGCACGGAAACGGCCGGCCTGGCAGCCGTGGCGGCGTTGCTGGCCCTGTATGGGGATATGGATCAAACATGAAATCGGGGGAAGAAATTGCGGACAGTTGCTTTTCATACCTTGGGTTGCAAGGTGAACCAATATGATACCCAGGCCATGCTGGAACGCTTTCAGGCTGCGGGCTATACGGTGGTCCCCTTTGAGGGGCCGGCGGATGTATATGTGCTGAACACCTGCACCGTAACCGGCACCGGGGACAAAAAATCCATGCAGCTGACCCGGCGGCTGCGGCGGGAGCATCCGGACAGCTACATCGTTCTCTGCGGATGCCTGGCGCAGCGTAAGGGCGAGGAACTGCTGTCCACCGGCGCGCGGCTGGTGCTGGGCACGCAGCGCCGGGCGGAAGTGGTGGAGCTGCTGGAGCGCGCCATTAGGGAAAAGCGTCAGCTGTGCGCGGTGGAGGCGTTGACGCAGGCGCCCTTTGAGCGGCTGAACATCACCGGACAGCAGGAACATACCCGTGCGACGCTGAAAATCCAGGAGGGATGCAATAACCATTGTACCTATTGCATCATTCCCAGCGTGCGGGGGCCCATACGTTCCCGTCCTCTGGAGGAGATCCGCCAGGAGGCGGAGCGCTTGGCCGGGGCGGGATTTTCCGAGCTGGTGCTCACGGGCATACATCTATCCAGCTATGGCCGGGATGTGGAGGAGCGTCCCACCCTGCTGGACGCCATTGCCCAGGTGCAAGCGGTGCCACAGGTGCGGCGCATCCGTCTGGGCAGCCTGGAGCCTACCATCGCCACGCCATCGTTTGCATCCCGGCTGAAGGAGTTGGACAAGGTGTGCCCGCAGTTTCACTTGGCCCTGCAAAGCGGTTCGGATACCGTGCTGGCCCGTATGGCCCGGCGGTATAATACGGAAATGTATCTGACCGGTGTGGAGAACCTTCGCCGGGAATTTCCGGAGGCAGCCTTTACCACGGACATCCTTACAGGCTTCCCTGGGGAAACGGAGGAGGAGTATGCCCAGACCCGCCATATGATCGAGAAGGTGGGTTTTGCGAAAATCCATGTGTTCCCCTATTCGCGCAGGGAAGGAACCAAGGCGGCTGCCATGCCCGGCCAGCTGTCCAACGCGCAGAAGGAACAGCGTGCCCGGGAGCTGATTGCCCTGGGAGAGACCGTGGGACGCCGGTACCGGGAAGGATTTGTGGGCCGGGAGGTCGAAGTATTACTGGAAGAGCCGTTGCCCAACGGGGCATGGGTAGGGTATACGCCCGAGTACCTGCGTGTGGAACTTCCCTGCCGGAACGGCGCCCAGGGGCAATACCGCCGGGTACGCGCAGCCGCGTGCACGGAGGATGGGCTGCTGGGCGAAGAAATGTGAACTTTTTATGACATGGCATGAAAGCGGCGGCTTGGGCCGTTGCTATGAATGGAAAGGATGCGAACCACATGGAAAACTGTTTGTTCTGCAAGATTATCAGCGGAGAGATTCCTTCCACCAAAGTGTATGAAGATGACTTTGTGTATGCCTTTCGGGATATCAATCCCCAGGCGCCTACCCATGTGCTGGTGATTCCCAAGACCCATGTATCCTCCCTGGGTGAAACGGACGGGCTGACGGATCAGCAGCTGGCGGCATGCCTGCGGGCCTGCGGAAAGGTAGCGGAAATGGAAGGCCTGAAGGAAACAGGCTTCCGCGTGGTGTCCAACTGCGGAAAGGACGCATGCCAGTCGGTGGGACATCTGCACTTTCATGTGCTTGGGGGACGTTCCATGAAGGAGCAGATGGCCTAAAGAATGTTTTTCTCGCACAGCCGGAGCAAAAATTCTTTGAAAAAACGATTTTTGCTGTTGACGAGTGTGCGTAAAGGCGATATAATGACAATACGGTTCGCCATCCGTCCGTCTAGCCGGCTGATGTCAAGGCGAGATGAGCGAGGGGAGGGATAACAGTGTCCGAGGTACGTATTCGTGAGAACGAATCCCTGGAGAGCGCGCTCAAGCGGTTTAAGCGCCAGTGTGCTCGTGCCGGCGTTTTGGCTGAGGTTCGCAAGCGTGAGCATTACGAAAAGCCCAGCGTGAAGCGCAAGAAGAAGGCAGAGGCTGCACGCAAGCGTAAGTACTGATTTTTTTCAAATTGTCCCCCTTTCCGTACGCTATGCGGGAAGGGGGCCTTTTTTACCCGGACCAAGGGGCACTGCATACGGAAAAATGCAGATCGTTCGCAAATTATTCACATAATTATACGGAAAAACACAGGATTCTCCCTTGCGCTGCGTCGCGGATTTTGTTATACTATCCTTATCAATGGACAGAAAGAGGATGTCATGCAATACGCCTTTCAACTTTTACCGCACCCAAACGTTCGCTACCAGTCCGCCCTTGAAAAACTTGGCAAAGCGGAGTTACAGTGCATGTTGCTGGCGCTGGATGTTTTCACTGAACCACGAGTGGAAAGCATTGGTGGTACCCCCTTCCTGACTTTTGAATGTTCCGCGCTGAATGAAAAGGCACTGGAGCAGCTCTCTTTTCTGAGCAGTGTATACTTATGGACGCGGCGCGACGGGGAGGCACTGATCCCCCTGGCGCGGCCCAGGGAACGTTATTTGCCTGAAGAAATGGCGGAAGTGCTGAAATATAAAGGAAAAACCAACGCGGCATTCACTTCGCTGATGCTGAACCTGGCGCGTAGCCAGAGCGCGTTTTTCCACGAAAAGCGTCCGCTGACGGTGCTGGACCCGCTGTGCGGGAAAGGCACCACGCTTTATTGCGCATTGGCGCAGGGAATGCATGCCGTGGGCTTGGATCGGGACCGGAAGGACCTGAAGGAAGCCATGGACTTTGTCAACCGCTCTTTGCAAAACCAGCGGATAAAGCATAGCCTGGTTCAGGGATCACGCTCCGTTCCCAAGGGACCGGCGGTGCCGGAGGCAACGTATACCCTGGCGGATACGCGGGAGCATTATCAGGCGGGGGATACCCGCACATTGCGGTTCCTGCTGGGGGATACGCGGCAGGTGGGTTTCCTGATGCGCAAAACGCCGGTGGAGCTGCTGGTTACGGATCTTCCCTATGGCGTGCAGCACGCGCCCGAGGACGGAGGACGGCCGGAGAGCTTTGAGACGCTGCTGCGCAAGGCCCTGCCTGCCTGGCGGGAGGCTGTGCGCCCCGGCGGCGCCATGGCCTTGTCCTTCAACAGTTATACGCTCACCAAGCGCCACCTCAGTGCATGGGCCCAGGAGGCAGGGTGGCTCCCCAAACTGGATTCCCCCCTGGACGACCTGGAACATTATGTGGAACAGGCCGTTAACCGGGATGTATTGATCTGCTATCGGCAATAAAAGTGATGGGCGGTTATGCCTGTGCTGCGGACAATGTTTATGATTCTATTTTGGCAGCAAAGACCGCCATATCACGTGACGGAACGTTTTATATCCCGTTTATGAACCGTGAATCGTCTGAGCCTGGCAGTGATCCCTTGTTATTTATTGTTTGCGACCACGCAAGGAGGATGGAACATTGTCAAGTCTTGAGCTTTCTTCCATGACTGTTATTGAACTGCGAAAGTTGGCAAAGGAGAAGCATGTCCGGCTTGGCGCAGGGCTGTCCAAGGACGGCATTATCCAGAAACTGACCGCGGCATTGGCGGGCGAGAGCACCGAGGAGGCAACGGAACAGGTTGTGGAGGAAACGCCTGCTGCCGCACCAGAGACGGAAGCCAAGGAACCGGCCGCGCAGGAGGAAGAAACTCCGGCTGTGCAGACAGCGCAGCAGACTTCCCAGGAGGCCCCTGTACGGGAGGAACGCACTGCGTCCGCCCATTTTAAGGCCGCCTGGCACAATCCCTCACCACGTTACAGCGCCAAGCCTGCCTATCAGGCTCCGGCTTATTCTTCGCGGCCTGCCTGGCAGGCGAGAAGCGCATCCGCGCCACGTACCGCGGCCAATACGGATACCGTTCGGATGAATACCACGCGCCCCACCAATTATGCGCCCCGCTTTGGTCCGGACGCCGTAGACCCCGCGCCTGCACCATCCGTGCAGCGCGGAACGGAGGAGTACCGTTCCTTCCGTGAGCAGCCCCGCAACTTTGGCGGCTTTCAGGAAAACCGGTCAATCTATGGGGAACGGAGCTGGAGCGAGCAGCAGCGCTCATCCTTTCAGGAGGGCGGCTACGTGGCTTCCAGCTATGGGACCAATGCTCCCGCGGGCTATGGTCCCCGCGCTTCCTATACATCCCGGCGGGCCGACACCGGCTACTATAACCAGGAGCTGGGAACCTCCAACCCCGCAGTGCCGGAAATGCTGGCGGCAGGGGAATGCGGAGATGGTCAGGGAATTCTGGAGATTCATCCGGACGGATACGGTTTCCTGCGCCCGGAAAACTTCCTGCCGTCCAGCAAGGATATTTATGTGTCTATGGCCCAGATCCGCCGCTTTGGCCTGCGCACAGGCGATCTGGTGGTGGGAAAAACGCGCCCCCAGCGGGAAGGGGATAAATATGCCGCGATGCTCTACATCACCGCGGTGAACGGCTGCGTTCCGGATGAGCTGGGGCAGCGGCCCGCCTTTGAGGATTTGACGCCGGTGTATCCCAGCCGCCGTATCGACCTGGAGTCCCACAATGGAAAGGGCAGCGACGCCATGCGTATCGCGGACCTGATAGCGCCCATCGGCTTTGGCCAGCGGGGCTTGCTGCTGTGCCCGCCTGATACGGGAAAAACGCAGATCCTGCAGGACTTCGCCAATGTGGTCACGGAAAACTATCCTCAGGTTACGGTGCTGGTGCTGCTCATTGACGAATGCCCGGAGGACGTGACACTGTTCCGCGAGCAGGTCAAATGTGAGGTAGTAGCTTCCACCTTTGACCAGGCGCCGGAGAATCACCTGCGGTTGGCGGACATGGTGCTGGAGCGTGCGCAGCGGCTGGTGGAGCAGAAGCAGGATGTGGTGGTTGTGGTGGACAGCCTGACACGGCTAGCCAAGGCATACACCACCACGGCCGCCCAGCAGGGGCGCAACATGCCCGGCATGGTTAATCCCAGCAGCTTGTTCCGCGCCAAGAAACTCTTCGGAACCGCCCGCTGCGTCAAGGAAGGCGGAAGCCTGACCATCCTGGGCGCCATGAACGTGGATAACGGCTCCAAGGTGGATGATACGGTGGTGGAGGAATTCAAGGGAACCGCCAACATGGAGCTGGTGCTGGATCAGGAAGTGGCAAAGGCAGGCGTAAGCCCGGCGATTAACCTGAAAAAGAGCGGCACCAAGCGCGCTGATTTGCTGATGACGCCTGCGGAGATGCAAGGCCTGCAGGCGATCCGCTCCATTTTGAGTTCAACGCCCTCCGCCGCGGCCATTCCGCATCTGCTGAACATGATGGATAAGGCCAGCGGGAACGATGAGCTCCTGGCGAAGATTCAGGAATGGGTTGCCCTGATGGAGAAAAACCGCTGAGCCTGCCAGGAAACATAATGCAAAAATTGCTTGCAATTCGGGCGCGACTATGGTAGAATATTCTCCGCGGCAGAAAAGCCCGATCATTGCATGCGCGAAAGAGGTGAAAAGTCATGAAAGAAGGAATCCATCCCAAGTACGGCAAGGCCATCGTTCGCTGCGTGTGCGGTGAGACGTTTGAAACCGGCAGCACGAAGAAGGAGCTGAAGGTTGATATCTGCTCCAAGTGCCATCCTTTCTTCACCGGCAAGCAGAAGCTGGTGGATACCGGCGGACGCGTCGATCGCTTCAAGAAGCGTTTCGGCATCGAATAAGTCCTTACAGCGTACCGAGCGTAAGCCGGTACGCTTTTTTTCATCGTGCCAGCCCTTGCCGTGGGGAGCCAGGTAGAATGGCTCCCCTGGGATTCTTTGTGATTCCGGCTCCTGGGGCAGGGAAAAGACCAGGCGGGCGCGAATACATACACAAATCACTGGCGCGCACCTGCGCGTAGAAAGAGGTTGCGATTGATGAAGCAAAAGCAAAGCGCTTGTCCCCGGGTGGATATTGGTGGACAGGCGGTTATGGAAGGCGTGATGATGAAGGCGCCGGACGCCATTGCCATTGCTGTACGGCGGCCCGATCAGTCCATTGTGGTGAAGCGGCGGGAGTATGTTTCGCCTGCCAAAAAGCATAAATGGATGGGTTGGCCTTTTGTGCGCGGCGTGGTCAATCTGTGCAGCATGCTGGCCATGGGCATGAGTACGTTGCAGGAGTCCACGGAGATGCTGGGCGTGCTGGACGAAGAACCCAGCAAGTTTGAGCTGTGGCTGAGCAAGAAGCTGGGCAAAGGCGTGGATAAAATTGTCATGGGTGTGGCGGTACTGCTGGCAGTGGTGCTGTCTGTGGGCCTGTTTTTCCTGATTCCCGCGGTTTTTGCCCAGTGGCTCAAGGGACTGGGCATGGGGCGCGTGGGGGTGAACCTGCTCAGCGGTGTGCTGCGCATCCTCATTTTGATGGGGTACATGATTTTCTGCGCCTTTGTGCCGGATGTACGCCGCACATTCCAATACCATGGGGCGGAGCACAAAACGGTGTACAACCATGAAGCGGATCTGCCCCTGACCCCGGAGAATGCCGACAAGTATACCACGCTGCATCCCCGCTGCGGCACCAGCTTTTTGCTGATCGTGTTTGTGATCTCCATACTGCTGTTTACGGTGGTGGGGTACAATGGAGATGTGTTTCTCTGGCGCTTTTTGAGCCACTTGGCGCTGCTGCCCGTGGTCGCGGGCGTGAGTTATGAGGTGCTCAAGGGACTCGCCCATAGCGAGAGCCGCTTGGCCCATGCGCTCCGCTGGCCGGGCATGCAGATGCAGCGGCTGACTACCCGCAAGCCCGACAAGGGCATGCTGGAGGTGGCCATCGTTTCCATGAACGTGGCGCTCCACGGCATGCCGGAAAAGGCTCCGCGCACGCCTGAAGGGTACGCCGTGCTGCATAGCTACCGGGAGTCCGAACCGGGCTATGCATGGCCCCAGGAATCGGAACAGGCATGACGTTGCAGCAAGCATGCCGCCAGGCAGCCAAGGCATTTGCCGCGGCAGGAATACCTGACCCTGCCTGGGACAGTGGTCTGCTGATGGAGCGCGCGACCGGTATACCGCCACTGGTGGCACGCCTGAGCCAGCGGGAACTGACGGAGGCGGAGCACAGCACATTTGCTGCCCTGTGTCAGCGGCGGCTTCAGCGGGAACCGCTGCAGTACATCCTGGGTGAGCAGTCTTTTCTGGGGCGAAGCTTTCACGTGGACAGCCGTGTGCTGATTCCACGCCCGGAAACCGAACTGCTGGCAGAGCGGGCCATTGCCGCGCTGAAGCGCTTCCAGGACGCGCCGCGTGCCCTGGACCTGTGCTGTGGCAGCGGATGCCTGGGGGCGTCTCTGGCCCTGGAGGTGCCTGAGGCCAGGGTGGAGGCAGCGGACCTCTCCCCGGAGGCGCTGGCAGTGGCAAAGGACAATGCACAGCGCCTGGGTGCGCCCGTAACGTTTTTGCAAGGGGATTTGTGGCAAGCGGTGGCGGGCAGATGCTATGACTTGATTGTCAGCAATCCTCCCTATATTCCCAATGAAGCCTGCGAAACATTGCAGCCGGAGGTAATGCGGGAACCGGCCATGGCCCTGCGCGGTGGCGCGGATGGGCTGGATTTTTACCGGCGGATCGCGGCAGGCGTTGGAGAACACCTGCTACCCGGAGGCGTGCTCTTCCTGGAGGTTGGCTATGGCCAGGCGGCACAGGTGGCGGATATGCTGGGCCGGGAAGGATTGAAAACGGAATGTCACCAGGATTACCAGGGCATTTTACGCATGGTAGAAGCCTGGCGGAAATGACACAATGCGGTGAGAGGTTGCATGATAGAAAAATTCCAATGGATCCAGGAGCGGTACGATGAGCTTTCCCAGGCGGTGAGCCAGCCGGAGATTATCGCCGACACGGCCAGGTGGCAGCGCCTGCTCAAGGAGCATGCCCAGCTGGAGCCTGCGGTGGAGGCGTGGAAACGCTATCAGGCGCTGACGTCCCAGGAGCACCAGGCGGAGGAAATGCTGTCGGACCCGGAACTGGCGCCTGTGGCCCAGGAAGAGCTGAAAACCCTGCGGGAGCACCGAACAGCCCTGGAAAGCGAAATGCGGTTGCTGCTTTTGCCCCGGGACCCCAATGATGAGCGCAACGTGGTCATGGAGATTCGCGCCGGTGCGGGCGGAGATGAAGCCAGCCTGTTTGGCGCGAGCCTGATGCGCATGTATATCCGCTATGCGGAGCGGCATGGCTACCGGGTAGAGCCCGTGTCCACCAACATGACCGAGCTGGGCGGCGTGAAGGAAGCTGTGTTCACCCTGTGCGGCCCGGGAGCGTTTGCCCGAATGAAATACGAGAGCGGCGTTCACCGCGTGCAGCGGGTGCCTACCACGGAATCCGGCGGGCGGATACATACCTCCACCTGCACGGTCGCTGTGCTGCCGGAAGCCGAGGACGTGGAAGTGGAGATTGCGCCCAAGGATCTGCGCATTGATGTATACCGCTCCACGGGCCATGGCGGGCAATGCGTGAATACCACGGACTCAGCCGTGCGCATTACCCATTTGCCCACAGGGCTGGTGGTTACCTGCCAGGATGAGAAAAGCCAGATCAAGAACCGGGACAAGGCCATGCGCGTGCTGAAAAGCCGCCTGCTGGAAAAGCTGCAATCGGAGAAAGACGCCGCCTATGCGGAAAACCGCCGGGACCAGGTGGGCACGGGAGACCGCAGCGAACGCATACGAACCTATAACTTTCCCCAGGGCCGCGTT
>USCR01000002.1 GCA_900553295.1 uncultured Eubacteriales bacterium | reverse complement strand
AGTTCCCGGGAGAAGGTGGCAGGGGTTACCATGGAGCTTTCAATATGCAAATGGATATCGATAAACGAAGGGATGCAATAGCATCCCTTCGCATCGATCACCTCATCTGCAGGCAATGGGCAGGGCCCATCGACAAATGCGTAACGAATCCGGCCGTCTTCCATGAGTATCCAACCCGGCAGGAAGGTTTTCAGCCAGGTATTGAATACGTGCGCATTCTGCAAAAGTGTTCTCATGATTATTGATAGATCTCCTCGTTGTAGCGCAGGATCCAGGCGTCATTCTTTTCGCTGTACAGTTCCCAGTTGGGGGCGCTGGAGACGCTGACGGCATCGCCATAGCACATGCCGGCGGCCTGCTCCTCGGTCAGCTCAACCTTCATGTTCGCGGGGGCTTCCACGCGATCGATGGCATCCTGATACTGCACATCATAGCTGATCAGCCAGGAGATGAACTTGTAGGCCAGGTCGGTATTCTGGCAGCTCTTGGTGATGTTGACCTGGTTGATGCCCAGATAGGAACCCTCTTCAGGAACAATCACATATTCCAGACCATCCACGGCAGAGGTAATGGTGCTGGCGTCAAAGTCCTGGCACACGGCCACGGAAACTTCGCCCAGCTCAAACTTGCTGGCCAGGTCGCCGGAGCTCTCATAGAAGGTGGCGCCGTTATCCGCAAGCTGCTCAATCAATTCAAAGGCAGGGTCCTCATTTTCAGCGGGATCAACACCGGCCACCTTGCCGGCAACCTCGATCATGTAGGGGCCGGAGGTAACGGTGATGTCCGGCAGGGCCAGCTGGCTGGCAATGCCCTCGTCCCACAGCTGCTTCCAGCTGGTAATGGGTTCATCCACCATGGCAGGATCATACAGGATACCAAAGCCGGTCACCGTATATCCGGGGCCATAGCCGTTGTTGGGGTCCTGGCAGAAGTCATACAAATCGGTCAGACCTTCGATCTTGTCAGCCTCGATGGGCAGGAAGAGATCGGCGGCAATGGCCTCTTTTACATAGTAATCGGAGAAGTACACAATATCGTAGCCTTCGGGATTTTCCATCAGCTTTGCCAGGCGCTGACTGTTATTGCCCGTTTCCACAACGATCTTGCAGTTGTTGGCCGCCTCAAAGGGCTCAAAGACATTCTTGGTAATGATGTCAATGTTGGCCGGCCAGGTGGAAATGACCAACGTGGGGACATCTTCCGCCATGGCAGCGGGCATGCAGGCCATCAGCATAACAAGCGCAGCCAGCATAGCAATGATCTTGTTGAACTTCATAAGATCCTCTCCTTATCAGATTGATGATGTATGATCAACGCAAATGCGCTGTCACCGGCTTCAGGCGGATACCAGAATGGACTTGTCCGGGGAGATGAACAGCGTTACCCGCTCATGCAGGTGCAAACGCTGGGTCACATCCGTGTTGACCAGGTATTCGCCTTCCTGGGTTTTCACCAGGTACTGCAGCTGCTTGCCCAGGAAGGTGCAAACCAGTACCTCGCCGGGGAGACGGTAGTCGCCCTGGGCATCCGCGCCCTCCAGCACGATGTCCTCCGGCCGGCAGGCGCATTGCATCCGGTCCTGGGTCACGGGCTGACGGAAGGTGGCGCCGGAGGCCGATACGTAGTGGTCCCCCTGACGGGTAAGGGGAATGAAATTTTCAAAACCCACAAACCGTGCGGTAAATTCATTGACCGGCCGGGTGTATATGTTTTCCGGGACGTCCATCTGCTCAATCTTGCCGCCATTCATAATGGCCACCTGATCGGAAATGGAGAAGCATTCCTCCTGGTCGTGGGTGACATAGACGGTGGTGATGCCCATCTCCTGCTGCAGGCGGCGAATCTCCACGCGCATTTGCACACGGAGCTTCGCGTCCAGGTTGGAAAGCGGCTCATCCAGCAGCAGCAGCTTGGGCTTGAGCACCAGGGAACGTGCCAGGGCAACCCGCTGCCGCTGGCCGCCGGACATCTCCGCAGGCAGACGCTTTTCATAGCCCGACAGGTTCACGCGCTCAAGCATGGCGCTGACGCGCTGGGCAATTTCGGCCTTGGGTACTTTTTGCTGGCGCAGGCCGAAGGCCACGTTGTCAAACACATTCAGGTGAGGAAACAGTGCGTAGCTTTGGAACACATAGCCAAAACCGCGCTTGTGAATCGGTACATGGCTGAAATCCTGCCCGTTGAACAGGAAGCGGCCGCTGAGAACATCAATAAAGCCGGCCATGGTGCGCAGTGTGGTGGT
Source organism: uncultured Eubacteriales bacterium (assembly GCA_900553295.1). Classification (GTDB taxonomy): domain Bacteria; phylum Bacillota; class Clostridia; order Christensenellales; family Aristaeellaceae; genus Egerieenecus; species Egerieenecus merdigallinarum. The sequence goes on along the minus strand of USCR01000002.1, from coordinate 48,328 downwards.
TTTGCCGCAGCCGCTGGGCCCCAGCAGGGAAACCAGTTTCCCCTCCGCAATGTCAATACAAAAGTCCTTCAGGATAACGTTTTTGCCGTAACCGGCGCAGACGTCTTTCAATTCAATCAGTGCCATGGGAACCTCCTTAGTTCGTTTGCAGCTTAACGCCCAGCAGTTTTTCAGCAAGCACCATAATCGCAATGGTCATGAGCATCAGGATGACCGATGCAGCGGCAATGGTGGGATCAATCCGCCCCTGCACATAACTCATCATGGCGGTGGGCAGTGTCATGGTACCAGGGTTGGAAACAAATACGCCGATGCAAACGTCGTTAAAGGAATTGATGAACGCCAGAATAAAGGCTGACATCAAACCCGAGCGGATGTTGGGGATCACCGAGGCAAAAAACGCCTTAGGGGCGGAACAGCCCAGTGAACGCGCAGCCTCTTCAATGGAGAAATCAAAGTTTGCCAGGGCGGAGGAGGTCACACGGATGATATAGGGGATCCCAATAAGCGTGTAACCTACCAGCAAACCGGCATAGATGGAGCCACCCAGGTTCGGCACGAAGGACTTGAGCAGAGAAAAGCCCAGCACAACCGCGGGAATCAGTGTGGGGGAGATGAAAAATCCGTTGAGGAGCGCCTTGCCCTTGAATTTATACTTGTTCATGGCATATGCGGCCGGGACGCCCAGCAGCATGGCCAGCAGCGTACCAAACAGGGACACCACAAAGGAAGTTCTGAAACCATCCAGGAAACTTTTGGAAGTAAAAGCATTTTCAAACCATTGCAGGGAAAAGCCATTGGGCGGGAAGGACAGCGCGCTGTCTCCGTTGAAAGCCGTGCCAATCATCACCACCATGGGACCAATCAGGAACAGGTAGGTGAACAATGTCAGTGCCAACAAACACTTGCTCTTTCTCATACGTGCTCCTTTCGGTTAATGCAGCCTGCCAGGTTGGTCAGCGCTACATTGACCACGATGGTAATTACGATCATCACGCAGGCGACCATGGCCGCGCTGTTCCAGTCGTTCATGCTGTAGGCGTACTGGTACAGCAGCGTAGAAAGCACCTTCGTCTTGCTGCCGCCCAGCAACGAAGGCGTGGCATAGGCCGTGACCGTGCCGGTGAATACCAGCATGCTGCCGGTAATCAGTCCGGAAACACTCAGGGGCAGCACCACCTTGGCAAAGGCCTTGATGGGGCCGCAGCCCAGCGTACGCGAAGCGAGAATCAGCTCATCATCAATGGATTCCATCACACCCACCAAGGAGAGCAGCATGAGCGGCATGAACAGCTGAATGTAACCCACCAGCATGGAGAATTCGGTGTAGAGCATGGTAATGGGCCTTTCAATAATGCCCAGACCTACCAATAAGTTATTGAAGTTTCCCTTTTTCCCCAGCAAGACAATCCAGCAGATGGAGCGAACGATGGCCGAGGTTAACAGGGGAAAGGTGGCCAGGGAGATCGCCATGCTTTTGCGGCCGGCAGAAAGGCGGGAAATGTAGAAAGATACCGGCAAGCCCACCACCGCGCACACGAAGGTTGTAATCAGGGAGAGCTTCATGGTACGCGCCAGCGAGTTATTGAAAAAAGACATTTGGAAAATTTCCCAGTATCCGCTTAGCGTTAGATTGCCTTCCGTACCAATGAAGGTCTGGGCAATAATGGAAAGCACGGGATAGGTGCAGCAAATGATAATGAACGCAATACCGGGAGCAGACAAAAGCGCGATTGTTCGCCTTTTCAAAAGTTTTCCCACCATTTCCTCGAAGTCTTTTGAGAAAAAATCCGCAAAATTCGGCACGAATCGCGAATTTCGCTCCATATAATACGGGAAAAAATGCATTTCGTCAAGGCTAATTTGTGCAAAAGCCTTGATTCATTTTCCAATAACAAGGAGAATTTTCACAGTTTTTATGGCTTGGATGTCTTAAATAAGTAGAGAGTACGAAAAAAAGATACTGTAGAATGCAGGATTGCCTGCCGGGCGGAGGCTGCTATTTAGGGCCCTGCCTTTTTTATTGGGATGGATTTCTTGAGGGGAGCCGTATACGGCCATTCGTGCAGGACGCATGCCAGGCGCCTCCAAGCGTGCATGCAACGCTGCTGCAAAAAACCAGAAAAAGCACGAAATACCATGGGATTCAGCAGCGTTCGACACTTGACACGGAAAAGATGGAAGGTATAATAGTAGCTGTCACAAAAGAACATCGCATTCCGGCAGAATGGAAGCATGGGAGGAATCGACAATGCAGGATATTCAGGTAACCTTGGCCAAGAACCTGAAGGCCAAGCCCCAGGACGAGAGCAAGCTGGGCTTCGGTAAGATCTTTACCGATCATATGTTCCTGATGAATTACGAACAGGGCAAGGGCTGGATCAACCCCCGCGTGGTGCCGTATGGAGATTTTTCCATTGACCCCGCGGCTATGGTGCTGCATTATGGTCAGGCCATTTTTGAGGGCACCAAGTGCTATCGCCGGGCAGACGGCGGCCTGCAGCTGTTCCGCCCCATGGAAAACTTCAAGCGCATGACCCGCAGCGCAGAGCGCCTGTGCATGCCTAAGCTGGATGAGGAGCTTGCCTTTGCGGGCCTGAAAAAGCTGCTGGAAATTGATGGCGCATGGGTTCCCCACCAGGAAGGGACCAGCCTGTATATCCGCCCCACAATGATTGCTCTGGACCCGCAGCTGGGTGTGCACGCGGCGCATTCGTATCTATTCTATATCATCCTTTCGCCGGTAGGCGCCTATTACGCGGAAGGCCTGAAGCCCGTGGGCATCTACGTGGAGGACGAATACGTCCGTGCGGTGCGCGGCGGCGTGGGCTTTACCAAGTGCGCCGGCAACTATGCTGCCAGCATCCTGGCAGGGGAGATTGCCGCGCAGAAAGGGTATGCCCAGGTGCTGTGGCTGGACGGTGTGGAGCAGAAATACGTGGAAGAAGTAGGCTCCATGAACATGATGTTCGCTTACGGGAACAAGATCGTCACGCCGGCGCTCAATGGCAGTATTTTGCCGGGCATTACCCGCAATAGCGTGCTGACCCTTGCCGGCCAGCTGGGGTATGAGGTGGAAGAAAAGCGCCTGGCCATTGCGGACATCTTTGATGATATCAAGAGCGGAAAACTCACCGAGGCCTTTGGCACAGGTACGGCAGCGGTGATTTCCCCCGTGGGTGAGCTTTGCTGGAAGGGTGAAAAGCTCACCGTGGGCGATGGCCAAATCGGGCAGGTTTCGCAAAAGCTCTACGATACCCTCACGGGGATTCAGTACGGCAAGCTGCCCGATGAAAATCATTGGATTGTGAAAATTTGAAATTACGCCTCCGCTTGATACGCGAGGCGGGCGGGGAGGCTTCATGCAACGGGAAAGCAATGTACAAACGCTGAATTGGGCGGATAAGACCATGAGCGTGCTGCGGCTTCAGCAGCTGGAGGCATGCGAAAAAAGGCTATCGGCCTATCTGGGCTTCGGCTTGTTTTCCGGCTGTGACGACGCGCATGTGGAGGAACTCTGGGCCACGTCCTACGAGGCGGGGGAGCAGAAAGACCATAACATGCTGCATACGGTCGAGGGCCTGCAAAACCGCGTGTTGGCGCAGCTTCCACGGGAGGCTGCGCTGCTTTCCGTGCAGGAACACATGTTGGTGGAGCGGATGCTGCTCTTCGACGGGGAAGCGGAACTCATGGATGTGGAGGAAGCGGCTGCGGCGGAGTCGCTGCTGGCGAGGATGTGGTGCTACTTACGGCAGGAGGAGGACCGTTTCATTCTCTGCCTTCCCCGAACCCTGTGGCAACCCCTTCGCCGGGAACTGGAAGATCCGGAACATGACAAGACCCGGCAGCTGGTTTTCCGCTTTGACGCCACGATTCGTGGGCTACTGTATATCAGTGGATTCCTGCACTTTGGGCAGCCCCTGCGGCACCTGCTCACTGATGTGCTCAACGGTGACACGTCCCAGACGCATCTGGCCATGCGCTTTCTGCGCGCGTCCTATGATTATTTCTACGATGAGCAGGGTGCCATGGTGCTGCTGCATCCCGGGTTGGCTGAACCGGAACGGCTCATCCATGAGGTGCGGCATGCCGAGCTTACCTTTGAGATGAACGAAACGATCTTGATCGGAGCCATCAACGGTGCCTTCCCTGAGGAGATTCCTCTGACACAGATGATGCAGGGACTGCTGCGGGGAGCGGTACGGCCCGAAATCACCCTGGAGGAAGCGGTGGAGGATTTACGCATGCTGGCAAAGCAAGGCGTGTCCCTGGAGGAAATGAACGAGGTGCTTTCCTCTCTGCTGCTGGTGTTGCCCACGCCGGCCATGCTGGAAGGTGTGCGAATGATTTACCAGCAAACACCCCGATGGGCACTGATGAAATCGGCGGTGATGCACTGATGGCCTGCTATCAAACGCATATTGATCCGGCACTTCAGGGGCAGCGGCTGGACGCTGCCCTGCGCCGTACTTTCCCGGAGCTCCCGTCCTGGGCGCTTCGGGATGCTTTTACCCATCGGGACGTTAAGGTGGACGGCAAGCGGGTCAAAGCCGATCTGCGGGTACACGGTGGAGAATGGGTGCAGGTGTATGTGATGGAGCAGTCTCCTGCGCTGGATGTGGTGTATGAGGATGCCAACCTGCTGCTGATTAACAAGCGGCCCGGCATTTCCGTCACCGAGGATGCGGGGGGCGGCGCTACCTTGACGGATATGGTGGCCCGCTATGCCCGCCAGCGGGGAGAAGCAGCGTCTCCGCAGCCTGTGCACCGCTTGGATAACCAGACCAGTGGGCTGGTGCTTTTTGCCAAGAACCAGGAAGCGCAGGCCATTCTGGAGGATGCCTTTCGGGAGCGACTCCCCAAGAAGGAATACACCTGCCTGGTGCGGGGCATTCCCAAGCCGCCCCAGGCCTTGTGCAGGGCCTACCTGACCAAGGATGCTGCGGCCGCCCGTGTTACGATACATGACCATGAAACCCCGGGCAGCAAACCCATTGCGACCGCCTACGAAACCCTGGAGGCCGGCCCCATCAGCCGCCTGCGGGTGGAGCTGATTACCGGCCGTACCCATCAAATCCGTGCGCACATGGCTGCGCTGGGCCATCCGCTGCTGGGGGACGATGTATATGGTGACCGTGCCTTTAACCGTGCGAACAAAGCTCGTCGGCTGATGCTGTGCGCCACCAGGTTGACCCTGTACACGGGGGGACGACTGCCGGAAGTGGAGGGACATACCTTTACGATTCCCTGTCCCTTCTAAGTACCATAAAGCGAGGAAAGAAACCATGATTCGACTGATTGCCACCGACATGGACGGGACGCTGCTGGTCCATGGGGTTACGGGGATTCCGGATGAAAACCTGCGTGCCATGAAGCAAGCCGCTGCACGCGGAATTCATGTGGCGCTGTGCAGCGGCCGTATGCCGGAGGATATGAGCTTTTTTGCTTCGGATGCGGGCTTGAACGTGCATATTCTGGCCCTAAACGGCAGTTATTGCCTGGATGTGCCCCATGGCCCCTGCGTAAGCAGCCACACCATGCAACCCGCGGATGCCCAAGCCCTGCGCGGTATATTACAGGCGTATCCGGGATTGCATTATGAGATTTTCAGCGGCAATGACCTGGTGGTGAACATGGCACCCAGCGACGATTGGGAAATCAACGTGGGCACCAACTTGCGCAGACCCGGCGGGAAAACCCGCGTTGCAGTGAACCAGGAGGAACGCCTGCAACAAATGCTTGCACAGGGGGTGAACAAGCTGGTGGTGGTGGATGAGGCCATGACCGGCGTCCTGGAAAAAATCCGCCAGGAGATCGCCCGGCGGCTTCCCGGCCTGGAAGTGAGCAGCAGCTGGTGCAACAACCTGGAGATTATGCCCCGGGGCGTGAACAAAGGTGCCGCTGTTACGGCCCTGGCCCGGCGCTTGGACATTCCCATGGATCAGGTGATGACCCTGGGGGATAATGAGAACGATATCCCCATGCTGACCTGTGCCGGCGTGGGTGTTGCGGTGGAAAACGCCACCCCTGGCGCGCTTGCCGCGGCCAAGTACCGTACCGCGTCCAACGACCGCTTCGGCGTGGCGGAAGCAATCCGACGTTTTGCCCTGGATGGAGAGAGCGTATGAGAGCATGTTTGCGGACACGAAACGGTGTCTTGAACCGGTGCATTCGCTGGACGCTGATGGGACTCATCCGCCTGGCGTTCCGCCCGAAAATTTCCTATGTTTCGGATCGGGCGCGGCAGGAGGCGTTCCGCTCCCCAATGATTATGGTCAGTAACCACGTGCGCGGCATGGATGGCGCGGCGCTTTGCACGCTCTTCCCCGGGAAGAAGATTCACGGGGTGAGCGCCAAGGAGTTCATGGACAAGCCTGCCCTGGGCTGGTTGCTGCGTCGCCTGGGGTGTGTTTCGGTGGACCGGGATCATGTGACCGTGGATTGGCTGCGGCAGTGCAGACGCATTTTGGTCAAGGATCAGGAGCATGTCTACATCTGCCCGGAGGGAAAATGCAATTTTCAAAAACAGATGCAGCCCTTTAAGCCAGGAGCGGTAACCCTGGCCTACATGGCGAAGGTGCCGCTGCTGCCGGTATACCACAACGGAGAATATCATTACTTTTTCGGCAAGCGATTCCGCTGCATGGTGGGGGAACCCTTCCTGCTGCATACTCAGGAAGGAACCTTGGATGCAGCGGGTATCGCCGCGGAAACCAAGCGCCTGGAGCAGGAGATGTTCCGCTTGCGGGACCTGCTGGAAGCAAAACGGTGAATTGCGCCACTCAGCCGTTGCTGCCGGGCAGCTCCGTGGTGGGCTCATATCCGCCGCTGCCTTCGCTGTTGCTCAGGGAGAAGCCACCTTGCTGGAAAGAGAGCCCACGCACCGTGACCATTCCCGTATCCGTATCGGTGAGCCACAACTCATAGGGGGGATTGTTCCAGTAGAGGTTGCATCCAGGGTTGTACACGCGCACGATCCAGGTACCCTGGCCGTAGGGCGTCTGATAGGTTCCATCTGCGTAGAACGTGATGGGGTCTGGAATCATGCTTCCTCCTGCGCTAATGGACCAGGTGCCTACCAGGGAATCACGAATAGATTGCGGCGCCTCCTGGGCAAAAAGCGGCTCCAGGGCCCGCAGGGGAACAAACCCCCATACAATGGCCCCGCCGTCCACAAACTGACCATCCCGGACCTCAGCACCCACGTAGGCATAGGATTCGCCGTATAAGGCCATGCAATCGAACAATGTACCGGCGGGCACGGCAAACTGCGGGTACTGGGACACATCCGGATCATCAGTGAGATAGGTATCGCTGACAGCACGCAAGGGTACGCTGAGCAGTTGGTCATAGGGAGCCCAGACGCTGTCCGTTTCCGCCCAGGCGGTGTCGGCGTCCGGGTCCAGCGTTGTGCCACGAATGTAACCGATGCGATGGGTACGCTGGCTGACAGCATAGCGGATGCATGCGTAGGCCTTGTCAGTGAAGGCGTCATAATAGCTGCGCAGGTACCACAATTCCCCCGCAAGACCAACGGCTGCTTTGCCATCCGCAGCGCGCCATGCGCTTTCCTCGTAAGGGGCGGAATATACCGCCTCGGTGCCTGTGCCTACCCCAGCAAAGCGCCGGAGAGCGGGCGTGTCTCCGTCCAAGCGCGGAAACAGGCTGTCTCCGCTGGCCAACGCGCCCCCCAGCAGGTTCAGCCGGCGGATTTCCGCCACGCTCCGTGGAAACAAAGTAATATTGAACTCTCCCAGGTGCTGGGAAGCATACCAGGTGGCGCTTTCTGAACCCTGAACGGCCTCATAGCGGTATATATCGCCGGTCTCCTCATCGCGACATCCAGTCAGGATCAAATCGCCTACCCGCGCCTGTTCCAGCATGTAGCCTTCTTCTGCCGGGCAAAAGGAATACGTTTCATCCGTCCCGTAGGATAGGGTGAACCCGTCGCCTGCCGCTTCCAGCGCGGCCTCTGCGTCCGTTTTTCCGGGTTGATAGACGGCTTTGGTATAGGTGTGGAGTCCGTCATCCATCAGGCACATGAGCACATGATGGTATTTGGATTTCATAATGGCCAAAGTTCCCGAGGCTTGCTCCATGACGCTATAGGCATCCCATGTATCGCCTGCGTCGGACACGGCGGTGTATAGCTCTCCGGAGATCCCCCACTGATTTGCCCTGGCGTACCAGGGCAGCACTGCGAGGAGTATCAAACTGAGCGACAGCGCAAGCAAATGCTTTTTCATTTTGTAAATCTCCTCCTGTCTCCTTGTGCGACGCGCCGTCCAGGCGCCTTTTTTATGATTATAACATGGACTGGGACCGTACAAGGAAGAAAGTTGTAAAAAATGCGCCCCTGTCTGGCATATACAGGAGCGCAAGAAACAAAATGCAGGATTACAGGGCAGCATCCGATGCGATGGAAAGGCGTGCACGCAGGCGGCGCATCCGATGGTAGTATCCCCAGATGAGCAAAATAGCCGCGCCGATCCACGCGGATATCTCGGCAATGTACACGCCCCATTCACCGATGAGCAGCGGCAGCAATAGTACGCAGCCTATACGCATGGCCAGCTCCACAATGCCGGAGACCATGGGAATGATGGTGTCTCCCAACCCCTGCAGCGTGGAGCGGTAGACGAACAGCAGATAGAGCATAAACAGTCCCAGGCTCATGACCGCCAGGTAACGGTAGGCAACCGTCAGCACCTGATCCACCAGTTCCGGCTGATCGTTGATGAACAGTGACAGCAGCTCCTTGCCCCACAGCAGCATGCAGGCGGCCACTATCAGCGCCATGCCTACGGCAATCTGCGACGCGCGCCTCAGCCCCAGCTGTACCCGGTCCAGCCGCCCGGCCCCCAGGTTTTGCCCGGCAAAGGTTCCCATGGCGCTGCCCAGGGAGGAACCCGCCAGCTCAACCAACCCCGTAAGCCGCGACGAGGCATTGAAGCCGGCCATGAAGATGAAGCCAAAGCCATTCACAACGCCCTGAAGCACCAGCCCGCCCATGGCGATAATGCCATTTTGAAAGGCCACCGGCAGCCCCAGACGCAGGAGTGTACCCATGGACCGTGTATCGGGGCGCAGGTCGGCGCGGGATAGACGCAAAAAGGTAATCTTTCGCAGGGCAATCAGGCAGATCAGGCAGGAAACACCCTGAGAGATCACCGTGGCGATGGCGACGCCGGATACACCCCAATGGAAAGCCGCAACAAAGAGGATGTCCAGCGCAATGTTGCACAGCGCTGCCGCGGTCATGGCATACAGCGGTGTGCGGCTGTCTCCCAAGGAGCGCAGAATACCCGACAGCAGGTTGAACCCCATGACCAGGGTAATGCCGCTGAAAATGATGCGGAGATATTCGCAGGTGAGGTCGATGGTATTTGCGGGAGAACGCAGGAGCACCAGCGCGGGATAGAGCAGGGACTGGGAGAGTACAGTCAGCAGTACCACCACCCCCGCGGACAGCAGCAGGCTCTGTCCCACGGCCCGGCGAAGGCCGGTATAGTCTGCCGCGCCGAAGCACTGCGCCACCTGAATGGAAAAGCCCTGCGCCAGTCCCATGGCCAGCCCCAGCACCAGCCAGTCAAGCCACCCCGCGGCAGACACCGCGGCCAAGGCCGTTACGCCCTCCACCTGGCCGATCACCAGGGTATCCACCAGGCTGTACAGCTGCTGGAACAGGTTTCCTGCGACGATGGGCAGGCAAAAGGTCAGGATAAGGCGTGTGGGATTGCCGCGGGTCATATCTTTGGTGCGGGCAGGCATGGCAACGAACGCTCCTTTGCAAAACGAAAATCAGGAAACTGGCATTGTATATTCGCGTCCGGCCTGCGGAATCCTGCGAGAGGAAGAGGGAAAGTTTTTCGTTTTCTTAACCGCTGTCCATCCATTGGCGGCGAAGCTGGCTTTTCAGCCGCATTTCCGCCCGGGAAACCTGGACCTGGGTCATGCCCAGGGCACGGGCCGTTTCTGCCTGTGTCAAGCCTTGACGCCAGCGCAGATAAAGCAGCTTGCGCTCCCGCTGGGGCAAGCGTTCCAGCATATCCTGCAGGAGCAGCTTGTTCAGCCAGCTTTCTCCCTGCGGATCGGGAATAAGCTCGGCTACGGGATGCGTGCTGCCGCCCAGCGGCGCGTCCAGGGGAACGGTTGCAATTTCTTCCATGGCCAGGGTGAGCTCCGCAGGGTCCATGCGAAGGGCCATGGCCAGCTCGGTTACCGTGGGTTCCCGATGGTTTTGCTGGCGAAGCAAGGCCTCGGCCCGGCGAACCCTGGCCCGCAGTTCCCGGTCCTGCCGGGGAATATGGCAAGGGGCGCTGATACGGGTGAGGGTCCGCATCTCCCCCAGGATAACCGGGACGGCGTAGGTGGAGAATTTCACCCCCATGGAGGGGTCAAAACGGCTTAATGCCTTCATGAGCCCCACGCAGCCCTGTTGATACAGCTCTTCCCGCTCTCGGTTGAGCGGCGCAAAGCGGCGGCAGAGCATCTTGACCAGGGGCAGATGATCCTCCGCCGCTTCCGCATAGCGGCGTTCCTCCGGGGTAACGGAATCCTTTGTGAAGGCAGAGGTCACGCCCGGACCCCGGCGGCGATTTTCTTGCGCATGCGCACCAGGGTGCCTTCGCCGGGGTGGGACACAACCTCCAAATCATCCATGAAGGTTTGCATGACGGAAAAGCCCATGCCGCTACGCTCCTGCTCAGGCTGCGTAGTATAAAAGGGCTCCATGGCCTGGGCCACATCGGGAATACCCCGGCCATGGTCCTCAATCTCCACGGTCATCTCGCCACGGTCGTCATAGCTGACCCGCAGGGTGATCTCTCCGCGGCAGCCTTCGTACCCATGGACGATGGCGTTGGTTACAGCCTCGGATACGGCGGTTTTCAGGTCTGCAATTTCGCTGAGGGTGGGGCTGAGCTGCACCGCAAAGGCAGCCACCGCCACCCGGGCGAAGGATTCATTTTCCGCAAGGGAAGGGAAGGTGAGCACCATATGGTTGCGCGTCATAAAGCATTCCTCCTTATGCCCGGTCCAGCTCGGGAATGATACGATCCATCCCGGACATGTGAAAGATCCGGGCGATGTGGGGATTCATATGGCATACGGCCATTTTGCCGCCCCGGTCCCGCAGGATGCGGTAGCGGCCCAGGATAACGCCGATGCCGGAGGAGTCCATGAAGGTGAGCTTGTCAAAGTCCAGCACCAGGTACCGGACGGAAGGATCCGCCAGCATTTCATCCAGCTGACGGCGGATGCTCTGGGCACAGAAATGATCCAGTTCCCCATCCAGGGCGACTACCAGCGCATCCTGCTTGCAATAGGAACGCAGCATGCTTTACCTCCTGTTTCCAGTAATGCAAGGGAAGTTCTTCCGTATACATGTCGTATCCTTCCTCGAAAAAGGTCGAGTTATGCGCTGCGCCGCAAAACCGTACGACAAAAAAACCTTTCGCTGGACGCGAAAGGAAGAAAATGATATACATGATGGCGCATCATGCCGAAAGAGGCAATCTACAGCCCGCAACAAAGCAAATCTCACGCGCTTTTTAACTTCATCAATACCACGCCGGCACACATCAGCACCAGGCCAACCACTTTGTGCCAGGTGAAGGGCGCAGGTGTAACGCCCAGCCAACCCAGGCTATCGATGAGCGCCGCGACGCCAAGTTGCGCAATCAGGATGGTGGAAACGGCCAGTAGCGGGTTGAGCATGCCCATGCCAAGCATGACGGTCACGGTGATCACCGGTGCCAGTAACCCGCCCAGCCAGGCATACCAGGGCGCTTGCGGCAGCAGCGCCAGATTGCCCTTGCCAAAGATCAGCATAATGACCAGGGCCAGCACCAGCCCCGTGCCCTGCACAAAGACATTGGTTTCCAGTACGCCCACCTTGTCTCCCAGCCGCGTATTCATTACGCCCTGAAAGCTCATGGCCGCTCCGGCAATCAATGAAAAGAGAAATCCCAGCACGTTGTCTCCTCCCTTCAGCAAAAGGATACCCTGGGCAGGAAGCGCTTATGCGCAATTTTGAGGAAGTAACCTTGGAGCAACTCTATCAAAGACAGCGGGGAAATGATTCCTTCGGCACCTTTCCGGCTTTTGGGAGGCCTCAGGCCCTCAAAGAAAGCCGTAAGTTTACGCATGCACTTGAACATGCGGGAAAAAACGTCTATAATATCATCGGATTATCATGGATGTATCGATACGATGGATGATTCGGGAGGAAAGAATATGCCGCTGAAACCCATGTTTTCCCGTGCCCCCCTGACCATGCAGCCCTTGGCACCCTTGGCGCCGGAGGCCATAGCGCTGGAAGGCTCTGCGCGGGAAACGCTGGAGAAGCTATGCGCGCTGGCCTTGCAGGCGCCCATGGGGCCTGCCCTGGCGGAAGGCGCCCTGGCATGCGCCTATTTATGTGAAAATGCACCCCTGGCCGAGAAGGTGGAGCAGTGGCTGCGCGTCCAGCTCAATGCCCAGGGAGCGGACGGCTCCTTGCCCCTGCCTGCGGCGGAGGGAATCCGGGTGATGCTGGCTGTGGCCAGGCTCTTTGCCCACCAGGGGGAGAAAACATTGCTGGAGCCCATGATGCGCTATTGCGCTTGCCTGCGTGAGCGCTGGGAGGAACTTCGCCTGGATGGCAGCGTCATGGGTCAGGCGGCCAATTTGATGGAACTGCTGCTGTTCCTGTACAATGTGACAGGCAAGAAGGCGCTATTGCATCTCATGGAGCTGACCCGGCGAGACGCCATGGACTGGAGCGGGCTCATGAGCACGTTTGCCTTGTCACGCCCTACGGCAAAGCTGATGCCGCTGGAAGAAATGACGGCCGGCCGGAAAGCCGAGGGAAACGACCCCAGCGGTTTTTACACCCGGCAGCATCTGGCTACCTTCGGGCCTGCGCTGGCACAAGGCATCCGTTTGCCGGTGCTTATGGGATTGTATTCCGGCAGCGCCAGGGATCTGGATGCCGGTTATACGGGCTATGAAAAGATCATGCGCTATCACGGCACAGCCACGGGTGCCTTTACCGCTGACCTGCACCTGGCAGGCGGAAGCCCTTCGGCGGCCGTGTCCGGCTGGGCGGCGGGAGAAACCGCGCGGAGCCTGGCCCGGGTGTGGCAGGTAACGGAAAAGCCCGGAGCGGCGGAGGCATTGGCGTGCCTGATGGAGAATGCTTTGCCGGCTTTCCTGCCGGAAGGGAAACTGTTGCCCTTTTTGCGGGTCAACAGCCTGAGCGTAAATGCCGGCGTGAAGGACTGCTATGCGCCCGGAGAGGCCGAGGAAACCGCCAGAGAAACCCTTGCCGCGCTGCTTCAGGGAACCGCGGAAGGGATGCGCTCGGCCGTCACTGCCACGGCCACAGGGGCGGCCGTGGGACTGTATGTACCTGGGCACTACACCCTGCGTCTGGGCCGTGAAAAGGCGAAGCTGGCCCTTGCCACGTCGGGGGAGCGTGTGACACTTACCCTGTCCATGAAAAATCCCGCAGAGGCGGAGCTGAAACTGCGCATTCCGTCCTGGACGGTGGAGCCCATGGTCCAGGTGAACGACGAGGGCGGGGATGCCCCGGAGACGGGAAAAATGTTCACGCTGCGCCGGACGTTCCGGGATGGGGATGTGATTACGCTGCTTCTTCCCCGAAAGGCGCGCCTGACGGAGGGGTATCACCAGTCTCTTTGCGTGATGCGGGGGGATACTTTGCTGGCTATGCCCGTGCAGGGAGAAAACTGGCGCCGGGCGCTGTGCGATGTGCGGGATACGGAGCAGGGGACGGAGGCTGTGCTGCTGGAAACCTCCCAGTGGAAAACCCGCGTGCATGTGCCTGCGGACCCGCCCATTGCTCCCCGGACCGAAGGTAAAGAGGAGAGAATCATACTCCAGCCCTTTGCTGAAACTGCCTGCCGCATCGCAGCCTTTCCCAAGGGGAAGCAGGCATGACGGAAATTCGCTTGGCCCCCATGGCGGGAATCACCGATTGGCCCTTTCGGCTGCTCTGCTTTGAGCAGGGCTGCGATGCGGCCACCACGGAAATGATCAGCGCCCTGGGATACGTATATGCGCCCAAGAACCATGTGGCCACCAATCAGCTGCTGGAAAAAGCGCCCGGGGAAGGCAAACTTTTCGTACAAATCTTTGGCAAGGAACCGGAGCTGATGGCCCAGGCGGCGGCACGCCTGTCCCAGACAGGACGATTTGACGGCGTGGACATCAATATGGGCTGTCCTGCCCATAAGGTGGCCTGTTCCGGGGAGGGCAGCGGCCTGATGCGTGATCCGAAGAAGGCCGAGGCCATCATCCGGGCCGTGGTGGGTGCCACATCCCTGCCGGTTTCCGTAAAATTTCGTCTGGGATGGGATGCGGCGACCATCAACGTGGAAGAACTGGCGGAGATGGCCCAGGAGCTGGGTGTTCACGAAGTGGCTGTACACGGCCGCACCCGTCAGCAGCAGTACAGCGGCAAGGCCGACTGGGAAGCCATCGCCCGGGTAAAGGCGCGGCTACATATTCCTGTGCTGGGCAACGGGGATATTTTTACCCCGCAGGATGCCGTGCGCATGATCCAGGAAACCGGGTGCGACGGTGTGCTCATTGGCCGGGGCGCCATGGGAAATCCATGGCTGTTTGGTCAGATCAAGCAGGCGCTGCGGGGCGAGGCCTGGACGGAACCCACGGTGAGCCAGCGGGTGGACATGGCCCTGCGGCATATTGAACTGCTCATGGGCTGGAAACCCGAGCGCGTGGCGGTGCGGGAAATGCGCAAGCATATCGGCTGGTACTTCCATGGACTGCGGGGGGCGGCACAGCTGCGCGGCCGGATCAATACCCTGCCTACGGCCCAGGAAGTGCGGGATGCATTGGCGGAGTTCGCTGCGGAATTTTCCGAACAGGCAGGGTTTGAGGCCTCTTCCCACGTTACATCAGAGGAGGATGATTGAGCGATGCTAAAGAAACTGCTGGCGGTGCTGCTGTGCCTGTGCATGCTTGCGCCGCTTTCGGCCCAGGCAGAAGTGGAGCTGCTTCCACAGCTGACCCAGTGGCGCCTGGAAGAAAGTCAGGCGCCCATCCGGGCCACGGTGAGCATGGAGCTGGGCGCGTGGCTGCCCTTTGACGAAACGACGCTGGCGGCGCTGAATCTGCTGCTGAGCCACGTATCCTTTCAGGTGGAAACCCTGCATATGGCCCAGGAGGACTGGAGCCGTGCGGCGGTGCTGCTGGATGGGGTGGACACGGCGGTGCTGACCCAGCGCCAGGCGAACGGCGTCAAACGGTTGAATGCATCCTTTGTGCCCGATGCTACGCTTACGGCAGTTTCTGAAGATCCCATCGCCTTGCTGCTGGGGGAAAGCTCCGCGCTGAACCTGGGCGGCTTCACAGGTACGGAGGGTACCATGGTCACGGAGGCCAAGCGGCTCATGAATGATCTCCCGGTGCTGTTGGCTTCGTGGATGGAAGAGAAGTCCGTGACCAAAAAAATTGATAAAATGGGTACCGCAAAGTACATGCGTACCTATGAAATCCCTGAGGAAGAAGCCCAGCAGCTGGGGAGCCTACTGGCGGATGCCGCCCAGGAGCCCCGGGTACAGGCCTTTCTTTCCAGCCTGACGTTTACAGATGACCAGGAAATCACCGTATACGAGAATGAAATCGGGCAGGTGCTTAAGTTCAGCTACACTGGCCGGTGCGGTGTGGATGCGGACAGTCAGCGCAAGGTTACCCTTACCTGGAGCATGAAGGACGACGGCCAGGAGGCACGGGATACCCTTTCCCTCAAGTCCCCTGCGGTTTCCGGCAGCGACCGGGACACCCTTACCTGGGAACGGGTGGCGGAGGTGGACGGGGGCAATCGGACGCTGAGCGAATCCTTCCGCTACGAAACCGTGCGCAACAAGGAAAAGACCATCCTGGAAGGGGAAGCGGAGCTGGAGAATGCCTTTGACATTGCCAGCAGCCTGCTGACCGGCAAGGCCTGGGTGGAACAAACCCTCCCCGATGAGACGCTGCTGACCTGGGTGATGGAGCCCAACATGACCTTTGCCCTGGGAAGCATGAACCCGGAGGCCAGCGGAAATGTGCTGGTTACCTATAAGGAGGATAAGCGCGTTACCCAGGAGGCCACCGTGTATATCAACCTGGCCTATGGGGACGGCTTCAACTGGGAGCTGCGGGAGGGAGAAACCAACCTGGAAACCCTGGGGACGGAAGCGCTGACGGCGCTTCAGGAGCAGAGCGCGGAACGCCTGGCGGCGGATATGCTCCAGGGGCTGCTCCGACTGCCTCAGGAGGATTTGCTCTTTATCAGCGAGGGTCTAACCCAAGAGGCATGGCAACGGATTCTGGATGCGTTGGGCGGCGCGCAATGAGCGAGTACAATGCGTTCTCCATGAAGATAAAGGAGGAATTCCTGTGATGAAGCGAATCATCTGCCTGACCATGGCGCTGGTGATGACCTTTGCCTGCGTGAGCGCTTTTGCGGCGCAATATGACGGCTTGCCGGAGAAAATGATGCTCCAAATGGAGCTGAGCGGACTGAAGGGAAGCGTCACGCTCTCGGCAACAGGCAACCCGGAGCTGGAGGCGCTGCTCAATGGCCTTTTCCAGGATACGACCCTGGAAATCCGGGGCATCCGCTCCTCTGGACAGGCGCAGTACCAGGCCTATTTCCAGCGCGGTGAAACCCAGCTGGGATTGACGCAGTTCTTCGGCGATGAGACGTCTTTCGTACTCTCCAGCGCCCTGGCACCGGAGGACAAGCTCCGCTTCTCCGCCACGGAGAGCCTGCTGCAGCAGCTGCTTCCCCAGGACGAGGGACTGAACCCCCAGTGGTACACCGCGGGGCTGGAGATTCTCCAGGTGGACGAGGAAACATGGGTGGCCAGCTGGGAACCGGCTCTGGCACCCTATGAGCAGGCCCTGGAAATGTGGCTGAACGAATATGCTGCTGCGCCGACGGTGATTCGCCAGGAGGACGGCGAAACCCGCATGCAGGTGAACTATGAGATTCCTGCTTCTGCGGTAAAGACCGAGGCGGCGGCGCTGGTGCGCTCCATGCTCATTGATGAAAACCTGCGGGGACTGCTATCTGGAGTGATGAGCGAAAGCCAGGTGGAGGCCTACCTGAACGGCGATTGGGCGGACTATTATGCCCAGCGTATCAATGCCATGGACCTCACCGGAACCATCAGCCTGGAGCGGCAGATGGCCCTGACGGGGGATGTACTCTACACCAAGATTCTACTGCCTATTCCCGCTGAGGAAACGGGTTACGACACCCTGATGATTTATCAGGAGGGTGACGCGCTGACCGTTACCCTGGCAGGCAGCGTGGATACGCTGATCTTCTCCATAACCGATAAGGAAGAGGGCGTCAGCGGTGTGCGCGTGCAGGGCGTGGTGGAACGGCAAATGATGGAAGGCGAAGGCAGCTTCAAGACGGAGTATTCCCTGCTGCGCACCACCCGGGAGAGCATTGACGACGATGGCCGCCAACACCAGTATGAATCCCTTACCCTCACCCTGACTCCGGAGGAGGGCGACGCCATGGAGCTTACCGCGCTGGCGCATTTCCATAGCTTGAGCGCCAACCGTAATCCCACCACCCTGGAGCTGGACGCTTCCTGGAAGCAGGGGGATATGACCCTGACGCTGCAGGGTGAGTTCAAGACGACATCCCCCTGGGTGCTTCAGGTGATCGACGAGACCGACGCCCAAGACGTTGCTACCTTATCCAAGCAAGAGCTGGAGGCGGTGCTGGCCGATTATGCGGCGGGCGGGCTTGCGCTCATCCTGCAAATGGCGGAGGCGACGCCCACGGACCTTGCAACCTCCTCGGAGGAAGAGACGCAGCCCCTGGAACAGACGGAGGCGCCCACCGCAGCCCCTGAAGTAGCGGAAGAGACAACGCAAACGCCAGACCCTGACACGACATCCAGCGCACTACCGCTTGTGGAGCAGGAGTCCACCGCGTCGCCTACACCCGGCACTTCAGCTGCCGCGGAGAACGAAGAATAAGAAACACGGTACAGGGAATGGGGGAAAGAGCATGAAAGGCTGGCAACGGTGGTTGACTTTTACGCTGGCGATGCTGCTGGCATGGACGCCTTTGTGCGCTTCCCATGCCCAGGAAACAACGGACAGCTTTTGCTTGCGCATGGCGCTGACCGTGGAAACGGACGCGGCCTCTGAAGCCATGCACGCCCTGGGCGTGCACCTGGATGAGGAGGAGCAACGTACCCTGGATGCCATGATCGCGCTGCTGAATGCTGCGGAAGTACGGATTCAGCTTGGCCTGACAGGGGAGCAGCTGCGCGTATCGCTGGTGATGTCGGAAATAGAGCTCCTTTATCTCCAGGAGGATGTGTATCAGGGCACGCGATATGTTACGACCAATCTTATGCCGGGCGTTGCGCTGACCGTGCCCCAAAGGGAGGTATGGGATGTTGCTCAGGCGCTATGGCGGATGGACTGGTCCAGCCTGGGTCAGGCGCTGAAAAGCGACGTGGAACAGTGGACGCTATCCTTGGACGGGCAGTATGAGGAAGGCATGTTCCTTGGATATGCAATTCCAGCGGCCAGCGCGCGCACCAGCTATTCCCTGGATGATCGGGATTTGGCGGTGTTGGTGGACGCATGGACGAATACGCTGCTTACCCGGACGGATGCCGCCGCAGTGGCAGACGCCATGTATGGGGATGGGTACTGGAATGCCTGGCTTTCCATGGTTCAGGATTTTAACCGGCAGGTATCCTGGGAAAATCAATACGGCTATGACGTAAGCGTATTGTGGGATGCCACCGGCGAACCGGTGGGAACAATCATTTCCGGTAACTTGCGGGAATCGCAGGAACGCCCCTGGCAGCTTTCCGTGGGATGGAGCGGCCAGGATGTGGATATGCTTGCAACCCTTCCCCAGGAGGAGGAGGATATGCTGCTGCGCTATACGCTGTCCCAGAGCCAGCAGGATGGTGCTCAAACGATATCCCAACGTATGCATCTGCTGAGCGCAGAAGCCGGGGAAAGCTATGATTCTGCCGCTGAAGGCGCGGCGTATGCCCTGCTCATGGAGGGAGAAACACACTTCTCCACCCAGGACACGCTTTGGCAGGCCTATCACCAGGGAAACGCTTCCTTGCGCGCGGAGGGCCTGGAACTGCGGTTGCATCAGGCGGGAGAAAGCAGGCTGGACTTGCAGACGCTTTCGGCGGAGGGTATCACCCAAACCTACTTGGGAGAAGATACGCTTCTGTGCAAGCACACGCTTTCCGGCCAAGTGCAGGAAGCTGCTGCCGTACCTGACTTTACGCAGATGAGGGTTTTTCCCATGGAATCCGCTCCCTACCAAAATGAAGTCTACGATGCCCTGCAGCAGGGCTTGGATCAGCTGACCGTGCGTATTTTCAAGGCAATTCCGCCAGAATGCATTGACATCATTACACAAATGGTCATGGAACTCCCCTAAGGGTGCATCGTCCTTTGTGGCAGGAAAAGGCCGGAGTGACAAGTTGCGAAGCGAGTCATTCCGGCCTTTTCCTTGTGAAAAAGTCACAAAAAATTTGCATTTTTCGGCTGCTTTTCTCTTTTCAGTCTCCAGAAGCTGTGCTATAATAAAAAAGACGTGTTTTACGGAAGGAGAGTCTTGGGCATGGTAGATAAGCATCTGATGGATCAGATGGAAAACATATTGAGCCGGTTGACCATTCCAGTGGCTATTATGGACAAGGACCCGGAAACTTGGTCCGCTACCGAGCAGCTTCCGCTGGAGCAGATAAGTGATGGGATGATTCAGAGCGTGCGGGGCGTATTATATTTGGGTATTACCCAACCGGCCGTAGTGCTCAGCTGCGAAGAGCGGCTCCCCGGGGCACGGGATGTGCTTACCCTGGCGGAAACCCTGGTAGCGACCCTGGCAGGGGGTGGCGGCCGGGAGGAGAATGCCTTTGACGTTTATCGCCGCACCTTGCGTGGGGAATTAACCGGCGCCGAGCTGGAAGCACTGGCTCATGAGCATCAGCTGCCGGAGGACCTCAAGCGCTGCGTGCTGGTTTTCCACATGGTGCAAACGGAAAACGAGCGTGCGTTCAGCCTGCTGCGGGACTTGGTACCCATGCAGGAGCGGGACGTGCTCATCGATATGGATCGCCATACGGTGGCGCTGATCCGCGACATGACCGATGCGGAGAGCAATGACGAGCTGATTCAGTTCAGCGAGGCACTGCAGGAAACGCTCATGAGCGAAACCGCCCACCAGATGACCGTGGGCATTGGCAGCTGCCGAAATACCCTGGAGGAAATCCGGGAAAGCTACAGCGAGGCCCGGCGTGCCATTGAGGTTGGACGCATTTTCCAGCCGGAGAGCAGCATCTATATGTTCAGCAAGCTGGTGCTGGAACGCTTCCTGATGGAACTGCCCCAGGAAATCAGCGCCTATTATCACAGCCTGCTGTTCAACCGAAAGACACAGCGGCTCTTCAATGAAGAAATGCTCTACACCATTGAGATGTTCTTCAAAAAGGACCTCAACCTGTCGGACACAGCGCGGCAGCTGTACATTCACCGGAACACGCTGGTTTACCGGCTGGATAAGGTGCAGCGCCAGACAGGCCTGGACCTGCGTAAGTTTGAGGACGCGGTGACATTCAAAATTCTCATGGAGCTAAAAAAATGCGGCGGTGATAAGGTCGCGCGGAAGTGAGCTATGCCGCCGGAAAAGGAGCGTGAAGCATGAAAAAAGGAAAGCTGATCCTTCTGCTGGCGTTGGTGGCATGCATGGCCGCAGGTTGTGCGTATCTCCCATTGCTGACCATGACGCCTGAACCATCCGCCAATCCGGATACGAATGTGGTGGAAAGCGGAGATACCGTGACCATCTCCCGCGAACTGTATGAGCAGTATCAGAAACTGGATTCGCTACTGGAAATGATGGATGTTGTGGATGCCTATTATTACCAGGATGCGAATGAGCAGGATATGCTGGACGGGGCGGCGTCAGGACTACTGTATGGCCTGGGTGATCCCTACACCTTCTACTACACGGCGGAGGACTATGCTGAGCTGTGGGAAGAAGATGAAGGAAACTATGCCGGTGTGGGAATCCAGATTTCGGGCTCCTATCTTACCGGTGATTGTACCATCAGCCGCGTATTTGACAACAGTCCGGCGCGGGAAGCAGGCATTCATAAGGGCGACATTTTGCGCAAGGTGGATGACCTGGACGTAACAGTCTACACGCTCAACGACGCTGTGGACATCATGCGTGGCCATCCCGGCGAGCCGGTGACCCTGGTGGTGGAAAGAAACGGCGAGGAGCTTACCTTTACGGTAAATCGTGCGCAGGTGAACGTTAACTGGGTGGAGAGCGGTATGCTCACGGAAGATGTGGGATACATCCGCCTCTATGAATTTTCCGGAGACTGCGCCACACAGGTGGACGCTGCGCTTGCGGACATTGTGGCGAAGGGAGCCAGGGGACTCATTCTGGACCTTCGGGATAACCCCGGGGGATGGATGAGCGACGCTGTTTCCATTGCCGATCATTTCCTGGATGAAGGTACGGTTTGCTACCTGGAGTACAAGGACGGCACCAGGGAGTACGAGTATTCCAAGGATGGTAAGGAGAACCTGGAGCTGGTGATCCTGATGAATGAATTCTCTGCCAGCTCCTCAGAAATTCTTGCCGGGGCGTTGCAGGACCGGGCAGGCGCCACGGTGGTGGGCGTGCAATCCTACGGAAAAGGCGTGGTACAGTATGTCCTTCCCGTTGGCAGCGAAGGCGCGGGCATGCAGGTGACGGTTGCCCAATATTTCACGCCCAATGGAAACACGGTGCATGGCATCGGCATTACCCCGGATGTGGAGGTAGCGCTCCCGGAGGGGGACAACGGCATGTATGAATTCGGAGACCTGGCCGACCCGCAGCTGAACAAGGCGCTGGAGGTTATGCAGGAGAAGATTGAAAGGTTGGCGAATGTAGCCTGAAGGCTTGGAAAAACTTTGCAGTCAGGTACCCTGCATGCCCATTCACAGCGTGCTATGCAAGGCGCAAATTTCTGCTTGCTTTTTCGAGAGAAATGGCGTATAATAATTAAGCCGTGTTCATGATGATGATTGGGTCCTGTGCGATCCTCCGGTGTGAACCCTGTCAGGTCCTGACGGAAGCAGCAGTAAGCGCTTTGATGGATGTGCTGCAGGTTAGCCCAGTTTGAGTGGACCGGTATTGCAAAGAAACAAAGACCCGCGTTAGTTATCGCTGACGCGGGTCTTTTACTATGTCCCCAAGCTCTTATGGCGAAAAAGCAACCTGTGCTTGTTCAGAGAAAATACCCCCAAAAGGAGTATTGGCCGCTATACTCTGTGACTAGGAGTTTTGCGGCAATACTGGCGGTGGAAGATAAGCAGCATGGGGGATGCATGTCACACAGGGAGAAGACAGCGCGGCTTTCATTCGCTGCAATGGATAGCAAAAAGGCGCACCGCAAACGATCTGCGGCACGCCTTTTTGGGTAGATTGGATGAAACGTACGGTGGATTATTCCAGCTCAAAAGCGCCGGTGTACAGACGGTAATACGTGCCCTTCTTGGCGATCAGCTCGTCGTGGCTACCGCGCTCAATGATACGGCCGTGATCCAGCACCATGATAACGTCGGAGTTTTGCACGGTGGAAAGGCGATGGGCGATGACGAAAACCGTGCGGCCCTTCATCAGGTTGTCCATGCCCTTCTGCACCAGGGACTCCGTGCGGGTATCGATGGAGGAAGTGGCCTCGTCCAGAATCATTACCGGGGGATCAGCCACGGCGGCGCGAGCAATGGAAATCAACTGCCGCTGCCCTTGGCTCAATCCACTACCATCCCCGGAGAGCACGGTGTTGTAGCCCTCCGGCAACATTTCGATAAAGCCATCAGCATGCACCAGCCGCGCAGCAGCCTTGCATTCCTCGTCGGTGGCGTCCAGGCGGCCATAGCGGATGTTCTCCATCACCGTGCCGGTAAACAGGTTTACATCCTGGAGCACCACGCCCAGGCTACGGCGTAGGGACGGCTTTTGTATCTTGGTGATGTTGATACCGTCATAGCGGATTTTGCCGTCGGCAATGTCGTAGAAGCGGTTGATCAGGTTGGTAATGGTCGTCTTGCCAGCGCCTGTGGCACCTACAAAGGCAACCTTCTGCCCAGGCTCGGCCCAAACGGTCACGTCGTGAAGCACTTCCTTGCCTTCTTCATAGGCAAAGTCCACATTGGCCAGGCGAACATCGCCGCGCAGCTCCGTAAGGGTGACGGTGCCGTCCTGGTGCGGGTGACGCCAGGCCCAAACGCCGGTCTTTTCCTTCGTCTCTGTAAGCGTGCCGTCCTTCTCCCGGCGGGCGCTGACCAGGGTAACATAGCCGTGATCTTCCTCGCTCTTTTCATCCATCAGCTGGAAGATACGCTCTGCACCAGCCATGGCCATGACCACGCTGTTCAGCTGCTGGCTGACCTGGGAAATGGGCTGGATAAAGTTCCGGCTCAACTGCAGGAAGGCCGCAATGCCGCCCAGGGTGAGCACGCCCATCCCCGAGAAAGACAGATTGGGTACGCCCACAATGGCCATGGCGCCACCGATAATGGCCAGCACTGCGTACATCAAGTGGCCCATATTGTTATTTACGGGGCCAAGAATATTGGCGTAGGAGTTGGCGCGGGTAGCATTGTCGCACAGCTCGTCATTGCGGCGATTGAACTCCTCCATAGCCTTCTCTTCGTGGCAGAATACCTTAACAACTTTCTGCCCGTTCATCATCTCCTCGATATAACCGTTTACGTCAGCCAAGGAGGTCTGCTGGGCAATAAAGTACTTGCCGGAGTTGCCAGCAATTTTGGCGGTTATCCGCAGAATGAGCGCTGTTGCCAGCAATACCACCAGCGTCAACCATACGCTGATGGAGAGCATGGTGCAGAACACCGCGATAACAGAAATCGCAGAGGCAAACACTTGCGGAATGCTCTGGGAAATCATCTGCCGCAGGGTATCCGTATCGTTGGTGAAATGGCTCATGGTATCGCCGAAGGTATGCGTATCGAAATACTTGATGGGCAAGGTCTGCATGTGGGCAAACATGTCATCACGGATTTCCTTCAGCGTGCCTTGAGCGATAACCGCCATGATACGGTTATACAGCAGCGTTGCGAGTACGCCAGCCAGATAGACCGCAGCCATCAGGCACAGCATCCGCGACAGGCCGGAAAAATTAGGCACAGGCTGGAGAAGAAGCGGCTCGATATAGTCATCAATCAGCGTCTGCAGGAAACGGGACGCCACAACCGAGGCCACTGAACTGATAATGATACAGACAGCTACGGCAATGAAGGGAAGCTTATACTTGCTGATGTATTGCATCAACCGCTGAATGGTTTGACGATTCAGGTTTTTCAGCGCCTTGCCGGACAAAGGTTGCCCGCGCATGGCTCCACGTCCTTTATTCATCATCGTTGCTGCCTCCTTTCTGCTGCGTATAATAAACTTCCTGATAGATGGGGGAGGTGCGTAGCAGCTCCTCATGGGTGCCCACAGCGGAAATCGCGCCATTATCCAGCACAATAATCATGTCCGCTTCCTGTACCGAGGAGATACGCTGCGCAATAATCAGCTTGGTCGTATGGGGCAACTCTTCGCGCATGGCTTTGCGGATCATGGCATCCGTCCGCGTGTCCACGGCGCTGGTGGAGTCATCCATGATAAGTATTTTCGGCTTTTTCAGCAGGGCACGGGCAATACAAAGCCGTTGCTTCTGTCCGCCGGATACGTTGGTACCACCCTGCTCAATATAAGTATCATACTTGTTGGGGAAGGACTGAATGAACTCATCAGCCTGTGCCTGGCGGCAGGCATGGAGCATTTCCTCGTCCGTGGCATTTTCGTTGCCCCAGCGGAGATTGTCCTTGATGGTGCCGGAGAAGAGCACGTTCTTTTGCAGTACGACGGCAACCTGGTTGCGCAGCGCTTCCAGATTATAGTCACGCACATCGTGGCCGCCCACGCAAACCTTGCCATCGGTTACGTCATACAGCCGGGGAATCAGGTTGACCAGCGTGGATTTGGCGCTGCCTGTTCCGCCCAGGATGCCCACGGTGGCCCCGGAGGGGATATGAAGGGAAATATCCTTCAGGCTCAGGTGATCCTTATTGCCGGAATAGCTGAAATTCACGTGCTCGAAATCGATGCTGCCATCGGGTACATCTTTCAGATTCTTTTCGCCATCATGCAGATCACTGCGCTCCTCCAGCACTTCGGTAATACGCTGTGCGCTGGCACGGGACATGGTCAGCATGACGAAAATCATGGAGAGCATCATCAGGCTCATGAGGATTTGCATGACGTAGGTCAGCATGCTCATCAATTCGCCTGTGGAGAAGCCCGTTACAGGATCGCCGCCGGTGGTAACGATTAGCCGGGCACCGACCCAGGAGATGAGAATCATGCAGGCGTACATGCAGAACTGCATCAGCGGCATGTTCAGGGAAAGCAGCTTCTCCGCCTTGGAGAAGTCCTTGAAAATACGCTCGGAAATGCCGTTGAATTTGTCAATTTCAAATTTTTCACGCACAAAGCTCTTTACCACGCGGATGCCGTGCAGGTTCTCCTGCACCACCGCGTTCAGCTTATCATAGGTCCGGAAGATGGTGGTAAACAGCGGATGTACCTTGGAGATAATCAGGAACAAACCAATGGCCAGCAATGGTGTCACTAGCAAAAAGACCCAGGCCACGCGCGCTTCAATGGAAAAAGTCATGATAAATGCGAAAATGAGCATAACCGGTGAACGGAAAGCCATGCGCGTCATGACCAGGAAAGCATTCTGCACGTTGGTAACGTCCGTGGTCAGGCGGGTTACCAGGCTGGCGGTGGAGAACTTATCAATGCTGCGGAAGTTAAAGGTTTGAATGTTTTCATACATGTCGTGCCGCAGATTTCGCGCAAAACCGCAGGAGGCTACGGCGGCGGTGCGGCCAGCCATGGCACCAAAGAACAGGCTCAATGCCGCAGCGCATACCAGCAGTATTCCCCAGAAAAAAATCTGCTGCATGTTCTGTTCGTTAATACCATAGTCCACCAGTTTGGACATGATCATGGGAATCAAGCATTCCATTGCGACTTCCAGGATCATCAACAAGGGCGTTAGAAGCGTTGGCTTCTTGAATTCGCGGATACTTCCCGCGAGACGCTTGATCATAAATCGTCTTTCCTCCTTCTCTTATCCATAAATTACGCCTTCAAAGGCTGCCCATAGGAAAGGACAGCCTTCGAAGGAGGATAACTGTTTAGTTGGCGGTGGATGGCGCCGCATCTTCCTGTTCCTGCGGGAGCCCCTGCTGCATCATCCGGTTAAACTCTTCGCCGGAGAGTACCTCTTTCTCGTACAGCTCCTTGGCCAGATAATCCAGCTGCGGCCGGTGCGCGGTAAGGAGGGCTACAGCACGCTCGTATTGCGCCTTCACCAGTGCAATCACCTTACGGTCGATTTCCTCGGCAAGCGCATCGGAGCAGCTCAGGGAGGTATCGCCACCCAGATAAGCGTTCTGTACGGTTTCCAGCGCTACCATGCCGATGTCCTGGTTCATGCCGAAGCGGGAGACCATGGCACGTGCCAGCTTGGTGGCCTGCTCAATATCGTTGGAGGCGCCGGAAGTGGCGGAATGGAATGCAATCATCTCCGCGGCACGGCCGGCAGTGAGCGTGCAAATCTTGTTTTCCAGCTCTTCCTGGGTGAGCAGCGTGTGCTCGTCTTCATCCACTTGCATGGTGTAACCCAGCGCGCCGGAAGTGCGGGGAACAATGGTAATCTTTGTCACAGGCGCGGAAGCCTTTTGCAAGGTAGCCACCATGGCGTGCCCGACCTCATGATAGCTGACCACAGCTTTTTCCTTTTCATTCAGCACCTGGTTCTTGCGCTTGAAACCAGCCACAACGGTTTCAATGCTTTCCTCCAGGTCCTCCTGAATCACCTTGTCACGGCCCATGCGAACGGCGCGCAGGGCGGCCTCGTTGATGAGGTTTGCCAAATCCGCACCGGAGGCACCCGCTGCGGCCCGGGCAATGGCCCGGAAATCCACATGATCGGAGAGCTTTACCTTCTTGGCATGCACCTTCAGGATCTCTTCCCGGCCCGTCAGGTCAGGAAGTTCCACAGGAATGCGGCGGTCAAAGCGGCCCGGGCGCAGCAGCGCGGGGTCCAGAATTTCCGGCCGGTTGCATGCACCCAGAATGACTACGCCCTTGGATGCGTCGAAACCATCCATTTCCGTGAGCAACTGGTTCAGGGTTTGCTCTCGTTCGTCATTGCCGGTAAGTCCCTTGGCATCACGCTTCTTGCCGATGGTATCGATTTCGTCAATGAACACAATGCACGGCGCTTTTTCCGCCGCCTGCTTGAACAGGTCGCGCACCTTTGCGGCGCCCATGCCCACAAACATCTCCACAAATTCCGACCCGGAGATGGAGAAGAAGGGCACGTTCGCCTCACCGGCCACAGCACGGGCCAGCAAGGTTTTGCCCGTACCTGGCGGGCCCACCAGCAACGCACCCTTGGGCATGCTGGCACCAATCTGCTGGTACTTTCCAGGATTGTGCAGGAAATCAACAATTTCTTGCAACGCTTCCTTTGCCTCGTCCTCACCGGCTACGTCCGCAAACTTCACGCCGCCGTCAGCCTTCACATATACCTTGGCATTGCTTTTGCCAAAGGACATGAAGTTGCCGCCCATGCCGGCCTTTTGCATCCTGCGCATCAGCAGCGTGCCCAAGCCCCAGAACAGCAGCAACGGCAAAATCAGATTTACCAGCAGCACCGTCCAAATGGAGGTTTCCTGGGGACGAACCTGGGAGAAGGTCGCTCCCGCGGCATACAGCCGGTCCACCAGTTCCGGGTCATTCATGGCGATGGTGTAATAATAATGCTGGGGACTGGTAGCAATGAGCCACTCAGGCAGACGGGAATCTCCGGTGCCCTCCGAGCGGCGGGTGTAGTAGATCACGTCCTGCTCCACCTGGACCTTATCCACGTTCTTGGCATTCAGGTCGTCCAGGAAGGTGTTGTAGCTTACTTCCGTTTGCTGCGTTTGCGTGCTGAACAGCTGGCTGTATACGAGGCTGTTGAGAATCATCACCGCAATCATGGCGATGACGCAGCCGATAATGATTTTCTTCCTTTTCTTATCATCCATGTGTATGTTCACCTTCTTCAATGGTAGGCGTTGACGGCAACGGGTCACATATCGGCGTGGAGCAGGGGCCGTGCGTTGCCTCCAGGGCATTTTGGTAAATCTGTGTTAATAACCGCCGCAATAGACGCAGATCGTCCTCGGTCAATCCCTTGCGCAGCTGCTGCTCCATGGCTGTCCGGTGGACTGCCGCATCGTCCAGCAGCGCATTACCGGCGGCAGTGAGGTAAACTTCCTTTCGACGCTTATCCTTTTCGCTCATGGATGTGACGACAAGCCCCTTGGCTTCCAGGCGCTTTAACAGCCCCACCACGGTGGGATGCGCCACGCCAAAGCGCGCCTCAATATCCTTTTGGCAGCAGGCGTGTCCCTGCTGGTGAGCGATATACATCATCACCCGCATCTGGCTCAGGGTTATGGGCTTGAACCCTTGATCCGCGTTGCGTACGATGGCCGTGCTGATCCGCTTGAGGAGGAAGCCCACATCCAAGTCTTCCTCGCCCATGACATCATCTCCCTTTCCTGCTTGTGTAGCACGCTACGATTATACGGACAATTCCCGCGGTTGTCAACGGATTCCAGCGGAATTCTTAAATCGTTCACATTTTTATATGCATTTGCCCGGGAAAAGGTTGCCATCCTGGAAAGGCCGTCACAAAGCAATGATACAGAAGAAATGTGAACACAGTGCAAACTTTCCGTGAAGGATTGGGACAGCAACTTGCAAAGCAGGGCGCAGACGGCTATGATAAAAACGTTGAGGTGAACGAGCTATGCGGTTACTTCTGGCGGAAGATGAGCTCGCCATGGCAGAAGCTGTCGCGGACATATTAACCTATCATCAATACAGTGTGGATACGGCCCTGCGTGGCGACGATGCGCTGCGAATGATCCAGGCCGGCGGATATGACGGAGTTATCCTGGATGTGATGATGCCGGGCATGGACGGCCTGCAAGTGCTTGCGCGTATGCGTGACCAGGGCATGCGGACTCCTGTGCTTCTGCTTACGGCGAAGGGAGAAGTGGAGGACAAGGTGAGGGGCTTTGAGCTGGGGGCGGATGACTATTTGGTCAAGCCCTTTGCCATGGCGGAGCTGCTGGTTCGCGTCAAGGCGCTGTTGCGCCATGGGGGAGCTGAGGGAACGCTGAGCGCAGGATGCCTGCGCCTGGATGCGTCACGGGCCGCCCTGTGCTGCGGGCCATCGTCCCAACCCTTGAGCAAGCTGGAATACAAGCTCATGGAGCTGTTCATCAGCAATCCAGGGCGAATCTACTCGGCCGATGACCTGCTTAGCCGTGTGTGGGGCATGGACTCCGAGGCGGAGATCGGCACGGTTTGGGTATACATATCATATCTTAGGAAGAAACTGGCTTCCTTGGGCGCATCGGCTGCCATACGGTCCAAACGGGGCGTGGGCTATTTCCTGGAGGTAGGCAAATGATCCGCATGCTTCGGCGGCGCTTTATCTGGGGCGCTATGGGAGCCTTTTCAATCCTGCTGGTACTGGTCATAGGCGGCATGATCGTTGCCAGTTATATGATGCTGGAACGGGACTCTGAACGTTTTCTGAGCATGATGCTGGACAATAGGAACGGATATACGCAGCCCGCTTCCCCAGCAATGTTTGGGTATGAGCCGGGAGAACGCATGTTTCCTGCCGGCTTTTACGATATCGCGACGGATGCCACCGGGGAGATCGTATCCGTACAGTCCCGGGGCATCGTGGAGGATGCGGGGGTTTCCGTGCAGAACTGCGTGGCGGAAATCCTCCGCACCACCGGGGATAGCGGCAAGGTGGGCGCCTATAAATACCGCGTGCAGCGCAATGTGGATGGATCAGCACGCATGATCCTGCTGGATAACGCCATTGCGCTTCAGGGCCTGTATAATATGTTGCGTGGCGCTCTGGCGGTGGGGGCGGTATGCTGGATACTGCTTTTTTGCATTCTCCAACCGGTGGCATCCAAGGTGGCGCGTTCCTATGGCCGTAACGTGGAACGGCAAAAGCAGTTTATTACCAATGCCAGTCACGAAATGAAAACGCCAGTGGCCATCATCCTGGCCAATCTGGATGCGCTGGAGCTTCACGGGGGAGAGAGCCGCTGGAGCGCAAATATCCGTGTCCAGGTGGGCCGCATGAGCGGCATGCTCCGCCAGCTGCTGATGATGGCGCGAATGGACGAGCGCCAGTTGCGTGCCCAGGAAGAGCAGCTGGATTTCGCGACATTGCTGCAAAATCTCCTTACCACGTATGATGAACGCTTGGAAGCGCGCGGGCTGTCGCTGGTAACGCAAGTACCTCCGTCCTTGCTCCTTCGCGGAAACCGTGAGGCGCTGGAACAGCTGCTTGTGGTGCTCCTGGACAATGCCATGCAGTACACCAACCGTGGCGGACGCATCTCCATCGCGCTTCAATCCATACGGGGGCAAGCCCGTCTGGCGGTGGAAAACACGGTGGATGCACTGCCGGATTGTGAACCGGATGCATTGTTTGAGCGCTTCTATCGGGGGGACGCGGCGCACTCCCAAAGCAGCGGCGGATGCGGCATCGGTCTTTCCGCGGCGCAAAGCATTGTACAAATGCATGGTGGACACATCCACGCCAGTTACCCACAGCAGGACGTCTTGCGAATTCAATGCGAATTGCCCCAAGGCGCTTGGCGTGGGAGGAGACGGAACAAGGGAAACAGACTTATGAAGAGAGCAGGGAAAGACTGACTTTTTTTAAAAAAAGCACTTGCAATACAGAGCGAAAATATGCTATAATCCTCGTTGTGACATACGGGCGTTCCGCTGCCAGGCATTGACTTGCGCATGAACGTCTATGAGGGAAGGAGGAACACTTACAATGAATGAGATTATCCGTTCTATCGAACAGAAGCAACTCCGTACCGATCTGCCCAAGATCAGCATTGGCGACACCGTTCGTGTGTGGGTCAAGGTTGTGGAAGGCAGCCGCGAGCGTCTCCAGGCGTTCGAGGGCGTTGTGATCGCCATGCGCAATGGCGGTGTACGTGAAACCTTCACGGTCCGCCGCGTTTCCTATGGCATTGGCGTGGAGCGTACGTTCCCCATGCATTCTCCCCGCGTGGATCATGTGGAAATCATCCGCAGCGGTAAAGTGCGCCGCGCGAAGCTGTACTACCTGCGCAACCTGCAGGGCAAGGCGGCCAAGCTTAAGGAAGTTAAGCGCGTGTAAGACTGAGGGCAAAAAAAGTTCCGTGTTCCCGGTATGGGAGTGCGGAACTTTTTTTGTCTTTTCCTAATGGGAACTGCTGAACAAGCGGTCCCAGGCATGAGGGCTTGCATCCTCTGCGCCGAATCAACAAGGAGGAAAATGCTATGGGAGATACTTTGCTTTGTACCGAGTCCTAGATCTTTCTAACGTGTGGCAGGCATTTGCATTGCAGCACGCTGACGCGGGCAAGGATTGCCTAAACTCGCTATTCCGCCGTCTGCAAGGGTTCATACCGGCAAACAAAGCGGCTGTTGGCCAGCTGAAGCCATTGCGCAATATAGTTTTCAAATACCGCAACGGTATTCTCCCAGGCAGCCTGTGCGGAGGACTGCTCCTGGGTGACGGCTGCGCGGCGTGCCAGCCGTTCCTCCTCCAGCAAGGCTTGCCGGCGTTCATCCGTCAAGGTGTACCAGGTATCATTGATGGTGGAATTGGTATAATCGGGCGTTAGGCTGTCGGCAAGCACTTCAGGCTCGGGCAGGTAAAAAGTGATCGTATTCCCGCTTACGTCCATGGCAACCTTGCTTAAGTCAATGCCTACACTGGCGTGATAGTCATAGCTGATGGCCACAGATTGCACTACCCCAATGAGAAACGCCGTGGTGGTGGAGGTCAGCACGCCTTGCTCATCCACGGTGGTGGTTTCCAGACGGGCGGAGGAACGGATCTCACGGGCAAGCGTGGCGGACTGGGTCAGCGCCGCGCCGCTGAGATCCGGCATCCATTGTGCCGCAAGCCGGCTGGCATACGGGAGCATAACAAAAATAAGCACAATGCACAGGGCGCTCCCCAGTACCTTGGCAAACCAGCGTCCAATATGTTTCATGGCGCACCTCCCACCAGGGTCTGCACCCATACCAGCAGGGGGATGACCGCATATTTCGCAAGCAACACGCCAAAGGCAAGTACGCCAAAGCCCATAAAGAACGACCGCGCTTTGGAAGAACGGCGGCGAGAGCGTCCAGGCGCTGGACGATGTTCTGTACGCATTTTTTGCGTTACCTCCTTCTCGGAATGTCTATGACATTATACGATATTTTTCGCCATATGGCTACCCCCGTTCCTGCTTTCTAATGCAACCTGAAATCAATATAATGAAGAAAACCCTTGCATTTTCCGGGAAAGAATGGTATTACATAAGGGAAATTCATTTTCTCATGGGAATTCCAGATATTGGAAGGTGCGATATGGACATTAACTGGTACCCGGGACACATGGCGAAAGCAAAGCGGCAGCTGGCACAGCAGCTTGGCCGTGTGGATCTGGTGATTGAGCTTTGCGATGCACGCCTGCCGCATGCCAGCCGTAATCCCGACCTGGACCGACTGATTGGCGGAAAGACGCGGGTGCTGCTTTTGAATAAGGCCGACCTGGCTGATCCCAACGGGACACAGGCCTGGCTGCGCTTTTTCCGCCAACAGGGATTGGACGCCATGGCTTACGTTTCCACCGCGGGAAAGGTGAAGGAAGCCTTGGAAATGATTGAGCGCGCCGCCCGGGAGACTGTGGAACGCGCGGCGGAAAAGGGCGTGCGCAAGACCGTGCGCGCAATGGTCGTTGGCGTACCCAACGTGGGCAAGAGCACGTTTATCAACCGTCTCCATGGCGGCAGTATTGCCAAAGTGGGGGACCGGCCCGGCGTTACCCGTGCGAATCAGTGGGTGAAAATCACGCCCTACCTGGAGCTGATGGACACCCCCGGACTGCTCTGGCCCCGGCTGGATGACAAGCGGGCAGCTGAGCGGCTGTGCTACATCGGTACGGTGAAGGATGATGTGGTGGATGTGGCCATGCTGGCCATTCACTTATTGGAGGATCTCCTCCAGGCGTGCCCGGGTCGCGTGGCGGAACGCTTTAAGCTCAAGGATGTATCCCTGCGCGGGGTGGACCTGCTGGAAGGCGTGTGCCGGGGACGGGGCTTCCTGATGAAGGGCAATGTGTGTGATCTGGACCGCGGCTGCGCGGTGGTTCTGGACGAGTTCCGCGCCGGCAAGCTGGGACGGATTACCCTGGAGCTGCCTGCCCAGGAGACGCGGCGCCGCATAGCCTCGCCCGGCGCTGCACCGCGTGAGGAGGAAAACCATGGCGAAAATTGACCGCAGGCAGCGCGCGGAACAGCTGCTGTCCACGGATCGTCCCTTCTGGGAACAGGGAATGGTGGTGGCCGGCATGGATGAAGTGGGCCGTGGTCCCCTGGCCGGCAACGTGGTGGTGGCCTGCGTGGTGATGCCGCCGGAACCGGTGCTGGAGTGGGTGGATGACAGCAAGAAACTGTCCGAGAGCCGCCGGGAAAAGGTTTATGAGCAGATCATGGCTGTGGCCCGCTACGTGGGCATCGGCCAGGTGTCCCCCCAGGAGATTGATGAAATCAACATTCTGGAGGCCACCCGCAAGGCTATGCGGGTGGCGGCAGCCCAGGTCCCCGCGGATGTATTTCTGATTGACGCGGTGACGAATCTGGGATTGCACGGCATGGAAATCCCCATTATCAAGGGGGATGCAACCTCCTATGCCATTGCGGCGGCCAGCATAGTGGCAAAAGTTACCAGAGACCGGCAGATGATCGACCTGGACAGCCGCTACCCACAGTATGGCTTTGCACGTCATAAGGGGTATGGCACGGCGGAGCATCTGGCGGCCCTGCGGCAATATGGTCCCCTGCCGGAACACCGCAGGAGTTTTCTTAAAAAACTCCTGCCCAGTCCATGAAAGCGGACGCCCTGGGACGCCAGGGGGAAGCAATGGCGGAAGCCTACTTGTGTGCGCAGGGAATGCGCACGCTTGCCCGGCGCTACCGCGGTGGGGACGGGGAGCTGGACCTGGTCATGGAGGACGGCGAACAGGTGGTTTTTGTGGAGGTAAAGGCGTCGGGCCGCGGCGCTGCGGGGGAGGGCATGTGCCGTGTGACCCCTGCCAAGCAAAGGCGAATTATCCATGCGGCTTCAGCGTTTTTGCTGGAAAGGGAATGGATGGAGCGTTCCGCTCGTTTTGATGTGGTGGAGATTACTGCGGCCGGGCTGCGCCATGTGCCTTGCGCCTTTGAGGCGGGTGCATGGGATTGAAGCCCACTGCGAACACTTGGGATGAAATTCCCACCAATTACGAAGTCGAGGTGTGAACATGTACAAACGGGTGCTCCTATGCTTGATGCTTTGCTGCTGCCTGGCGATGTGCTTTGCCGCATCCCTGGCAGAGGAAGCGGAAGAGAATCTGCTGTACAATGGCAGCTTTGAGATCATCGGTGCGGACGGTATGCCGGATGGATGGTATACCGACCAGTACAACCGCCAGGAGGGCTATACGAATTTCGCCGTGCTTACCGGGGATGCCCAGGAGGGCGAGCACAGCGTACAAATTGAAAACCTGGGGGATAACGATGCCCGCTTTGCCCAGCGGGTGGAGGTAAAGCCGGAGAGCCTGTACTGTCTCTCCGGCTATATCCGCGCCGAACAGATTCCTGATAGCGGCCTGGGCGCCAACCTGTCCGTGGAGGGACTGTATGTGTTCAGCGAAAGCGTTTACGACACGGCAGGGGAATGGCAGTATGTGGAGCTGTATGGCGAGACCGGCCCGGAGCAGACGGAGGTAACGGTTTTTGCACGCTTGGGTGGTTACAGCGGAGAAAGCCGCGGTACCGCCGTCTTTGACAATCTTTCCCTGCGAGAGGTGAACATTGTCCCTGGCGACGGGGTGGCCAGCCTGTGGTTCGAGCCCGATGTGCAGGAAACCGTAATAGAACCTGTCCAGGAGGGGGAGGCAGATCCCTTCTGGCCGTGGCTGCTGGTGATTTCGGCACTTTATGTCCTAGCCGCCCTGGTCGCCTGTGACGTAATAATGCGGCGCCGTGAAAAAGAGCCTCTCGTCCCCATGGAGAAGAAAAAGCATGCACCTGCCTTTTTGGTGGTTGCCCTGATTGCCGCGGCGCTGGCAAGGGTGGTGGTCGCGTGCCTGGTCAGCGGCTATCAGGTGGACGTGAACTGCTTCCGGGCGTGGGGTGCGTCCATGACGCAGCTGGGGCCGGCTGGGTTTTATGCGGCGGACCAGTTCTGTGACTATCCGCCGGCGTACCTGTACGTGCTCTGGCTGGATAACGGAATCATCAATCTGCTCAACGGGATAACCCCGGCGGGCTTTGCAAGCTGGTTTGCCACCCTGGGCATCGGCTCTTATTATGACGTGATGTCCGTCTTGGTCATCAAACTGGTGCCCATGGCCTGCGACCTGGGTGCGTCCTATTTGCTTTACCGTGTCGGGCGGGAAAAGCTGGGAGACCGTCCTGCGGCGGTATTGGCGGCACTGATGGCCTTTAATCCGGCATTCTTCCTCAACAGCGCGGCCTGGTGCCAGATGGACAGCGTGCTCTGCCTGCTGCTGGCGCTGGTGGCGTTGACGGCCATGCGGCGCAACTGGCGGGCCGCTCTGCCCCTGTATATGCTTTGCGTTCTCGTAAAACCCCAGGCGCTGATGCTGGGTTT
Organism: uncultured Eubacteriales bacterium; assembly: GCA_900553295.1. Lineage (GTDB taxonomy): Bacteria > Bacillota > Clostridia > Christensenellales > Aristaeellaceae > Egerieenecus > Egerieenecus merdigallinarum. Next base: position 12,417 of record USCR01000002.1, on the reverse strand, counting down.
CCTGGGGCTGCTGGCAATGGGGATTGTCTGGGTCAAGCATCGTGAGGACCGCCGCGCCATGCTGCAGGGAGCGGGCATTGCCGTGCTCACGGCGCTGGTGGTGGTGCTGCCCTTCTCCCTGGGCAGTGGGTTGAACTGGAACTGGCTTTTCACCCTGTACAGCAATACCCTTGCCTCGTATTCTTATGCCACGGTGAACATGGCCAACCTGTACTACCTCTTTGACGGGAACTGGGTGAGTACTACGGCCTCTGCGGGCTGGCAGCTGCCGGTGGCCTTTGCGCTGCTGTGTGCCGCCTGGAGTGCCGTTACCTGGATACGCCAGCGTGGAAAACTTCGCTGGTTCTGGGCGGAGCCTGCGGTCATGGCCTGCTTCACGGTATACTACCTGGTGGCGGCGTTTGTGCAGCCCGCGTATACCTGGCTGGGTGTACCGGCCATGGCGTTGTGCATTCTGCTGACGCTGGGCATGTATCTGCGGGGTGGCAGACTGGAAAATCTGCCCCTGGCGGGTGGCATGCTGTTCATGCTGCTCTGTGTCTTTGGGCTGAAGATGCATGAACGGTATCTGTTCCCGGCGCTGCTGTTCTTTGCCCTGGCCTTTTTGCAGCATCGGGACTGGCGCATCCTGCTGCTGATGATTTGTGGTACCCTGACCATTTTTGTCAATGCGGGTATCGTGCTGGACAATTCTCTACGCCTGGGCTCCAGCATGGGGCATCTGAACAATGATACGCTCTGGCTAAACAATCTGATTTCCCTTGTCAATGTATTGAGTGCGCTGCTGGCCGTGTGGACCGGACAGCGGGTGATGGTGGAAAACCAACCCCAGCAGGCGCATGGGGGGTTGCGGCTGGGAAAACCTGTTCAACTCCCGGCCAAGCCTGGCAATGTGCTTGATTTGCGCTATGATGCGGGCCTGCACTGGAAGCGGGTGGACGCCGTGCTGGTGGCTGCGGTTACGCTGGTATACGGGGCGCTGGCCCTTTGCAACCTGGGCAGCACCAAGGCGCCCCAGAATCCCTGGAAATCCACCGACGCCACTGAGCAAGTGGTGATCGACCTGGGCGCCCACTATGACGATTTCCGCATGCTCTACTTTGCCCAGGTGAGTTACAGCGACTTCTCCGTGGCTGTCAGCGAAGATGGGGAACTGTGGTCCGAAGAGTACTGGGCACAGATGGATCAGGGCCAATGCTTCCGCTGGATGTACCTCACGCCCTATACGGTCAATGCCAACGGGCAGCGGACCTACGATGGCTATGGTACGCCCAGGTCTCTTTCCGGGCGCTATGTACGCATTACGGCGCAGCAAATCGGCTTGATCCTGGATGAAGTGATTTTCCGCTTGGAGGATCAAACGGTGCTCCCGGCGCAGGTGGTAAGCCGTGTGCATGCCAACGAGGCCTCCACCTTGTTCAGCGATCCGGAAAACCTGCTGGATGAACAAGATACCCTGGAGGGGGAACCCAGCTGGTATAACAGCACCTACTTTGATGAAATTTACCATGCCCGCACAGCCTTTGAGCTGCTCAACGGCACCTCCGTATATGAATGGACCCATCCGCCCCTGGGCAAGGTGCTCATGTCCTGGTGCATTGCGCTCTTTGGCATGACTCCCTTTGGCTGGCGGTTTGCGGGTTGCATGGCAGGTATCCTGATGCTGCCATTCATGTACCTGTTGGCCAAGCAGTTGACCAAGAGGCGGGATCTGGCCTTTGCCGCTATGGCGTTGCTGGCGCTGGACTGCATGCATCTGACCCAAACGCGCATTGCCACCATTGACAGCTTTCCGGTGCTGTTTATCATGATGAGCTTCTTCTTTATGCTTCGCTTTATGCAGCGGGACCTGATGGCTGGCATGAAACCCATGCTCACCGACCTCGCCTGGAGCGGTGTATCCATTGGCCTGGGGATTGCCAGCAAGTGGATCGGGCTGTATGCCGGGGCCGGGCTGGCGGTATTGTTCTTCTGGACCTGCTGGCGGCATATTCGTCTGTCGTATCAGGCCAAGGAGCTGCTGTCCACGGCAGGCGGTTTGAGCAAGGATCAACGGGAGGCGCTCATACGGCGCAGCCGGGAAACGCTGACGCGGCTGGTTTGGCTGTGCCTGTGGTGCGTGGTGTTTTTCATTCTGGTACCGGTGGCAATTTATTTGCTTAGCTACATTCCGCAAATGGCATGCTATGGGAAACTCTCCTTGCGGGACTTCCTGGAGAAGGTCATCCGGGTGCAGCAGGATATGTACAATTACCACAGCACCCCCGGGCTTGGAATGGATCATCCCTTCTATTCGCCCTGGTATGAATGGCTGTTCATCAAGCGTCCCATGTACTTTGCCTCCGACCGGTATGTGCCCGCGGGATATGGCTACGCCATTTTCTGCTTTGGCAATCCTGCGGTGTGGATTGGCGGACTGGTGGGCATCCTGGTGTGCGCGTTGATCTGGTGCCGGGGACATGTCTATGAGATTCAGGGCCAGGAGGGCGCATTGCATTGGCAGTCCATGGTGAGCCATAAATATGCCTTTGTAGTCATTGGCCTGCTGGCGCAGTTGCTTCCGTGGATCCTGGTTCCTCGGGGTACGTATATTTACCACTATTTTGCCAGCGTACCCTTCCTGGTGCTGGGCGCGACCCTGACCCTAGAATGGATACAGCAGGGACGCTGGCCACGGCTTGGCCGGGCGCTGACCGTGGCATACCTGGTCTTTGCATTGATATGCTTCATAGGCTTCTATCCCTATGCCAGTGGCGTGACCACACCCACCTGGTGGCTGGATTTCATGAAGCAGTTCCTGCTGATTTACTATTGATGTTCCTGTAAAGGAGGTACGGAGGATGCTTGCGCGTACATTGGGATACGGGCTAAACGGCGTCAATGGCTTTGAGGTCAAGGTGGAAGTCTACCTTTCCGGAGGCATGATGGCCCTGGAAGTGGTGGGACTGCCGGACGCATCCGTAAAGGAAAGCCGGGACCGTGTACGCGCAGCCATCCAGAATTCAGGATATACCATGCCCGTGGGGCGCCTGACGGTGAACCTTGCTCCCGCGGACATGAAAAAGGAGGGCCCGGCCTTTGATTTACCCATTGCCCTGGGCATCCTTATGGCCAGCCGCCAGCTGGACATGCAGGACCTCAGCCAAGTGCTGACCCTGGGCGAGCTCTCTTTGGATGGTACGCTGCATCCAGTACGGGGAGCGCTGCCCATGGTCATTGCCGCAAAGCAGCAGGGCATTACGGATATCATACTTCCGGCGGGCAATGCGCCGGAGGTAAGCTGCATCCAGGATATTCGTGTATATCCGGCGCAAAGCCTGGATATGGTGGTGCAACACCTGAACGGCCGTGCCCCTATTCCCGCCCAGATACAGCGCACCTATGAAAATTTCCTGGAATCGGCGCAGGTTGCGGTGGACATGAGCCAGGTGAAGGGACAGACGGGCGCACGCCGCGCCCTGGAGGTAGCGGCGGCTGGCGGACACAATATGCTGATGATTGGCGTCCCCGGGTCCGGCAAAACCATGCTGGCCCGATGCCTGCCGGGCATCCTGCCGCCCTTGACCTTTGAGGAAGCGCTGGAGACCACACGCATTCATTCCATATCGGGCCGGTTGGCCACGGGCAGCGGGCTGATGGTGACGCGTCCCTTCTGCGCGCCCCATCACAGCGCGTCAGTGGCTTCGCTCATTGGCGGTGGGTCCAATGCCCGCCCCGGGGAGGTTTCCCTGGCCCATAATGGTGTACTGTTTCTGGACGAGCTGCCGGAATTTTCCCGCCCGGCCCTGGAAGCCCTGCGCCAACCCCTGGAGGATGGCGTGGTGTCCGTGAGCCGGGTACAGCATCAGGCCCAGTACCAGGCGAGCATCATGCTGGTGGCCAGCATGAATCCCTGCCCCTGCGGCTATTATGGCAGCAAGACCAAGAAATGCCGCTGTTCTGCCAACGAGATCAGGCGCTACCTGGATCGGGTGAGCGGACCGCTGCTGGACCGGATCGATATACAGATTGAGGTGGATGCCGTGCCTGTGCAGGAGATTAACCAATCCGCGCCGGCAGAGTCCTCCGCACAGGTCCGTGCACGGGTAGCCCAGGCCCGCAAGCGCCAGCAGGAGCGCTATCGCAAGGAAGGCATCCACTGCAATGCCCAGCTGGATGCCAGACTATCCAAAAAATATTGCGAACTGGATGCGGCATCCACGCAAATATTGCATATGGCCGTGGAGAAAATGGGCATGAGCATGCGCGCCTATGGCCGCGTGCTGAAGGTGGCCAGAACCCTGGCCGACCTGCGCGGCGCAGAGCATATTGAAACGGCTGATGTGGCGGAAGCCATTCAGTACCGCAGCCTAGACGGAAAATATTGGAGGTGACCCGGTTGAGTTTTACCCGAGAGGATGCCTGCCGGGTTTGGCTGTCCACCGCAGAAATCAATGACAGCCAGTGGACGCGACTGCTTGCCCGGTACGGAGGGGCAGAGGCTGCCTATGACGAGGCGCAGCGGCATGGTATCGGACCACTAGCTGCTTGCGGATTGTCCCAGCGGCAGTGCGCTATGCTGCTTCAGGAAGCGCAGCGGGAAAACATGCATTGGCGTTTGGTAGCCATGCAGCAGGCAAAGATTTCGCTGCTGTATTGGGATGACCCGCTTTTTCCCCGGGCGCTGCGGCAGCTTGCCGCGCCACCATGGCTTCTGTTTTACCGTGGGGATCTTCATGCCCTGATGGGCAAGCATTTGACCATGGTGGGTACACGCAAGTGTTCCACCTATGGCCAGCGCGCCGCGCGGCAGGTCGCCCAGGAGCTCAGCGAGAGCGGCGTGTCCATTGTCAGCGGCATGGCGCCAGGCATTGATACGGCCGCCCATGACGGTTGCATGGCGGGACCGTCGCCCACCGTTGGCTGGGCGGGGGGCGGCCTGGAGCATCCGCGTCCCTTGGGCCGGGAAGGCCTGGACCGGGAAATCGTGGAGCAGGGTGGCCTGGTGCTCAGCGAGTTTCCACCGGGCAGCGACGGATTGCCTTACCATTATCCCATGCGCAACCGGTTGATGAGCGGCATGGGTGATGCGGTGCTGTTCATGGAGGGACGCATTCGCAGCGGCGGCATGATTACCGTGGAATGCGCCCTGGAACAGGGCAAGGATGTTTTCGCCTATCCAGGCCCGGTGGGGAAGGACGGCTCCGAAGGCCCGCTGCAAATTCTGCGGGAGGGCGCGATTTTGTTCCGGGATGCTGCGGATGTGCTGGAGGATATGGGCTGGGAGTCAAGCGTGCCTGCCAGCCAAAGGCTCAATCAGCTACCGGAGCTTGACGGCGACCAGCAAACGGTGCTATCCTTGCTGACGGTGGAGGAATTGTCCTTTGATCAGCTGACCTTTCACACGGGGTTTGACCCCGCCAGGCTGAACGCGACGCTTACCCTGCTGGAGCTTCAGGGTCTGGTGCTCCAAGGCTCCGGAAGGATCTATCATAAGGTATAAACAGGCAGAATTGGAAAATCGGAGGAATGCTGCATGGCTGCTAGCAAGCAAAAACTGATTATCGTGGAGTCGCCCGCCAAGGCGCGCACCATTACCAAGTATCTGGGCAAGGGCTACAAGGTGGAAGCCTCCCAGGGACATGTGCGCGACCTGCCCAAGTCCCAGATCGGGGTGGACGTGGATCACGACTTTGCATTGAAATACATTACCATTCGCGGCCGCGGAGACATTTTGACCCGCATCCGCAAGGAAGCGCGCACCGCTTCGGAAATTTATCTGGCAACCGACCCGGACCGCGAGGGCGAAGCCATCTCCTGGCACCTGGGCCAGGTGCTGGGCATGAACTTGCAGGAGCCGTGCCGCATTGAGTTCCATGAGGTTACCAAGCGCGCCATCCAAAACGCCATTAAGAATCCCCGTCCCATTGATATGGGCCGGGTGGATGCGCAACAGGCACGCCGTGTGTTGGACCGCCTGGTGGGCTATAAAATTAGTCCGCTGCTGTGGGCCAAGGTGAAAAAGGGCCTTTCCGCGGGGCGCGTGCAAAGCGTTGCCACACGTATGGTGGTCATGCGTGAGCAGGATATTGAAGCCTTTATTCCCGAAGAATATTGGGACGTTACCGTGAAAGCGCAGGCTCATGGCGGACGGGGAAGAAAGACGCACTTTACCGCAAAGCTGGTTACCCTGGACGGCGCAAAGGCAAACATAACCAATGGCGCAGACGCGCAAAAGGCTGTGGAACGGATTCAAAAGGCACACTTTGCCGTATACACCATCAAGCGCGGAGAAAAGCGCAAATTCCCCGCCGCTCCTTTCACCACCTCCAGCCTGCAGCAGGAAGCCAGCCGCAAGCTGGGCTTCACCACGGCAAAAACCATGCAGGTGGTGCAGCAGCTCTACGAGGGCGTCGACTTGGAGGGAGAAGGCACCCAGGGTATTGTTTCCTACATCCGTACGGACTCCGTTCGGATCAGCGAGGAAGCCATGACGGCCCTGCGGGAGTATATTCCCGAGCGCTTTGGACCGGATTATCTGCCGGAAACGCCCATTGAGTACAAAGGCCGGAAAAATGCCCAGGATGCCCACGAGGCAATTCGTCCCACGGATGTGCGCCGCACCCCCGACCAGATCAAGTCCAGCCTGACCAAGGAACAATATAACCTGTACAAGTTGATCTATAACCGCTTCCTGGCCAGCCAAATGATGCCTGCCCTGTTTGAAACCATGACCATGGAAATCGCCGGGGACGGCGTAGGCCTGCGTTTTTACGGGGAGCACAAGAAATTTTCCGGCTTCACCAGCGTTTATGAAGAAGGTACCGATGACGAAATTGTGTCCAGCGAGACCGTCCTGCCGCAGATGAACGAGGGGGACCCGGTGCTGGTCAGTGATGTGGAAAGCGAACAGCACTTCACGCAGCCCCCGTCCCGCTACACCGAGGCATCCCTGGTGCGCGCGCTGGAGGAAAAGGGCATTGGCCGCCCGTCTACCTATGCGCCTACTATTACCACGATTATTTCCCGCGGCTATGTGAGCCGGGAGAAAAAGCGCCTGTATCCCACGGAGCTGGGCCGGATGGTTACCGCCATGATGGAGGAGTTCTTCGCCCAGATCGTTGACACGGAATTTACCGCCAAGCTGGAGGATCAGCTGGACGAGGTGGAGGAGGGCAAGCTGGGCTGGAAGGATATTCTGCGCGCCTTCTACCCACCCTTTGAAAAAACCCTGGAAAAGGCTGAAGCCGAGATTGAAAAGGTGGAGGTCAAGGATGAGCCCAGTGACGTGCCTTGCGACAAGTGTGGCGCCATGATGGTATACAAAATGGGCCGGTTCGGCCGTTTCCTGGCGTGCCCTAACTTTCCCGACTGCCGCAATACCAAACCCATTGTCACCTATATTGATGCGCCGTGCCCCAAGTGCGGCGGGCGGCTGATGGAAAAGACCAGCAAGAAGAACCGCAAGTTCTACGGCTGTGAGCACTATCCCCAATGTGATTTCGTCAGCTGGGAAAAACCGGTTACCGAAAAGTGCCCCCAGTGCGGCAGTTACATGATTGAAAAGCGCAGCCGCAAGGGAGAGGTGTGGCACCTGTGTGCCAATGAAACCTGCCGCTGCCGGGTGGAGGTTCCCAGCGAGGAGCAGGAGGAAGAATGATGGAACAGGTTACCGTACTGGGGGCCGGGCTGGCGGGAAGCGAAGCCGCCTGGCAGCTGGCCAAGCGGGGGATACCCGTGCGGCTGGTGGAGATGAAACCCGAAAAATCTTCCCCCGCGCATCACACCCCATGGATGGCGGAGCTGGTCTGCTCCAATTCCCTGCGCTCCGACCGTCTGACCAATGCGGTGGGGCTGCTCAAGGAAGAAATGCGCCTGATGGATTCGCTCATCATGCGGGCGGCGGATCAGGCGCGGGTTCCCGCCGGAGGCGCCTTGGCTGTGGACCGGGAGCGATTCTCCGGCTATGTTACCAAAACGCTGGAGGAGCATCCGCAGGTGACGGTGGTCCACCAGGAAGCCGTGGAAATTCCCGCGGGTCCTGTCATCGTGGCCACCGGGCCCCTTACTTCCCAGGCGCTGGCGGATCAAATCGCCGGGCTGCCGGGGCTGGAGACGCTGAACTTTTACGATGCTGCCGCGCCCATTGTGACCGCTGAATCCCTGAACATGGAGAAGATTTTCCGTCAATCCCGCTACGATCGGGGCGAGGACTACCTCAACTGTCCCATGACGGAGGAGGAATATCAACGCTTTGTGGATGCGTTGCTCACGGCGGAGACGGCACCCATCCACGGCTTTGAGGAGAGCAAGGTGTTTGAAGGCTGCATGCCCGTGGAATCCATGGCCCGGCGGGGACGCATGGTGTTGGCTTTCGGCCCCATGAAGCCCGTAGGCCTCAGGGACCCCAGAACGGGCAAGGAAGCCTTCGCGGTGGTGCAGCTGCGCCAGGACAATGCCGCGGGAACGCTGTACAACCTGGTGGGATTTCAGACGAGGCTGAAGTTTCCAGAGCAGAAGCGCGTCTTTGGCATGATCCCCGGATTGGAAAACGCATCCTATGCCCGCTATGGCGTCATGCACCGGAATACCTTTCTGCACTCGCCGGGCTTCCTCAACGCACATTTTGAAATGATTGCCCGTCCACAGTGCTATTTCGCCGGACAGATGACCGGTGTGGAGGGCTATGTGGAGAGTGCAGCCAGCGGATTGCTGGCGGGACTGTCCCTGGCCAGTGACCTGATGGGCCAGGGGACGGTGGAGCTGCCACGCATCACTGCCATGGGTGCCATGGGACACTATGTGGCCACACCCAACCGGGATTTCCAGCCCATGAATTGCTCCTTTGGGCTGATTGATCCCTTGCCTGTGGATCGGGAACATAAAAAGATTCGCAACAAGGCCCAGCGGTACGAGGCCGTTTCTGCGCGTTCGCTGGCCTATTTGCGGGATTGGATCGCCCAAAGGCAGGATTGAGACAGAATTTTCCCATAGCGATGACGCTTGCGTTATACTGGTGTGCAAGGGAGGTATGTCCATGAAACGGGTGTGCATGCTGCTACTCTGCCTGACGCTTTGCTTGGGGCCTGTTCAAAGTTTGGGTCAAGGCACGGATGCCGGATACCTTCAGGGCTACTTGACCGATCTATCCCAGGGAGAAAACCTGGATGCGCTCTATGCGTGCCTGGACGCCACCATGCAGGCTGCCCTTTCCCGGGAGGATTTCTCCTCCCTATGGGGACAACTGGCGGCCATAAGCGGGGAATTCCTGGGATTTGACGGGGACACGGAATCTACCGCCATGGGCGAATACCTGGTACTGACCCAGCGGCTGGACATGACCGGTATGGACCTGATGTGTACCATGAGCCTGGACACCTCCGGGAAAGTGGCTGGGCTGCAGTTCACCCCGGCGCCTGCCACGGCGGATGAAACGGTTCCCTCCGCGGGTGTAACCGAGGAAGCAATCCAAGTGGGGGAAGCGCCCTGGGAGCTTCCCGGCCTGCTCACATTGCCCGAAAACGCGCAAGGCCCGTTGCCTGCGGTGGTGCTGGTGCAGGGCTCCGGCCCCAGCGACCGGAACGAATCCGTTGGCGCGGTGAAGCCCTTCTATGACCTGGCACAGGCGCTTGCGGCGCAGGGCATTGCCGTGGTCCGCTATGATAAGCGAACCTATGTCTACGGGGAAGAAATCGCGTCCTCCGCGTCGTATTCCTCCTTTACCGTGGAGGAGGAGACGATCCAGGATACGATTGCGGCGGGGGAATTGCTGGCAGGCGATCCACGCATTGACCCGGATCACATTTATCTGCTGGGGCACAGCCTGGGCGCCATGCTGGCCCCACGTATTGTCCAGGAGAGCGGCGAACTGTTCGCCGGGATGATCCTGGCCTGTGGAAGCAATGACTCTCTTATGGACATTATGATTCGCCAGAACCAGGACGTTATAGATGCCTTGGCGGACGAGGAAACGCGGGCAGCAGCGCAGGCGCAGCTGGATGCCGAGTGTGCCAAGGCGGAAGGCTTGGCGGCTCTATCCGCGGAGGAAGCGCAGCAAAGCACGCTGTTCGGGCAACCGGCGTACTACTTCTGGGAAATGGCCCAGCATCCCACCCCCGCGGAGCTGCTCCAGAAGCTGGAAAAACCGGTGCTGCTGATAAACGGTGACCGGGACTTTCAGGTTACTGTGGCAGAAGGCCGGGAAAGCTGGGAAGAAGCCCTGGACCTGTCTGCGCCCTGGGTCAGCCATTTATGGGCAGACGTTAACCACTTACTCATGCGCCCCGAGGCTCCGGAAGAGGTAAAGGGAACCAGTGCCGAGTATATGATTCCCTGCGCGGTGGATGCGGAAGTCACCGACGCCATCGGCGCATTTATCCATGCTGAAAAGGAGAAGAATCCATGAGCGTTACATTTCGAGGAACCACCATCTGCGCTGTGAAGCGCAATGGCCACATTGCCATTGCAGGCGATGGGCAGGTAACCATGGGAGAACACACCATTTTCAAGGGCAACGCCCGCAAGGTGCGCCGTATCTTTGGGGGCCAGGTGGCAGTGGGCTTTGCCGGCTCGGTGGCGGATGCCTTTACCCTGTGCGAAAAGTTCGAAGAAAAGCTCACCCAGTGCGGTGGCAACCTGGAGCGCGCGGCCGTGGCCGTGGCCCAAAGCTGGCGGGGAGATCAAGCCATGCGGCAGCTGGATTCCCTGATGATTGTCGCCAACAAGGAGACCATGCTGATTGTCAGCGGCAACGGTGAGGTCATTGATCCTGATGAAGGCATTGCAGCCATCGGCTCCGGCGGGAATTATGCCCTGGCTGCTGCCCGGGCGCTGATGCAGAATACTGACCTTTCCGCCAGGGAAATTGCGGAAAAGGCGCTGCACATCGCCGCGTCCATCTGCGTGTATACCAATGACAACGTGATTGTGGAAGAAGTGTAAAGGAGGGTCAAGCCCATGGCTGAACTAACGCCCCGGGAAATCGTCCGGGAGCTGGACCGCTATATTGTTGGCCAGGACGAGGCCAAGCGCAGCGTGGCCATTGCCCTGCGCAACCGCTACCGCCGCTCCAAGGTGGAGGAGCCCATGCGGGAAGAAATCAGTCCCAAGAACATTTTAATGATTGGCCCCACGGGTGTGGGCAAAACGGAGATTGCCCGCCGGCTGGCCCGGCTGGTAAATGCTCCCTTCATTAAGGTGGAGGCCACCAAGTTCACAGAGGTGGGCTATGTGGGCCGGGATGTGGAGAGCATTGTCCGCGACCTGGTGGAAAATGCCATCCGCATGGTGAAGGAGGAGCACGAAAAGCGTGTGCAGCCCCGCGCGCGGGTATTGGCGGAGGATCGATTGGTAACGCTGTTGGTGCATCCGCCCAAGAAAAGCGCCAGCAATCCCCTGGATTTCCTGCTGGGAAAGCAAAAGGAGCAGGAACCCAGCCAGGAAGAGCAAGAGAAGCTGTCCGGCAAGCGCGAAGAAGTCCGCCAGCAGCTGATGCGGGGCGAACTGGAGGAGCGGGAGCTGGAGATTGAGGTCACGGAGGAAGCACCCAAGCTGGAGGTGGGTGGAAGCTCCATCAGCCTGGGAGACATGATGGGCGGCATGATGCCCAAAAAGACCAAGATCCGCCATGTAAAGGTGAAGGAAGCGCGCAAGATCCTGGAGCAGGAGGAAGCCGACAAGCTGGTGGATTCCGACGCCGTTCAGGAGGAAGCCATTCGCCGCGCGGAACAGAATGGCATTGTGTTCATTGACGAGATCGACAAAATTGCCGGGCGCAACGGGGGCAACGGCCCCGATGTAAGCCGGGAAGGCGTACAGCGGGACATTTTGCCCATTGTGGAGGGCAGCACCGTCAATACCAAGTATGGCCCGGTCAAAACGGATTACATGCTGTTCATTGCTGCGGGCGCTTTCCATGTATCGAAGGTTAGCGACCTGATCCCTGAGCTGCAGGGCCGCTTCCCGGTGCATGTACAGCTCAAGAGCCTGACCAAGGAAGACTTTGCCCGCATCCTTACCCAGCCTGACAATGCCCTAACGCGGCAATACCGCGCGCTGCTGGCGGTGGACAAGGTAATGCTTACCTTTGAGGACAGCGCCATTCAGGCCATTGCCGAGGCAGCCTGCACGGCCAATGAAACCAGCGAGGATATTGGTGCCCGGCGGCTGCATGCCATCTTTGAGCAGATTCTGGAGGATGTCTCCTTCAATGCCGGAGATGAGAATATGCCGCCCTTTGAGCTGAAAATCAACGGGGATTATGTGCGCGAGCACCTTTCCGGCGAAAATAAGCCTGTGGATATGCGTCGCTTTATCCTGTAACCCGGGACGGTTGGAGCTAACAAACAACAGGCTTTGTGGCTGCGCGAAATCTATAGAATCCATAACGGGCGCCTATGATGGTCCCACAAAATGCTGCTATGGCCGATCGGTAGAACC
>USCR01000001.1 GCA_900553295.1 uncultured Eubacteriales bacterium | reverse complement strand
AGAATGCGGATTACCGAGCCGTTCTCCATCGGGCGGCGCGCCAGGTCGCGCATACTTTTCCTGGTCACCCTCTTGGGCACTTTCGGCAGTGAGGGGGCGGCCGTTGACGTCGGAACAGTATTTTTCAAACCAGGCGTCCACTTCATCCACGGTTTTGCCCACAAAGAGCTGCTGGAAGGTGTCCATTTCCTGGCTCCAGGTGCCGGAGTTCAGCTTGTAGTCGTCGCCGCGCTCACGCTTGGTGGTCCAGGCGGAGACTTCCGCCAGGAAGTTTTCTTCGGTGTCCTCGGTGGTGCCGTTGGTCTTGCCCTGGGCATCGTCCCACAGGGCATAGCCGCCCTGACCGGGGAAGCCGCTGAAGTGGGGCATGGAGCTGCCGTCATAGTTGGGCGTGGCCACCTCCAGCTGATCGAACATCACCTGGGCGATGCGGCCGTCCTCCTCAAAGGCGGCGCTGCAGAATACCACGTTGAAGGAGTACACTGGGTTGCCGGCGTCGTCCGTTCCGGGGCCTACACGGCCCATGGCGCTCATGCCCACGCCGGTGCGCAGATTGGTTGCGGAGGTCTGAGCCGGAGCTTGGCTTCCGGCGGGGGAGGCGGAGGGCGATACGCCCAGGGCGTTGTCCACGGCCGCCAGAATGGCTTTGCTGGTATAGGTGGCGCCTGCCACCACGTCCACCTGGGTGCTGTTGGCCTGCACGATGGCGTCGGGTAGGGTATCAATGGCCTTGGTGCCTACGCCCTCGGTCTCCTTGTGTTCCGTGACACGGACCTGGGTAATTTTGCCTTCCTCTACGGTTACGGCCACCTTCAGTGGACCGCCGTAGCCCTCGGCTTCGCCCGTGAGGTTTTCCGCCGTGGCGGTACAGGCGCACATGACAGCCGCCAGGGCGCAGGTGAGGGTGAGTCGCAGTGTGCGTTTCATGGGTGCTTGGCTCCTTTCCTTGCTTTCTGTCCCAGTTTGCCCGGAAAGATACAAAACCATCCGCTTACCAAAAGCAGGAATAGGAAAAGGGATGGAGAATAGAAGAAATGGCAGGGAACTAGATTCGCCTTTTTGCGGTTCCCCGGCAGGAAAAAACCGTTTTCCGCCGTTTTTTCTACGACGGACAAGCCGCGAAAACGGAAGGGTAAAGGTGTGAGCGCATGAGCAAAGAAAAAAAACGCGACCCAATCAAGGTCATGCTTCGCGTGACAATCGTGCTGGCGGTGGTGGCGGTGGCGGCCCTGCTGCTGGGCAATGCGATTATTGGCTACCGGGCGAATCTGCTAAAGGCTCGCCAGGAGGAGGCCGAGGAGATCAATAACCAAAAGGCCGAGGAATATGCCGTAGCCCTGGCCGAGTTTGAGGCTGCCAGCCAGAGCGGTGCCAACCTGGCCTGGCCCGAGCAAAAGCAGGAGGGCTGGGACGTGGTGGACCTGACCAGCTATCCCCTGGAGAATGCCTATACGGCCACGGTCAGCCGCGCTGATGTCATGAATGGCGGCATGCTGCTGGTTAACCAATGGCATTCCCGTCCGGAGGATTTTTCCGAGGCGGAGCTGGTGAGCATTGCCAGCTACGTGGGCTGGAATAACCTGGTTTATGGGCTTCCGGGCAGTGCTACCCGGCTGTTCCCCGTGGCCATTGATGCGCTGAACGAGGCCCTTACGGATGCCAAGGCCGTGGGCTTGACGGACTATACTATCCTGGAAGGCTACCGCTCCATGGAGGATCAGACCGCGCTGTTCCAGAACGCCATGGATCAGTACGCCAGCCGCTATTCCGGGGATGCGCTTATCGAGCGGGCCAAGAAAGACGTGAACTATCCCGGCACCAGCGAATATCAGACCGGGCTGAGCGTGCGCCTGCGTATTTACAAGAGCGGGGACGCCAGCGTGAACGATCAGGCATTTTCCACCAGCGCCCAGGGTGTGTGGCTGGCAGAGAACAGCTGGCGTTACGGGCTGATCTTCCGCTTCCCGCTCACGGACTTCCCGCTGCCGTATACAGCGGACAAGAGCTATAAAACCGGCATCAGCACGGAAATGAATGTTTACCGCTATGTGGGCAAGGGCAATGCCGCCGCCATGCATACCCTGGACCTGTGCCTGGAGGAATACATTGAATACCTAATGGAGCATCCGCACATTGCCGTGTTTGAAGATGGCGTGCTCCGGTATGAGATCTACCGGCAGAACGTGGGTGACGCCGATCCCATTACCCTGGAGCTCACCGGGAAAACGGCCAATTATGATTCTTCCCTGGACAACATGGGCGGCGTGATTACCGTCTTTACCTATTAAGGTGCATACGCACGGCCGCGGATGACAGACCGCGGCCGCTTTTTCATGAAAATGCTCAAAGCAAACGAGAGGAGCGTGCCCCTGTGCAACCAACCCTGGAAACGAATGCAAAAACTGCCGTGTTGCCTATTGCCTGCTATCCCTGGGGAGGAACGTACCGCCCTGCGGCCTGGGCCCAGTGCGGCCTGGACGGTGAATCCCTGTACCTGCTTTTGTGGTGCCAGGAGGATAACCGTGACAAGCCCCGCTATCTGCATGATAACGAGCCCGTATATACCGATAGCTGCCTGGAAGCCTTCCTGGCCTGCTATCCCCAGCGGTCGGAGGAATATGTAAACTTTGAGGTGAACCGTGCGGGCGCCATGCTCATGCAGCGGGGAACGGGACGTGCGGACCGCGTGTTTCTCACCGCGTCGGATTTTCCCGGCGTACCGTTTCCCAAGGCGGAAGCCTTCGAGCATGAAACGGGCTGGGGAGTGCGGATCTGCGTGCCCCTGCGCTTTTTGCAGACGCTCTATGGGGCGGATGATCTGCCGGACCTTGCGGCCATGCGGGGAAACTTCTACAAGTGCAGCGAAATACCTGACCGGGAGCACTACGCCTGCTGGGCACCCATTCAGGCCCCCGCGCCGGACTTCCACCGCCCGGAGTATTTCCGCCCCTTCTGGGACAAGGAAACGGGACGACGTACCTACCGGGCGGATTGCCCGGGATATGAGCAGATAAAGCAGCCGGAGGAGCAACGTGCCCTCCGGCCTTTTTCATGCAAGTGCAAAAGCATGTGGAGCGTTATAGCCTGTCCTCTTCCATGCGGTGCATTTTTCTGCGATACAGGGCTCCTTGGGCCAACAGCAACAGGAGCAGCAGGACGCATCCGCCGCCCAGCAGATAGGGAAGGACAGATGGCGCCTCTTCGGGGCCGGTGGAGCCTGTATCGGCGTATACCGGCGGTACCTCGACCGTCAGCGCCACGGGGAGGGTGAATTCCGCGGCGTTGCCGCCGCTGTCCGTGCAGGTCACGGCCAGGGTTCCGGAGAAATCGCCTGTAAGTTCCCTGCCGGTGGAAAAGGTCAGCTGCGCCGTTTTTGTTTCGCCGGGAGCAATGCTGCCCACCAGCACGCTTTGCCTTTCCGTAATTCCCGGGAGCGTCAGCGTGGCCAACACCTGCGTTACGTCGCCCGTCCCCATGTTCATGAGCGGAAGGGACAGGGTAACGCTGTCGCCGGCAAGAACGCTGGTGGGCATCTTCAGCCCGCCGGGTTCCAGCCGGATGTCCTGGGATACAGGCAAGGTGTAGCTTTCCGACTGGGAGACATGCTGCCCCAACGCCGTCCAGTCCAGCGAAAAGTCCAGCACATGGGGGGAGGGTGTGGCCGTGAACAACACGGTCATGGGAAAGGAAACCTGGACACTCTGCCCGGGAGCAAGGGCCTCCCAGTACAGCGTGCCTCCATGCTGGGGAAGAATGTCACCGCTCCCGTCGGTGATGCGCAGGGCAACCTGCTCATAGGTCACGCTCAGGCAAGGATTGGTCAGGGTGGCGGTGACGCAACCGTCCTCCCCCACACGGAAGGAAGCCTGTACCTCCGTGAGCTCCATGCGCAGGGCCTCCGTGTTGGGCTGGTCGTCACGGATGCGGAACACATAGGGGATATCGGTCTGCAAAGGGTCTCCCTGAGCGTCCGTGCCGGTGATGCGCAGGGTGGCGGGATAGTCGCCGTTCCGCCGGTCATCGTGCAGGTCCAGGGAAAAGCGCAGGGCCCAAACGCCATTTGCTGGCCGCCGGGCAGTGGCGGTCATGTCCTGAAGCGGGAAGGGGGAAAAACGCTCGTCATCCAGCAGAACTTCCCCATGGATAGCGCCTTCTGCCACCGGGGAGATGATGGGCAGCACCAGGGTCAGCCTGCCATGTGAAATTTCGGGGGTATACCCCTGGAGCCAGGAGCGTTCCATGCCCGTAAGCACCCGGCGCTCATCCACGGCGAAGGCCGCGTCCGCCCGGGCCGGTGTCAGGGGGAAAAAGGGTACAAGAAACACAGCGGTCAGCAGCACCGCAAACAAAAACCGTCTATTCATGAAATTACAACTCCCGTATGTTGTCCACGACGCTTCGGTTCATGATTTGCCGCAGCCTTGCACGGATGCCTGCCAGGGCGCACAGGGCGTTCAGCGCTGCCAGTACCAGCATGGCGGGAAGCGCCAGCGCCAGATACGCCAAGGGAAGCGGCACGGCCCCTCCAAGCAACAGCGCCGCCGTAATGGCCGCAGCCAGTAGCACCCCGCAGCCGGCGGAAAGGAATACCGGCAGGCGGTAGCAGCCCATCAGCGTACGTTCATCCGCCCCGGCGGCACGCAGGGTGCCGATCATCCGCTGATCCGCCTGAATGCGCCTGGATGCCCCGGAGACCTGCATGGCGGCGGCCACCGCAAAGAACAGCGTCAGCATGCCCGTGAAAAGCAGCCCCATCCGAATCAAGTTTGCCTTTGTGTCCCGGGCGCTTTTCAGGTTGTTGAAAAGGGGCATGTCCCGGCGCAGGCCGATGCGCTCCAGGCTGGCTTCCAGGCTTGCCTCGGTTCCAGGGTCCGGATCACCGCCGAGGTAAATGGCCGCGCTGTCCACGCCGCTGGTTTGTAGCCCCAGGGACTGCAACCCCTTCTCGGTGGTAATCAAGGAAATACCGCCGCCATAGATACCGGGAAAGGAAAAATCGCCTTTCAATACCGCACCCACCCGGGGCGTAACGGATACCTTGTCCATGGCCGCATAAAATGCCTCAAGCTGCGCTTCATCGCTGGACAGGTAGCGAAAATCATCCGGTAATTGCCCGCTGACCTGCAAAAGCGGAAGCGCCTGCCCCGCATAGAAGTAATCATTTTGGAGGATAAGGTCCCACTGTGCCGGGTCCAGCTCATCATCAAAATACTCCTGGGTGCTCATGGCGCCATACCCATCGCTGTGAAGCTTGATACAAAAGTTAGGCGCGTATACCAGCACCTCACGGCCCGCATCCAACGCCTCCAGGTCTATCTTGCCCTCCGTTACATTTTTGTCCAGCTCCCCTGCCTCCAGGGAGAGAACCAGCAAGGCCACAGGCGTCATGGGATCGCTGATGCCGCTGGCCTGCTGGAGCGTATGCATTTGCAGGGAAAGCTGCTGCATCTGCGAATCATAATACCCTTCATTTTCCAAGGCATCGGCAGTCAGCCCCTCGTCCAGCAGGATGTAGCGGGTGTCCTGCTGGGTAACATAGATGCTGTATACGCCGATTTCGCCGTTTTCATTGTGGATGGGAATGCTGGGCGTTTGCAAATAATGGGGAAGGCCCTTGGGGAGCAGCAGGTTTACCCTGACCGACGTGGCGGTTTTCAGCTTGCTCACCAGGGGCAGATCCCGAATTTGCGCCAGATCTCCGGCGGTCAGGCGGTGCCCGTCCAGGAGATAGGAAAAGGCATCCGCTTCAACCGTTGTGCTGGTGTTGGACTGCTGCAGCATGAAGGCTTCCTGGGGCTGGGGCGCATGCTGATACAGGGAATAGAGCGTTACGCCCAGCAGCGTGGCGCACAGCAGCATCAGCGTCACCATGCAAGTGCTCCCTGCCTGGCGCAGGGGATGCAGGCGCAGCTGACGGCCTGCGATGAGCCGCGCAGGGTGGAAAGACTTGGTGCTGCGGATGTGCATGATCCGGCGCAGGGTGACCGTGTCCCGCAATACGCCCATGGGCAGCTGCCGGGAAGCCCGGCGCAGGGGAAGCGCCGCAGACAGCAGCACGCACAGAAAGGAAACCGCCAGCACCGGCAGCAGCAGCCACGGGGTGGGGCGGAAGAGCATCTGCTCCGGCATTAGCCGGGACAGCAGCCAGCAGGTCAAGCATCCCATGCCGGCGCCCACGGGCAGCGCCATCCACGCCAGCAGCCAGGCTTCCCGGCCAAAGAGGCGCCGTATTTGCCGGCGGGTGGCGCCCACGGCCCGCAATATGCCGATGTCCTCGGTTTTCTGGGCCAGCATGTTTTCCATGGCGGAGGCGATGCCCACGCAGGTGGCCAGCAGCAGCGCGGCTCCCAGCGATCCCCATAGGAGCGCCTGCTGGAGCTGATAGATGCTTTCATATTCCCGGTTGTCAAAATAGCTGCATTCGCCGCTGACCCGGCTGACGGAACAGCAGGCGGAGAATACCCCGCCGCCGTAGTTCTGGATTTGGGTCAGGGTCACCAGGGGCGGAGTGGTCATGACCCGGTGGACGGTCAGCCGCCCCAGGGCATAGGCTGGTTCCGCCGGGGAAGTAAGCACGGCCGGCATGGTCACCGTGACCGAACCCACCCGCTGAAGAAAGCCCCGGTTCAGGTAGATGCTTTGCTCGTTCAGCAGACCCACCAGGGTGAAGGTGCGCTCCTCGGGCGTACCGTCCACAGGCTCCATGGTCCAGGTGATGGTGTCGCCCAGGGCGGCGTCCGTCCATCCCAGCTTGTCCAGGGCGCTTTGCTCGGCGGCGATTTCGCCTGCCGCCTGGGGCAGACGGCCCGCCACACAGCTGCGGTTCAGCAGGTCCGCCGCGGTGTCGTCATAGTAGCCTGCAAACACGTCACCGCCCTGCACCGATGCGGTGACGTACACGTGGCCAATCAGCTCAAACAGGCCGCTGTCCCGCAGCTGATCGTCGGACACCTGGGGACTGTCCGGCAGGATGGCGTCCAGCCAGCCCACTTGCCGGGCCATCTGCGCTTCCCGGGCCTGGAACATGCCCCATAGACACATTCCGGTGGCGCTGACCAGATAGACCGCCAGAAAAATGCCCGTCAGCAGGCTGATATAGGCCTTTCGGTGAAATTTCAGGTTGGCACGGGCCACCCGGTTGATGGTAAGACGCTTCACCGGAACATCACCTCGCTGTCCCGGGCGATTCTGCCGTCCTCCAGCTGAATGATGCGCTCCGCCTGTTCCGCCACGTTCAGGTCGTGGGTAACCAGCACCAGGGTGATGCCCAGTTCGTGGTTTACCTGGCGCAGGAGCGTCAGCACCTCCCGGCCGCTTTTGCCGTCCAGGTTGCCGGTGGGCTCATCCGCAAACAGGATAGCGGGCTTGTTGGCTAGCGCCCGGGCAATGGCAATCCGTTGCTGCTGGCCGCCGCTCATGGCGCCGGGCAAATGGGAGAGCCGGTCCCGGATGCCCAGCAGGTCAATGATGCGGTTCAGGTAGGCCTTGTCCACCCGCCGTGCATCCAGCATTACGGGGAGCAGGATGTTCTCCCAGCCGGTGAGCTCCCGCACCAGGTTGTAGCTCTGGAACACAAAGCCGAAGCGGCGGCGGCGCAGCACGGACAGCTGATTGTCCCGGTACTTGTACAGATCCGCCTCCTGATAGATCACCCGGCCGCCGCTGGGATGATCCAGGCCGGAGAGCAGGTGCAGTAACGTGGACTTTCCCGATCCGCTGGGGCCGGTGATGGCCGTAAAGCTCCCCTGCGCCAGGGACAGGGACACCTGGTCCAGGGCAATCACCTTGCTTTCGCCGGAGCGGTATACCTTGCTGAGGGCTTCGCAACGCAAAATTTCCATGGGAATACGCACCTCCTTGCAAGGCTAGCATACCAGCTCTACCTTACGTGCCGGTGACTTTTATCTTACGATTCCGTAAGGTTCAACCGGGGCAGGGTCATGTGCATGCACAATCCGCCGGGAATATTGCTGGCATAGATGCTCCCGTGGTGCCGCCGGACAATCTCCTGCACAATGGCCAGGCCGATGCCCGCACCCTTGCTTTCCCGGCTCTGCGCCCGGTAAAAGCGCTCAAAGAGGCGGGGCAACTCCTGGGGGGCCACGCCGCCGCCGTTGTCCCATAGGTTACAGAAAAAGGCCGTTTCCGTTGCCTCCATTTGCAGGACAATTTTGCCGTCAGCCGGCGTGTGCTCGCAGGCGTTTTTCAGCAGGTTGGCAAAGGCTTCCGTGAGCCACTTGCCGTCGCAGCGTATGACCGCGTCCCCCGTCAGGGTCAGGGACTTTTCCGGATAAACGGTGGACAGGGTGCTCCAGGCATCCCACGCCAGCTCCGCCGCGCTGTGGGGAGCGAAGGTGAAGGCATATCCCCCCGCGCACATGCGCTCCAGCACCAGCAGGGATTGAATCAGCTGCTCCATGCGGTCCATCTGCGCCAGCTGCTGGGCCAGGTGTGGCCCCGCGTCCAGCTCGCAGAACAGGCGCAGGGAGGCCAGGGGCGTTTTCAGCTGGTGGGAAATATCGGCGGTCAGGTTGCGGGTGGCCTGGCGCTCCTGCTGGCGCTGCTCCCGGGCCATCAGCACCTGGTTCTCCAGCTCGGCAGCGGCGTTATGCAGGGGTGCCAGGCTGTTTTCCCGCACGGAGAAAGGCAGAGGCTTCCCGTCACTGACCAGAAAGCACTCCATCTGCTCAGCCAGGCGACGCAGGCGAAACTGCCGCCCAAAGTACATCCCCAGCACGGCGGCCAGCGCCAGACCCAGGGCCAGCGTCACATAGATCAGTCCATCCATTGATACCCCACCCCCCGCATGGTTCGGATGTGCTGCGCACCGATTTTTTCCCGCAGGCGGCTGATGTGCACCGAGAGGGTATTGTCGTCGATGAACCGGCTGTCCACATCCCACAGGGCTTCCAGCAGCGCGCCGCGGGAAACAATGCCTTGATGCTGCACCAACGTAAGTAAGATGCGGTACTCGGTGAGCGTCAGGGAAAGGAGCACTCCGTCCTTGCGCACCTGCATGTGTTCCCTGTCCACCTGGATGCCGCCCCGGCTGAACGTGTTCTGCATGCCGGCATAGCTCGTGCGCAGCAGCGCCCGGATGCGGCTGAGCAGCTCCATCATCCGGAAAGGCTTGGTTACATAATCGTTGCCGCCTGCGTCCAACCCGCGCACCACGTCCCATGCCTCATCCTTGGCGGTGAGAAACAGGATGGGGGTGGCGATGCCTTCCCCGCGCCAGGCGCGGCACAGTGCCACGCCGTCCCCATCCGGCAGGGTGATGTCCAGCACAATGAGCCGGATGCTGCCGTCCAGCTTCTCCCGGGCTTCCCTTGCGCAGGCAGCCGCCATGACCGTGTATCCCTCCCGGGACAGAAGCTCGGTGAGCCCCTGGCGCAGGGGTGCATCGTCCTCCACCAGGAGGATGGCGGCGGGGGTGCATGAGGGGGTGGTAAAATGTTGCATGGTGCGCTCCTTTGCGGCTGTGCGGCCTTGTTGTAGAAATCCTTCGCAATCATCATAGCATACCCGCGGGGACGACGCAAATGTCAACCCTGTACCCGCAAAAACGGGCAACGCCGCCGCTCCCTCCGCCCTGGGGGACGGGAGCGACGGCGCGCGTCTAAAAAAACCTTATGCCTCTAACGTGTGTGTAAACCGCAGCCTGAAAGCGAAACGGAAGCTTGTTTCCTTGAGCTGGTATTTCTCCTGCAGGGCAGGCCCGCAGCTGTTGGAGCCGATGCCGCTCTGCTTGTAGTCCACGCAGAACACGGTGCAACCACAGGGCACCAGGGCGTCCTCGTGGGTGGTGGCGGTGAGCTGCTCCTCGGTGTAGGGGGAAGCGTTAAAGGAGAAAGGCGTTTCGCTCTGGGCCAGCACGGTGAGACCATCCTCCCGGGAGAGGGCGGCCCAGTCACAGCCATAGCGGCTGCCGCTTTCCTGGGGCTTGAGGTACGGACCGGCTAGATGGTCCACCGGGCAGCTGAAGCGGGCCTTCCAGCAGCTTTGCCGGCGATCCACATAGCTTTCCCCGGGACCATAGCCCAGGTAGGTGGCCTGGGTGAAGCACTCGGGAAGGAACATCCGCAGGCCAAAGCGGGGCAGGTAGGGGAGCTCCGCTCCGCGGGTTACGTCCATGCGCACGTCCACCGTGCCGTCGCAGCCGATGTGCCACAGGGCATCCACCGTTGCGGTGCGTTGCAGGTAGCAGGGGGTCAGGGACAGGGTGCAGGCGATGGAAACGACGCCCTCCTGCTGCGTGCACTGGCAGGTGTAGGTGCGGGTCAGGCAGCGGTCATAGCCCGCTTCCTGCCATTTCACGCGGATGCGGCGGTCGTTGTCCGTGGGGGCGCGCCACACATGGTAATCCATGGGCCGGGCCAGCATTTCCTCTTCTCCATACACCATGGAGGAAAATGCCCCAGTGGCCTTGTCAAAGCGGTAGCGGAAGTTTTCCCCTTCCACCAGGATGCTGTCCTGGCTCTCCCGCACCTGGCAGATGCCGCCCTGCAACGGGGGGAGCTTCCGGGGCTGGGAGGAAAGAATGAGTTGGTCAAAGCCGGCAATCCGGCCGGCCTGGGTGAGGCAGCCGGCATTTCGCTGCACATAGCACAGCCGCAGGGACAGGTTGCCTCCCTCCCATTCCGGCAGCGGCAGGGACACCGTTACCGTTTCCCGGGGAGGCATGGACGGCAGGGCGGTTTCCCCCTGGGCCGCGGTTACGCCATCCCGGGCCAGCTCCCAGCGCAGCTGATAGTGTTCCCCGGCGTCGGAAAAGTCCAGCTGACTTTGCAGCAGCACGCCCTGGCCGTCCGGCGCCATGCCGCAGGCACGAATGGGCCGGAGCACGTTGCCCAGCTCCTCCAGGCTGGTGCTTATCCGCCGGTCGGGGAGTACCAGGCCGTCCATGCAGAAATTGCCGTCGCTGAAAACCTCACCGAAATCCCCTCCGTACAGGTACTTGGGTTCACCGGCGGCCGTGCGGCCCGCGTACACCGCATGGTCGCACCACTCCCAGACAAAGGCGCCGAAGATTTCCGGATGCCGGTGGAAGCAGCGTTCATAATCCTCCAGGTCCCCCGGACCATTGCCCATGGCATGGCAATATTCGCACAGTACATAAGGCTTGCGGCTGTCGCTTTTGCCCGGGCGCAGGGCCAAGGCCAGGGTTTCCGCATCCGCGTGCTCCCGGTCAAAGTAGGCATCGATCTGTTCAATGGGCGGGTACATGCGGCTGTATACGTCCATAAGCCCATCCTCCGGGGTGTAATCCTCCGGGCAAAAGACATAGCTCTCGTAGTGGGTCAGCCGGGTGGGGTCGTAGGCGCGAGTCCAGCGCAGGGCTTCCTCGATGTTCTCCCCATAGCCGGATTCATTGCCCATGGACCACAGCAGCACGCAGGCGTGATTGGCGTGGGGGATCACCCCGCGCTGCACCCGGTCCAGCACCGCTTCCCGGTAGTCCGGGTCCCGCATGAGCAGGGACATGCTGCCCTTTTCTCCGTACAGGGCCCGCGTGCCGTGGGATTCCAGGTCCGCCTCGCCAATGACATAGAAGCCATATTCGTCGGCCAGCTCATAGAAGCACGGCGCATTGGGGTAGTGACTGGTGCGGATGGCGTTGATGTTGTGCTCCTTCATCAGGCGCATATCCCGCAAAATGTGCTCCCGGGACACGGCGTAACCCGTTTGCGGATCGCTGTCGTGGCGGTTGACGCCGTGCATGAATACCCGCTGACCATTGAGCAGCACCAGACCGTCGCGAATCTCAATGGTGCGCAGTCCCACCCGCTGGGCAATGGTTTCCCCGGCGGCACGCAGGCGCAGGGTGTAGAGATAGGGCGTTTCCGCCGTCCACAGCAGGGGCGCATCCACCCGCAGGATGGCCTGGGTATCCTGAACGCGCTGGCGCAGCAGGGGTTTTCCCTCCGGGTCATCCAGCTCCAGCTCCACTTCCTGCGGCATACCCACCCAGTCCCACCGGCAGTGGATTTCTCCGGAGGCGTCCCCGCGTAGCTGCACATCCCACACATGCTCCCGGGGACGGCGCAGCAGGTAAACGTCCCGGAAAATACTGCTGGCGCGGATCTTGTCCTGATCCTCCAGGTAGGTGCCGTCGCACCACTTGAGCACCGCCACCGTCAGCACGTTGACCCCGGGGGTGACCAGGGCGGTAATGTCAAACTCGCTGTTGCTGTGCGACACCTGGCTGTAACCCGCCAGGTGACCATTGACCCACACAAAAAAGCAGGAGTCCACGCCGTCAAAGTTCAGGTAGCATTTTGCCTCCCCCTGGGGCCAGGAAAACTCCCGCTGATACACGCCGCAGGGATTTTCCCGGGGCATATAGGGCGGATCGTAGGGGAAGGGGTAGCGCTCGTCGGAATAAAAATAGGCATCGTAGCCGTGGGCCTGCCACACGGAGGGGACCGGGATGGTGGCCGCGCTTTGCCAGCGCTGGGCGGCAATATCCTCCGGCACATCCTCGGCCCGGGTAAAATAGCGGAAATCCCACGTGCCGTTCAGGGACAGGCGGCACGCACCCTGGGGACAGTAGTCCGCCCGTAGGGGCATGGTTCCCACATGCAGGGTTGAAGGATCTTCATAGTACTTTGGTAGCATGCAATTTCCTCCTTGCAAGCGGCGCTTGCATTGTTCCGTTTTCTGGGCGCGAAGGGTGCGCCATGTTAGGAGTAGCTTTCTGCGCCGCGGAGGCATTCTCCTCCGCGGCCCACAAAAAAGGGCGGACGCCGCCAGAAAGCAGCGTCCGCCGGGAAAAGTCAGGGATTAGAACTCCATCCAGTTGCGGGTATCGGAGGACGGCACCTGCTGGCCGGCGTTGTAAACCTCGATCACAGCATCAATGTTGCCCATGCTGCGGATCTCCTCCAGGAAGGCATCCCACTCGGACATGTCGCGCTCACCCACCACGAACAGCGGCACCTGCTCAGACACATAGGTGCTGATGGGGGACAGGTTGATGGACACCGTCTCCTTGGCGGCGCTGTCCAGCACGGGCGTGTTGTACTCGGGGATCCAGGCGTTCATCTTGCCCTCACGGAAGGCGTTGTTCAGGTCGCGGTACTTGGCCATGATGAAGGGGTCAAGACGGGCGATGTCGGAATAACGATCCTTGTACATGATGAACCGCAGGTCGTTGAAGTTGTAGATGCCGGCTTCCTTGCGGGCTTCTGCGCTGGTGGCGTATTCGCCGATGTACTCAGGCTTGCCGGTTTCGGCGTTAATGTCGTAGGTCACGCCTTCGATACCCCAGTTGAACAGGCGGGAAGCGTCGGCGGAGATCATGTAGTCCAGCAGGCTGCACAGCAGCTCAGGCTTTTCCACGTTGGCATTGATCAGGTAGCCATAGTCGCCGGGAACGTCGGAACGGAAGTTCACGAAGTTGTAGGGGGTGTCACCCTCGTTCAGCACCGGGGGTACCATGTGCTCGTAGGTGTAGGGCACGGAGCTGAAGTTGCCGTTGAAGGCGTTAGCCGGGCACTGCGCGGTACCCCAGCAGAAGAGCCATTCGCCGGAGATGTAGATCTGGTTGATCTGCTCCTCGGTGAGGATGTCGTACTCGGGGCTGATGAGGCCCTTCTCATACATTTCGCGCATGAGTTCCACAACCTGCTTGTAGTGGCTCTGATCCTCGGCCAGGGGCGCGTAGTCCCAGGAACTGGTGGCGGTGTTGTAGAACATGCCGGTGCGGCCGTTCAGGGAGTACATGATGGCCTGATCCACGCTCTTCATGTGGGTGAAGAAGGGGGTGGAGTTGGGATGCAGGGCCTTGTACTGCTCCATGAGCGCAATGGCCTCGGCCCAGGTGGTGGGCACTTCGGCGTTCAGCTCAGCCAGCGCGGTGGTGTTCACAAAGAAGGATTCCTCGTCCAGGTCGTACTCGTCCACGTCGGTCACGGCGTAGATCTCCTGGTTCTTGCCCCACAGGGAGGAGAAGGAAGCCTTGCTCTCGTTCACGGCCATCCAGTTGGGCATGTACTCGGCATAGTCACGCAGGTTCAGGAAAATGCCGGTCTCGGCGTAGTCATAGATGTAGTCCTGCACGGGGGTCACCCACAGGATGTCCGGGATGTTGCCGGAGCTGCACAGCACGTTCAGCTTATCCAGCCAGTCACCCCAGCCCAGCAGCTCCCACTCGATCTTCACGCTGCGGCCGGTGGCATCGCGGTAGGCCTGCATCACGATGGAGGACTCGTTATCCTCCATGCCCAGGTCGGAAGCCAGACCATGATAGATGATCTCTTCCTCATCGTTGTAGGGCAGCAGGGTATCTGCCAGCGCAGGAACTGTGCTGAGCAGCATCATAGCCGCCAGGAGAATGGAAACTAGTTTACGCATGGTTTTTCCTCCTTAAAGATTTTTATTCGCAACAGGCCGTTCACCTGTCACATCCGTTTTACGCCGTGCTTAGCCCTTGATGGAGCCCACCAGCACGCCCTGGGCGAAGTACTTTTGCAGGAAGGGATATACGCACAGGATCGGGACAATGGTGATTACGATGGCCGCGTTTTGCACCGTGCGGGAATTGATCTTGTTCAATTCCTGGAGCATGGCATAGTCCTTGATGTCGTCCATGCGCATGGTGTTCAGGATCTTGCGCAGGAACAGCTGAATGGGATGCTTGCTGGAAGAATCCAGGTACAGCAGCGCGGACATGTAGTCGTTCCAGTAGCGCACGATGGCAAACAGCGCAAAGGTGGCCAGCAGCGCCTTGGACAGGGGCAGAATAATGGAGAACAGGGTCCGGAAGTGCCCCGCGCCGTCGATATAGGCGCTTTCCGCCAGGGAAGAGGGAATTTCGGAAAAGAAGGTGCGGAACACGAACACTTCATAGGCCGAAATCGCCCCGGGAAGCACAATGGCCCAGTAGGTATCCCGCAGACCCAGATTCAGGATGTTGATGTAGCTGGGCACCAGGCCGCCGCTGAAGAACATGGTGATGGTCAGCAGCACGGTGATGGTCTTTTTGCCGCGGAAGTCCCGGAAGGTTAGCGGGTACGCCATCAGGGAGGTACAGAACAGGTGAATGGCCGTGCCACCAAAGGCGTACAGAATCGTGTTCAGGTAATATTGCAGAATGTTGGAACGCTCCAGCAGCGTTTTGTATGCCTCCAGGGAGAAGCCGTAGGGCAGCAGATATACCGTGCTGGACAGCATCACGCTGGGGTCGCTGATGGAGGTGGAAATCGTTACCACAATGGGATACAGGAACAAGAGGGAAAGAATGACCAGGATGATGATGTTTACCCGGTCAAAGGTCGTGATGCGGCGGTGACGCCTGGTCGTCCCTTTCATGGTATGCGTCATAATGTATCCCCCCTTATCAAAGCAGCGCGTTGCTTTCGTCAATGCGCTTGACCACCGCATTGGTGCCAAGCAGGAAGATCAGCGAAACAACGTTGGAGATCAAGCCCACCGCAGTGGAGTAGCTGAATCCGGACAGGCCGCCCACCTCGATGCCTTGACGGTAAATGTAGGTGGAGATAACGTCGGCGGTGGAATAGATCCGAGAGGAATACATCAGCAAAATCTTCTGGTAGTCGTTGCTCAGGATGCCGCCGGTGGCCATAATCAGCAGAATAACGATGGTGGTCTTGATGCCGGGCAGGGTGATGTGCCAGATCTTTTGCAGGCGGCTCGCGCCATCCATATCCGCGGACTCGTACAGCTCCGTATTGATGTTGGACATGGCGCCCAGATAAATAATGGAGTTGTAGCCCATGCCTTGCCACAGCGCGGAAATAATATACAGGGGCCGGAACCATTCCGGGCGGGTGAAGAAGGAAATCCCCTGGTCAATTACGCCCAGCTTGATCAGCGCCTGGTTGACCACGCCGGTCTGCACGTTGAGCATATCCCGCATCAGGCCCACCACCACCACGGAGGACAGGAAGTAGGGCATGTAGGAGATGGTTTGCACCACGCGCTTGAAACGCTTCATGCGAAGCTCGTTGAGCATCAGGGCAAAAATGATCGCAGCCGGGAAGGCAAAAATCACATTTTCGATGCCCAGCAGGAAGGTGTTACGGATCAACCGCCAGCAGAAGGGATCGTTGAAGAAGCGCTGGAAGTGCTTCAGTCCCACAAAGGGTGATCCGAAGTATCCCTTCACAGGGGAGTAATCCTCAAAGCCTGCAATCAGGCCGTAAATGGGCAGATACCGGAAGAGCACCAATAGGATGAGGCCGGGAATCAGCATCAGGTACAGTGCCCGGTTCCGCTCAAAGTAGCGGGAAAACTTGACTTTGTGTCCCGTCGCAGGTAGTTTGGCAGTTTGCATGACGTCACCGCCTTTCATAAGTCCTTCCCTGCCGCTGCCTCAGGCAGGGACATGCTGTGAAAACCGCTGCCCCAATGGGCTGTTTGCCCGCAGAAATCCACCTCCGCCTCTGCGCCGAAGGGAACGTTTACCTGGAGCGTTCGCTTGCCATAGCGCCGCGTCCAGCGCACGTCCACCCGGCCCATGGGCGTTTCCACCCCGGCCTGCACGCTGTCCAGCGCCGCCGGGAGATAGGGCTTGACCCGGAACCTCCGCCAGCCCCCGGCCGTGGGGGTCAACCCGGCCAGGTAGGCATAGAACCACCCGTCCACCGCACCGTACATGGGGTGATTATGGGAATTCATGGCTGGGTTTTTCATCAGCTCAAACCGTTCCCATACGGTGGTCGCCTCCTGCTGGAGCATCCAACCCAGGGAAGGGTAGGCATCCCGGGTTATCAGCCGCCAGGCATCCTCCACATAGCCATGGGCTGTCAGCGCATCGAAGATATACCGTGAACACAGGTTTCCCGTGGTCAGGCGGTATCCGGCACGCTCCACGGCTTCATGAAGCCGCAGGGCGGTCAAGGCGGGGTCCGGCGCCAGGCCAAACCGCAGTGCCAGCGCCAGGCAGCCCTGGGAACCGGTAGCAAAGGAGCCGTTCTCGGGGCAGTACCACTTGGCAAGCAGCGCTTGTCGCACAGCCTCCCCCTGCGCTTCCCACTGCGCCGCCTCCTGGGGCATCTCCAGCCAGCGGGCCATCTCCGCCAACAGGCGGCAGTTCAGGTAGGAAAATCCCGCGGACAGGAACTTCCCCGGCGTGACCGCGGAGGCCGCCGCCGCGTCGCTGTCATCCTTGGGCGGTACGCAGCTGTCCGCCGGACCGGCCCAGTCGCCCCAGTAGGAGTAATCGGGCAGTTGCCCCTCGCTGTGCTTAAGCAGGCAGCGCTCCCAGGCGGCAAAGGCCGGGTAGGCCTTGCGCACCGCCGTCAGATCCCCCGCGTGCAGGTAGGTTTCCCGCCCTGCCAGCAGAAAGGAGGAACATACCGGATCCGCCGGATAGCATCCCGCCATGAAAGGGGCAGTGTCACCAATGGCGCCGTCGGCGTGCTGGGCATCCATGATGTCCTGAATCACCTTGGGGAACAGGGCGCCCACCTCGAACTGATAGGGGGTGGATTCAAAGCGGACCGTTGCGTCGTTCAGCCACCCCATGCGCTCATCCCGCTGCGGACAGTCCGTGAGGATGCTGTGCAGGTTGGAACGCTCCGTGGCTACGCACATTTCGTGCAGCCGGGTGACCAGCGCGTTTCCGCAGCGGAAGAAGGAAGCCTTATCCACTGCCGTCCGCAGCGCCACCGCCCGCACCTGGGACCAGTCCATGGCCGCGGGGTTGAGTCCGCTCACCCGCACATAGCGGAAACCGTGATACGTCATTTCGGGTTCCCACAGGGGCAAGTCCCGGACATCCCCGGCGGCAATATAGGTATCCTGGGCCTTGGCAATCCGCAAGGTATCCGGGAAGAGACGGCCATCCTCGGTGAGCTCCTCGGTGTGGGACAGGGTAATGGTCTGCCCTGGGGTCAGATCCGGGGGCAGGGGCAACCTGACCACACCCGCCAGGTTTTGCCCGAAGTCCAGCACCACCGCGTCCGCCCCCTCCTGCCACCATGCCAGGGGTGCGTATTCCTCCCGCGCCAGCACGGGGGGCAACAGCATGGGCTGCATCTGTCCCCCCGGGGGAGTCATCCGCCGGGCGGGCCGCCAAGGCCCCAAGGGCTCCCGGGCGTCATACACGGCGCCATTAAATAGGTTGGCATATCCCATGGGGCCATACCCGGCCTCCCAGTTTTCGTCCGTGGTGAGCCGCCAGGTGGTCCCGTCCGCCAGCGTCAGGCGCAGGCGCGCCGTTGCCTGCTGCGGCCCCTCAAAGGGAAAGGACACGCCGTGAAAACATTGCTTCTCGTGGAGCCGGCCGTTGCGGCGCCAGCCGCTGCCCACCGCGACGATCACTTCGTTTTCACCGGGATGGAACAGGGGAGCCGCCTCCAGGTAGGGGACAAAGGGGATATGCTTGCTGTAATCCATAAAGGCCGGGTCCAGCCGGGCATCATCCAGGCGCGTGCCGTTAATCCATGCCGCGTGATACCCCAACCCGCACAGGTCCAGCCGAGCCTGACGCACCGGCTGGGTCAGATTCAGCTGCCGGCGCAGGTAGATCACCCGCTCCGGCTGGGCATCGTCCAGGCCGATCCAGGGCGCGTCCCAGTCCGCCACCGCGGCGTTGAGCAGCATGACGGTGTAAGGCTGGCTGGTTTCTCCGGCGCGGTTGCGCAGGCACAGGGTCACGGCCGTGGGCGTCTCCGGCAACAGCGTACCCGGGGGGAGCTGCGCCTGCTGGCCTTCGCCGGTGATCCAGCCGGAATCCCAGCTGCCCGCTGTGACGCGGTAGGCGCTTTGCCTATCCTCTGCTTGATCGCTTACTGCCGCCCAGGAAAGCACGGGATTGGTGCGGTCTGCCAGGCAGCCGGAGCGGTACCCGTCCGTGCGCCTGCCATCCAGGCGCAGGGATACGATCCGAATCATGCATGTCGCCTCACTTTTGCTAATCTACGGCTTTTTCCTGCGGGAGCAGCACGCGGTGGAACGGCGAATCACCAGATCGCAGGGCAACAAGCCGCCTTGGGGAGGCTTGCTGTCGCGAATCCAGTGCAGGGCCAGGGCCACCGCCTGCCGGGAAATCTGCGCCACATCCTGGCGCACAGTGGAAACCGGCACGCCGGAGATGCGCGAGAAAATACTGTCGTCAAATCCGGAAACGCTAATGTCCTCGGGAACCCGCAAATGCATATCATGCAGGGCGTTGATGGCGCCCAGGGCCACCATGTCATTGATGCACAGCAGGGCTTCGGGAAGCTCTTCACGGCACATGGCGCTCACCTGATCGTAAGCCTGCTGGTATGCCACCGTTTCCAGATGGATGAACTTGCCGGCCAGGTCATGCTCCTGCAGCACTTCCATGTATCCCTCACGGCGCATATCCAGGGTTTCAACGCCCTCTTCCCCTGTGAGCAGCGCGGTGTCCGTAAGCCCCAGGGAAAGGATATATTCCGTCATGGTGCGCATGCCGCGCTTCAGGTCGCACATGGCCAGGGGCGCGTCCACCTCCGCATATCGCGCGGTGACAAAGATCAGCGGCACTTTGCATTCTTGCAGCCAGTGCAGGTAGGCGCTGCTCTTGGGCGGATGGGTGGTGGGCACCAATAAAATGGCTTCGGTATGCTCCTGACACAGCCGGCGCAGAATGTGCCACTCTTCCTCCGCCTCATCGTGGGTAATGGCGATGGTCATGTCATAGCCCGCGGCCTTGCACTCGTTGGCTACATGATGGATCACCGAGGCAAAGTACTGGTTTTCCACGTCCGGAAGCACCAGGGCGATGGAGCCGCTGCGGCGCCGGGCCAGTCCACGGGCGTAATGGTTGCGGATATAGCCCATACTCTGGGCTGCCTCCTTCACCTTGCGCGCTGTTTCCTGATTGATGGCGGGGTTATCGTTCAGGGCCAGGGAGACGGTGGCGGGGGACACGTGCAGCTTTTTCGCCAGATCCTTGATGGTGACGACCATGGTGCCCTGCCCCCCTTTTTCAAAATTTAAAACGTTTTAAATTTCGAGGTCATTGTATCACGGCACCACAGGTGTGTCAAGCATATTTCAAAAAATTTGTGCATTCTGTATGTAAAGTTTGCCTGGCGACACATGCGGAGCCCATGAAAACGAGTAAATGCAGGCTTTTTTCTGTTGACAAGCGATAGTTCCTGCGCTATAGTGTCCTTGCCTTTGACAAGCACGAAAATGCGGAAAGGATGGCGAAAAAAGTGCTTACCACTGAACAGCGTCTTCGTATGCTGGAGACGCCCAAGGCTCCTGTGGATCTGGTGATCGACACCGATGCTTATAACGAGATTGACGACCAGTTTGCCATCGCTTATGCCTTATGTGCTCCTGAACGGGTACGGTTATTGGCCCTTTGTGCGGCCCCGTTTACCAATGCGCGCTCCACCGGCCCGGCGGATGGCATGGAGAAAAGCTATCAGGAGATATTGCACTTGCTTTCCCTCACAGGGGACAAGGTTCCCGCCTACCGCGGCTCCACCACGTATTTACCCGATGAACAAACGCCCGTCTCCTCCCAGGCGGCGGAGGAGCTTGTGCGTTTGGCCATGGAGCATACGCCGGAGGCACCCCTTTACGTGGCGGCCATTGGCGCGATTACCAATGTGGCATCCGCGCTGCTGATGGAGCCGGGGATCGCGGACCGTATGGTGGTGGTGTGGCTGGGCGGACATGCCCTGGATTGGCCGGACAACCGGGAATTCAATGCGCAACAGGACGTGGCCGCGGATCGGGTGGTGTTTGGTTCCGGCGTTCCCCTGGTGATCCTTCCCTGCCAGGGAGTGGTCAGCGCCTTTACCACCACGGGCCCGGAGCTGGACTATTGGCTGCGTGGCAAGAACAGCCTATGCGATTATCTGGTCAAACAGACGGTGGACGAAGTCAACACCTACGCCAAGGGCAAGGTGTGGAGCCGGGTGATCTGGGATGTGACCACCGTAGCCTGGATCATGAACTGGGAAGGGAAATTTATGGCAGACAAGCTGATTCCCACGCCCATTCCGCAGTACGATCATCACTACAGCATGGATTCCCGGCGGCCTTTCTGCCGCTATGTCTATTCCATTCGCCGGGACCCGCTGTTTGCCGATCTCTTTTCCCGCCTTGCCAAAGCATGAGCGGGAAAGAGCTGTATCCAAGGAATGCGATGGGTATGGCCTTGGACTGTTCCAAACTTCGGAAAGTGCCGCAGAGGCTGCAGCTCCGCTGACGGCATGCGTACAAGCAGGTTTCGCGGGTCACTGATGTTGCAAGCCGGACCAATTCCACATTCATTTGAATGTCCCTTGCTTGGCTGAATGTGCTTGCTTGAAAAAAGTGTCTTTTGGTATTGTTTCCATACGTTGAGCCCATGTTTTGCATTGCAAAGCATGGGCTCAATCTGTGAAGAAAACCATATTGCGGCAATGTAACTTCTTTGATAGCCGGAGAGGTCGCACCCCCTCTGGCGCTTTTCGTGCAAGCAGGCTTGCGGAGTAGTGAGTTTGCTTGTACAATCAACCGTGCTGGACGAAAACGCGGCCGTCCTGGCAGATATGCGTATCATCGCCCTGCTGCTGGGCGGCAGTAATTAGGGTGTGCTTTCCGCCTGCCGCTTGACCAATAGGCGCGCTGCTCTCCAGCGCTGACGGATGACGACTTTTTGCAATGATTGTTTCAGTACACTAGGGCTAATGCGGCAATCATGCGTCGACGGTGCGCAAAAGAATATAGAAGTCCGTCCAGGTTATGCTGCTTTCGGTATGCTCATCCACCCATATTTGCCCATGATGGAGGGTGATGATATTGCGGCACAGCGACAGACCCAGGCCCCAGTTTTGCTGCGTATTTTTGGTCGTGAAAAAAGGATCGAAGATTTGGTTGCGCAGATTCCAGGGAATACGCACGCTATTATTGCTCAGCACAATTTGCGCATACCGGCGCGATGATGTGAGCGTGATGCGCAAGCGGAAAGGAACATTGGGGCTATGCTCCGCTTCCAGACTGTTCCGAAGTATGCATTGGATGACTTCTTGTAGCTGATAGCTGTTGCCCTGCACTAAAATGGGCTGCTGCGGTATATGCAGGGACATTTCGACATGCTCCCTTTCAGCGAAGGTATGGGCTGTCTGGTCCAGCAGGCTGGAAAGATCAAGGGGATGCGAGGTGATCTTGCGTTCCCGGATGTTATTGTAAACGGATGTAAGCCGCTCATATATCTCTTCGTTGTGGGTAATAAGGCGCTCTACGCTGGGCTGCAGATCGGGAGAAAGCTGCCGCTGAAGCAACCGCAGCTCTGCCTGCTGGGAGAGAATCTCATTTTTCAGATAATGGCAGAAAGTACGCGATACCGTTTCGCTGGCGTTGACTTTGTTCCGGAATTGCACCTTGGCAAGGAACTGATTGGAAGTGTGCCATAGATGAAAGAAACTTGTGGCGCAAAAAGCCAGAATCATCAAGCAGGAAAGCAGGGGCATGATAGCGTTAAAGGCCGTTGGTTTATCAACAGGCAGGGAGTCAAAACGGACGTAGCGCGCAATCCTGGACATCCAAATGGGCACGGCGGGAAGCCAGTTATACAGATATAAATATACGGCCGAAACGCCTGACAGGAGAAACATAAGCAATAGATAACGAATGCGCAGGGAACGCGGCGTCAAAAGGCAGGAAATCAGCATGATGAGGCACGCAGAGACAATGGCGAGCCGGTCCACCCACTGAAAGCACAGGGTGGCCATACGATAGAAATTGTTAAAGAAGAAAATGTTCTCAAAGGGGCCAATGCCCTTCATGTAGACCCAATAGATCATTTTAAAATCAAAAAGCAGAAACTGCAGGCAAAATACTGCGCATAGAATAAGAGCAATTATTCTACGCTGCTTTCGGAAGAAAAGATTTCCCAAGTGCAAGGCATACATCATCGCTGCCCAAGGGAAAAGCGCGGCGCTTAGGTTGAGAATTCGCAGTACCAGTGCTTTGCTGATGGGGAGCTGCTCCAGTTGCAGCCGCAGGGCGGTATCCACATTAAAAAACGAGAGCACAAGATTATAGCTATTATAATCCTTGGTCATATACACCAGTACGCTGAAGGTCGTGCCAATAAAGCCAATACAAATCCCTAAAATGGCCAATAAGGAAAATATACGCGAGCGAAGTTGCAAGGATGCTCCCTCCTTTTTTCGGCGTAGGCCGGTCTATTTATGATAAAACAACGGGGAGGATGCGGCAACAACGGAAAGGCTGATTTTTTTCTCAACCCATCGCAGCGTACTGTGGGATATGGTCAAAAAAGTTCCACCTTGGCAATGACGGGCAAGACAGATATACTGAATGCATCATAAAGCGCAATGTGCGTGAAATATGAAGGAGGTTTCCGGATGAAAATGCGGAAGGTATGCTCGGTTTTCCTGGCGCTGGCACTGCTATTGGTACCCACGATGGCCGGCGTTGCGGAAACAGAGGGCAAGGTAACCCTCAATTATTATGGCTGGACCGATGAGGAAAGCTACATGACGGCTCTGATTGAGCAGTTCAATGCGGCAAACCCCGATATTGAAGTGATTCCCAGCTTTGTGAACCATGAGGACCATAACCAGAAGTGCGTTGTAATGGTCTCCGGCAATGCGGAGAACTTTGACCTGGTCAGCTGCGACAGCGTGGCAACCACCGTCAACCTTGCGACCCTGGGCGGCCTGATGCCCCTGAAGGACAGCATCGAAGCGGCCGGCATGGATCTGAGCGCTTATGGCCCCATTATCAGCGAGACCATGCTCGACGGCGAGTACTATGGCCTGCCCTATCGCAGCACGCTGTATTCCCTGTACTACAACAAGGATCTGTTCGACAAGAAGGGCATCGCGTATCCTACGAAGATCACCTGGGACGAGTACCTGGACCTGGCCCGTCAGCTGACCTATGAAGAGGACGGCACCCAGTACTGGGGCGGCTTTATGGCGGATTGGCTGAGCTCTCCGCTGTCTGTTTACCAGCGCGGTTCCAACTTGCTGGGGGATGACCTGGCCCCTGTGACCGAGTGGGTGGAGATCCTGAACACGGCCATCAACGTGGATAAGAGCCATATGGGCTTCGCACAGCAGAAGGCGGAAAGCATTGACTGGCTTAAGTTCTTCTGCACGGGCACCACGGGTATGCTGATCAACGGTGAATGGACCATTTCCATGCTGAAGGACTATGCCGCGCAGGGCATCGAGATACCCAACTGGGATGTTACTTACCTGCCGGCGTTTGACACCACTGGCGATATCGTCAGCCCCGGTGGCCTGAGCACCTTTATCGCTGTGGGCAAGAACACCAAGCACCCCGAGGAAGCGTTCCGCTTTGCGCAGTTCATCGCCAGCGAAGAGGCTGCTGTGTACCTGGCTGGACAGGGCGTGCTGCCTGCGTACTCCAGTGACGCGGTGAAGGAATCCTTTGCCGAGGCCTGCGGTGTGGCTGGCGCGACTACGCTGCTGGATACCACCATTGCCCTGGAAAGCCCCAATGTTGCCGGTTACACGGAAGTGTCTGCTGCTTTCCAGGAGGAGAAGGAAATGTACCTGACCCAGCAGGAGACCATCGAGGAGTTCACCAACAACATGACCGAGCGTCGCGCGGAAATCCTTTCCAGTTACGAATAAGGTTCATGCGCTTTACCACGGGTTAATGACCTGCCGTCGGGCGGGCTGGAGAAGCCTGCCCGACGGTTTTGCCTATTACCGTAAAGGAGAGATGAGAGCATGAAGCAACTTTCCTATCATCGGAAAGAGAAGGTGCAGGGGTTGCTGTTTATTACGCCAGCACTGCTGCTCTTTCTTGTGTTTATGGCCTATCCCATGATTTATGGGTTGCTTTTGAGCTTTACCAGTAACCGGAATGCCGGATCTGCGCTGAACTTCAATGGCTTAAGCAATTTTATTCGACTCTTCACCAAGGACAGCTATTTTAAGGTTTCCTTGATCAACAATCTGATTTATGCAATCGGCTTTACGCCTGGGGTGCTGATTGTGGCGCTGCTGGTTGCGCTCTTGCTGAATTCCAAGATCCGTGGGGCGCGCCTCCTGCGCACGGTGTGCTTTTTGCCGTATTTGACTTCCATGGTGGCGGTTGCCACGGTGTGGAACATTCTGCTTGCGCCCAACGGCCCCATTAACAGCATTCTCCGCGCCCTTGGGGTCATCAATCCGCCCGGGTGGCTCATGGACAAAGACTGGGCGTTGCCGTCGGTGATTCTGGTGGCAATCTGGAAAAACTTTGGTTATTATATGATAATTCTGCTTGCAGGGTTGCAGAGCATCCCAACGTATTTATATGAGTCGGCGCTGATAGACGGTGCGGACGCCAGGCAGTCCTTCCGCTACATTACGTTGCCGATGCTTTCGCCCACCATTTTTCTGTGCCTGATTACCATTGTGATTGCTGCCTTCCAGGAATTTGATATTATCAAGATTATGACCGAAGGCGGACCCGGGCGGGCGACCAACGTGCTTGTTTTCCGCATTTATACCGAAGGCTTTGTCAATGTGAAGATGGGCTATGCCTCGGCCATTGCGTATGTGCTGTTTGCCATCATTATGCTGATTACCCTGTTCCAGTTCTGGATGCAGAAAAAATGGGTTAATTATGATTGAGAAAGGAGGAACACGGAAGATGAGGCGTTCAGTCAAGATAGCGGTGGGAATCATTTTGTATGCATTGCTGCTGTTTGTGATGATTTTCCCTTTCTTCTATATGATTACGTCATCGTTCAAGCATGATGCGGACGTGTTTACCCAATCGGTGTTTTATATTCCGATTCCTCCGGTGGTTAACAATTATGTCCGCGTCTGGACGGAAATTGACTTTTTGCAGTATTATTTGAATACCATCAAGATCACCATCCTGGCTACGGCGGCGCAGCTGTTTGTGTCCGCGCTGGCGGCGTATGCCTTTGCAAAAATGCAGGTCCCGGGCAAGAACTTTTTCTTCGGGCTGTTTATTGCCACAATGATGATTCCATGGACCGCGATTATGATTCCACAATTTGTGGTGGTCACACAAATGGGCTTGTTTGATACCCATGCGGCGCTCATTCTGCTACAATGTTTTAGCGCCTTTGGCATCTTCCTTTTGCGCCAGTTCTTTTTGGGGATTCCCAAGGAATTGAGCGAGGCGGCCACCATTGACGGTTGCGGGCATTTCCGCATTCTCTGGCAGATCATACTGCCTTTGTCAAAGTCCGCGGTATCCGCACTGGTGATTTTCTCCTTTATTAAGGTGTGGAACGACTACATGGCCCCGTTGATTTATCTGCAAACGCCGTCCAAGCGCACGGTGCAGCTGGGGCTGAGCCTGTTCCGCTCGCAGTATTCCATGGAGTATGGCGTGGTGATGGCAGGAACGGTGTGCGCCTTGCTGCCGATGATCGTGCTGTACTTATGCGCCGAGAAGCAAATTACCCAGGGTATTGCTTTCTCCGGCATGAAAAACTAAGGCTTTGAATGCCTGCTTAGCATAGAAAGGGATGAATGCATGCCCAGCGTAACTTGTGATTGCCATCAGCTGAAGGTGGAGGGAAAACCGGTTACTTTGCTTTGCGCGTCGCTGTTTTATTTCCGTTTGCCCCGGGAGTGTTGGGAAGAACGGATGGAACAGCTGCGGATGTGCGGATATAACTGCATTGACGTCTACATCCCGTGGAACTTCCATGAGTCGCGCCCCGGAGCATGGCGCTTTACGGGGATGTACGACGTGGAAGCGTTCCTGGAAATGGCGCATAGCCACGGACTGTACGTGATTGCCCGCCCAGGTCCATACATTTGCTCCGAGTGGGATGGCGGCGCCCTGCCCGCATGGCTGTACACGCAGCAGCTGGATCTGCGGCAGAAGGATAGCGCCTATCTGGCGGAGCTGGACCGGTGGCTGGAAAAGATCCTGCCCATGCTGGCCAGGCATGAAGCCGGCCGCGGCGGGAGCATTGTAGCGGTGCAGCTGGAGAATGAGCTGGACTTCTTCGCCTGCCGTGATCCCAAGGGATACATGGAGCATCTGGCTGAAACGGCACGCCGCTGCGGCATTACGGTTCCGCTTACGGCTTGCGCAGGACAGTGCGACATTCAGGGCGCTTCTGGTGGCGCGCAGGATATCCATGTTACGTTTAATGCCTATGCCAGTGCCACGTACCGCCGCATGGAGGATCAGCTGGCCCATATGCGCCATATGGCAGTGCAGTCAGATACCCCCTTGATGATTACGGAGACGGACCGCGAGCATGGGAAACTAAAGCGGGAACTGGCGTGCTGCGCCCGGCTGATTGCGCCCTACAATCAGGTGGGTGGAACGGATATTGATATGACCAATAGCGTGGGGAACTGGGGGAGCGACCTCCAGCGGCCACTTTCCTGCATGGCCACGGACTATGACTTTGTTTCCATGATTACCGCAGACGGGCGGTTGCGCCCTGAAGCGGCGCAAGGCAGGCTCATGGGAAACATGATTGCGTCCCTGGGAAGCCAGCTGGCCCAAAGCGAGCCTTGCGCGGCACCCGTAAGTTTCCAGGCGGACTTTGCCACGGCCATTACGCAGGATGCCCAGGGGCGGGAAATCCCCATGTACCCTGCTGTGCAGCTGCCGACAGGCTACATCGTGGGGGCATCCAATCTGGGGGAAACAGCGGGAACGCTGCGGTTTACTTCCCCTGCGGGGGAGGCGTGCGCCGTTCAGGTGCTGCCGGGGGAAACGGTGCTGCTTCCCTGGCAGATGCAGTTGCAGCCCTGGGGATGGGATGGCACGCTGGTGTGCAGCGAAGCCGAGTGGTGCGGCCATACCATGGATGAAGGGAAGCTGAAGCTGACACTGGTTGGGGCTGCGGACGCCCGGGCATGGTTCCAGGGAAAGCAGGGCCTGACCCAGGTGAAAGGAAGCAGCTGGCAGGATGTGGATGAAGGGTTGTGCGTGCGCATCCTTCCCATGGAGGAAGCCGTATCCGCCTGCCCGAATCTGCCCCCGCTCACCCAGCAGATACCGTCGGTTCTTTCCGTGGAAAAGGTGGAGACGGTTTGCCAACACGCTTGCCATGTGGCCGATGCGGCTGTGCCGCTGGGGGAGACCATTTGCCCCATGGAACAGAAGCAGCAATACCGCGGGGACGTGCTGTATCGCTTTGCTGCCCAGCAGGATGCTCCGCTGCTGCTGGAGAAGGCAGCCGATCTGCTGTGGATAACCCACGGCACACAGACACGCGCTTATTTTTGTGATGGTGGGAATTTGCTCCTGGATGGCGGCCGAGGAACATGGGACATCCGTGTACAGTCCTGGGGACATGCAAACTTCGACGATGTCCGGCAGCCGGCACTGAAAATGGGCAGCGGAAAGGGACTGGAAGGCGTTGTCCAGCTCATGTCGTGCCAGGATATTTCCGACCTGTGGATGATCTATCCCCAGGCAAAGTACGCGGCGCAGCAGAAGCCGGAGCTTCGTGAAAGCGACGCCATTATGGCAACGACGATCAACTCCTGGAGCTATCCGGCGGCCCCCATGTGCGCGGACTTTGTCCGCCGGGTCTATTTCCCGGAAAATTGCGACCGCTTCTTCCTGTATATTGAGGGAGAGGGAAGCCAAGTGGCGGTGTACCTGAACGATCAATGTGTGGGAGCCCGTCAGGCCAATGATCCCTGGGTGGACATCACCGCCATGGCTGTTGCGGGAACGGGCGCCGTGCTGCGCCTGACCACCACCAGAAGATTCAGCCATACGTCCCTGGGCGCGATCAAGCTGTACGCTGGCTTGCGCATTACAAAAGCGCAGATGGCGGGCGTTCCGGTGGAGGCCTGGCAAACGCTGCAGCCAGCGGACGCGGGCCGGATGGTTTCCTTGCCCGTCCATGTTTCAGCGGGAGAAGAATGCATGCTCACAGGCTTTGTGCCTCAGCCCGGGCAACAAGACCGGATGCTGGTGATCGAAGGCACAGGCATCGAGGCCACGCTGATTGCCCACGGTCACGTGGCCGGGCGGGTATTGCGCAGCGCACCAGGGTATCCTGAAATTACGGGTGGCAGCAGCCGGCGCATTTATCTGCCGGCAAGCTGGCAGACGGATGCACGGCTGCACGTGGCAGGCATTGGCGAGGGCGGAACCCTGACAGGAATTTTGTGGGAGAGCATCAAGGCCTAGGGATGCCTGGGGGAGGAGGAGACGATTTGAAGATCCGCGTACTGATTGCTGAGGATAACGAATCAATTCGTAAATGGTATCAGGTATCTTTGCAAGAGGCAGAGGATATCGACCTCCTCCCCATGGCAGCCAATGGCTATGAAGCTATCTCGCTGGCGGCAAGGTATCACCCCGATGTGGTGATCCTGGACATTGAAATGGAATGCAAAGATGCGGGCATCATGGCAGGCTATCAGATTTTGGCCATGAACCCCGAAACAAAAATTATTATGCTCACGGTACACGAGGATGACGAAGCCATCTTTCGCTCCTATGAAATGGGCGCCGTGGATTACCTGTTCAAAAACGCTAGTACGGAAAAGATCCTTGGCGCGATTCGGGATGCCTATCACAGTACGTCGCCCATCCGGGAAGAAGTTGCGCAGCGCATGCGCGCAGAATTTCGCCGCTTGAAGCAGAGCGAGCATACGCTGCTGAACACGATGAAAATGGTTCAGCAACTGTCGCACACGGAGCGGAGCATTGTGATTATGCTTGCGGAAGGCATGCGGCGAAGTGAGATCTGCCGCCAGCGGGTAATTGAAATGAGCACGTTAAAAACACACATCCGAAGCATTCTGCAAAAATTTCAAGTGAAAAGCACCAGGCAACTGGTTGAATTGGTAAAGTCGCAAAGCCTGCTGTCGTTCCTGGAACTATGCGAAAAAGAGGAGAAAAGCCGCAAGGAGGAAGAATGAGCAGAAAGCCGCGGTAGCGCATGGATGGCTAGGATCTATCCCGGCCATGTCCTGACCTGCGGTATCCCCTGCAAGACGCCTTAGGGTATGCTGCTGAGCTTGTACATCAGCGTTTTCCAGGTGGCCGGTTCCATTACGGCTGTATGCCGAAATCCTGAAACAAATAGGAATATGCCTTGATCCGAGGCGCGCAAACTGCACGTATTCATGGATTCTACGCCGGTGGAGAAGCTCACGCTATCCACCAGGTTGCAGGCATTGTCAAAAGCTAGCAGTGTAAGCATCCCTGACTCTGGTTCGTCCCCGCACGCCAGCAGGAAGCCTCCTGGCACCGGCAACATATTGGAGAGCTCGCCAGACAGTCTGGAATGTATCGCCGTATGCTTAACCTCCACTTCATTCAGACTTTCATCGTAGCGGGTCAGGTGCAGGCTATGGTGCTCCGCAGGGTCCGTACAGACGCCTATGGCAACGTAGGAGCCGTCCTCCAGCTGGAGCGCATTCCAATAGCGAAGGTTCGTTTCTTCCGTTCCCACATACCATTGCAGCACGCCGGAGGCATCCACCTTACCCACAAATCCCTGGTATGTGAGTGTTTCCACCTGAGTGAGTCCCTGCAACGTACCAAACAACAGGTATCCGTCCGCCACGGGGATGATCTGCCGAAGGTCGAAGGGGATGTCGTAGGAGACACTCCATTGCTGATTCATCTCACTATCATAGCATGTCAGGGAACGATAGGTCATTGCTTCGTCATAATAGACAAAGGCTTCCTTGCTGCAGCACAGAATCCGGTCATTCACCTGAAATAATTGGTTGTTCAAGTCCGCTGCGATTTCCACGCGTTTGATGACTTCGCCATCGCGCAGGAAAAGAAACTGGCATTGATCTTCCCCGTTGGATGCCAGTACCAAACCCAGCGTATCATTCTCAAGCGCAAAGAGCTCCAGAAACACGTTGCTATACTTGCCTTCCAGCAGTTGGGTGAACCGCCATTGCTCCACACCGTCGGCATCCACGCAAATCGCCAGGGCAAGCGGGCCGTCCTTACGGTCGTTTGATTCGCCACCCAGCAGAAACGTGCCATCCTCCAGGGGCAGTACCTGGAGCCTCGATGCGCACAGATCTATTTCCGTCACCAGCTCCGGCTCGACTAGCTGCAAACCGTTCATTGCCTGCGTGTCACCTTCCCCCAGCGCAGGGAAAATCCACCCTGTCAAACCCAATACCAGACTGACAGCGATGGCGGCTAGCCGCTTGCCTTTCATCCGCATACAAATCCTCCTCATGGCATTGTTTCGTTGCTTCATGGTACAAAAACGATACCCCTCAGAACAGCCAAAGCAGATCAAAGCTCTGATCCGTCCATTCGCGTTCCTGCCAATGGCCTTTCTCCACACGAATGGCTTCGCCGCTGCGCGCGTCAATCTCCACCCGATACCACACGCCGTGGGCATCTGCGGGGTCCATGAACGTAAACTTCCATCGCCGGGTCTCGGGCTGGGTGATATCGAAGGCATCATAATGCTGGCTCAGGGCGGAAAGCATTTCCTCCGTCAGTTGGTAGCGGAATGCAAGGCTTTTCTGTGCGCGGGCCAGGGCGTCGTCATAGGATATTTCGCCCTCCCCCGGCAAGCCGTAGTCGTAGATATTGCTGAAGGATACCTGCTCAGGATTTGCTTCACGACTTTGCACAATGGGCGAAATTTCCTGGGAATAGGCCCCTTTCAGCGTATAGCTCCACTCCCAGAACGGCGCGAAATCCGCCTCCTGGGCATAGCGATTGTAGATTTGCTGGGAATCAATGGACTTTGCGCCTGGCAGCATGGCCGCCTTTTCCACATGGGGTACCATGATGTCACGATCCTCAATGATATTGCCCCACGCATCCAGGCAAGCCTCATACTGCCAGGAAATCTCGTCCAGCGTCCCCTCCCGGTACAGGGTAAAAATCACGTGCCAGCGCAGATCGTCTGGGTGCTCCACGGTGGTAT
This sequence comes from uncultured Eubacteriales bacterium, assembly GCA_900553295.1. Classification (GTDB taxonomy): domain Bacteria; phylum Bacillota; class Clostridia; order Christensenellales; family Aristaeellaceae; genus Egerieenecus; species Egerieenecus merdigallinarum. The sequence goes on along the minus strand of USCR01000001.1, from coordinate 29,046 downwards.
ACGATATGGCGTAGACCTGAGCGCGGTCCAGCCTGCCCTCCGGGAAACAGTGCGCCTGCGCAATGGCAGTCTTGGCCAGGGCGATGGCTTCCTCACGGGTCACGGCATGGAGATCTTCCTCCTGGGCGGCGCCCATGCTGGATTCGCTCTGCGTGGAACCCGGGGTGGTGGTTCCCTCCGGCAATGGATATTCCTCCGCGTTCGCGCACAATGCCGCGCTTCCTGCGCAGCTCAGTATGATGCACGCGACCAGCATCATTACCCATCGCTTTCCCTTGATGCGCTTTTCTTCCTGTTTCACGGCAATGCCTCCTTCTGTGTATCACTGGAGATGGTTTCCATGTTCGCTTGCGATAAGGACGGATGTGCATGGGGGCAATTCAACATATATACAGACGATGCAGCAAAGAAAAATCTTCCAATTTTGATATGGATAAACGGGGAGGCAATGACTTTACGCTGTAAACGGAAGAAGTCGAAGGGGCTGTAGCTCCTTCGACTTCTTCCGTATCCGCCGTCTGTGCCAGCGGGGTATTGGACTTGCTTGTGAGATCCATTTACTTCTCCGAAGAAGTAATGGGCACTTATTTGCTGGATTTTTGCCTGATATGGCGAAGTGTTATATCAACCAGATCAGATATTTGCACGCATTCATGCCCCAGTATTTGCGTACGCGTCTGGCCGCAAAGGGGTTCCGTCCAATGGGAATCGATTCCGGTGATGCCATGCATCATCCCGATGATCGACCCCACGGTTGCACCGTTGCAGTCGGTATCATAGCCTGCGCCTACGGCCAATCCAATGGATTTGGTAAAATCCCCTTCACCAAACAAAAGGGCGGCTGATACGATCATGGCGTTTGGCAGCGTGTGTACCCAATGATACTCCGAACTTTCTGAATACTGCTTCCGGATCTGCTCGAAGCATTCCCAGACGGTAAGCCCGCGGGCATGCCAATCAAGTACCTGCTGTAAACAAGCAGCCAAACGGCTCTTGCGGGGAATTTGCTCTAATCCGGCCTGCAGAACATCCTTGGGGGAGGAACACACGGCTGTTGCGGCAATACATGCGGCGGCCCACATGCTCCCATAGATTCCATTTTTCACATGGGAAATGCATGCGTCACGCCATGCCATGGCCGCAGCGGCTCTGGGATCTCCAGGGTTGATATAGCCATAGTAATCCGCGCGAATCTGAGCGCCGATCAGCTCGCGGTCTGGGTTTTTATAAGTGGCTGACTCTGGCGGCATAATGCCGATAACAAAATTTCGGTATGCCCGACGCTCGGCTGTGCAGTAGGCAATTTTGGGCTGTGCTTCCATCCATGCCTGTGCGACATCGTGGGGCGTGAAATCGCGGCCATGCTTGTCTATTACGTAGTAGGCGTTCATGATGGGGTAGTTGATATCATCATCTGCGATGCCTGCGCCGTTAAATGTATCTGCAAAGCCGGCAATGGGTGTATCGAGCATGGCCGAATCTTCCGCGGTCAATGCCTGCAGGTCTTTTCGCACAAAATACCGGTGAATAGGGAAATTACCGCAGGCGCGGGAGAAACGGTCGATCAGTTGGAAACCACGACCTTCCACCGGACGGCCCAGCAAACATCCGGCTATACGTCCGTACCACGCGCCCTGAATTTGTTCCGGCAGCTTTTCATAGTTGACTGGGGGAAAAGAAGCATGGGTGGACGCTGGGCATTCAAGCAGAATATCCTCCAAAGCGCTCGGCTCTTGATAAGGCCAATCGGGTCTGATGCTGCAGGCGGACAGGGCTGTGTACAAGGTATCGCAAAGCCGGTCTTTGATAGGGCCGGGCTCAAGCCTGGGGATTGCTTGAAACAATTCGGCATATGCGCCTACGTCCAGGCCTTCATCCTGACATTGCAGCCATTCGGATTCAATGGAGGCAGCATAACTTTCCCAGGGATGCTGATGCTTATAGTCGATTCGTGCTTCATCCAGTAGCATGAATGATCTTCCCCCTTAAATAACTTCCAGGTAATCCTTATCAGGCAGTGGCGGGAATGCGGCTGTCGGCAACGTTTGATACCAGAAGGCTACGGAAGAAATATCATCTTGACGCGGCAGGTAACGCCCGCCATCTCGCCAACCCAGGGCTTGAATGGTTACTTTCAGCTCTTCCTGGAAGTAAATCGGGTCGGTAATGTGAAAACGATACATGCCAAATCGGAACTGGCTGTGGTAAAGCGTGTCAGGGGTGATAATCTGTGGTAAGCCGCTGTAGGGCGTAGAAAATGCCTTGTAGTTTTTATGGGTGCTGGGATCTTCAAAATTGTACGAACCGCAGAAATAATCCTCAGTGCCGGTGCCGCAGATGGTGGGGAATTCGCGATCACCGTCCATGTAGAATTTTATTTCTCCCTCGCCCCACCAGATGTTGTTGTTTACGCCCCACGCCATATAGGTGCCAACGTAGTGGCCCTGCCCCTTCACGCCGTCCAGGATGGTATAGACTTGCTTGTACGGCAGGGGATTGGTTCTGCGGAACTGTGCGTGAAAGTACACAATGTCGTCAGGGGTATCAAAAAGGGAATAGTCGATTTGATAATAAATGGCAATGGTTTCTGTATTTAGATTTTCCAATGTAATACGGCAAGAGCGGTGGAAGGGCATTTCCCAGTAACAGTTAAAGGCGGAACCAGGATTGACACAAACGGGCAGGGAATTGATTTGCGCATACTCATTCCAGCCCATGCAGAAGAAGTCGCCTACAGGACATTCCACGGAAGGAGCTTCTTGCCCATCCCAGTAAATCCGCAGAATGGAAAAACGCCACTTGCCCGTGGGCGTTAGCCAGATGTGATTGATGGCGCCGCTGCCGTTGATCTGTGCCAGCTCAAAGGTTTCACCGGACGCGATATTGATAAAGGGATTGACTTTCCAGCCTGTACCCAGATCCCGGGCAGCCCACTGAGCGGTTCCTTTTTCCAGCGGACAGGTGCCGCCTTTGCCTGGCTCACCGGTGAGGTTTTCCGGGCAAATGGAACGAGATATTTTGTTCTGACGGCGGCCTAAACCGGACAAGAATGTCATAATCTGATGTCCTCCTTTGTATATTAACCTAATAGATCAGCATAAATACCTGGCGTGGAATCGGGAATCAGGGCAGCGTTGACCGTCTTTTCGTAGAACGATATCGGTCCTACGCCTCCGATAATACCGTAAGCATATCCCAGGTCACGCATTCCGTGCAGCGCATGCAGCAGCAGCCCTGCGCCAATACCGGAGCCCCGCATATCTTCCCTCACGCCAATGGGGCCGAAGAAATCCTTGCAGGTTGCTTCATAGCACGCAAAACCCAGAATTTCCTTCTCCTTCACAGCCAGGAAACACGTAATAGGCTGGTGCGTGAAGCATACGCCGCATTCGCTGGCCCAGCAAGGACCGAAATGCTTCTCAACCCAGGCCGTAACCGTTCGCTGATCGGGGGCCATTGCGCGTATGATCCGAATTCCCTGAGCGGTATAAGTGGAGGCATAGTGATCGACTTCGGGAAGCTTTAAGAGATTTACCAGCATATCAGCCATTGGGTTTTCCTCCTTGATAAATGAAAATCGGGAGAATCGGGAAGGTCAGGCTTCAAGGGGAAGCTTGCCTCGCGGGGGGATTTTGCCTTCCAATACCAGGGCTACAGCTTCCATTGCTGCTGCGGTGTGGGTGAATGCGCCAATCACGGTAACACTTTCATGAAGCAAAGCGGCGTCGTATGGTGAACGCAGCAGAACGGCGATGGTGGGACAGATTTCGCTTAAGCGGTTGATAAGGCTCAGGTAGTGGGGGTGCAAATGCGCGTCTTCACTGCCAATGATGACGATATCCACTTTGCGGGCAGCATCCAGCAGCGCTTGCTCCTCTGCCTGCGAGAAGAAACCGGAAACGCGGCGTACATGTGCTTCGGAAAAAAGCAAAGACATATAGTCCCCGAAAGTATAGATGTCCGTCGCGTTATCGTCCAAAATACCGGGCTTTTCCAGCCGGGGAGAGATTATCAGCGCTTTCGCCTTGTCTGCGGGGAGAGGAACCAGGTTTCGCTGATCCCGCAAGAGCGTTACGCTGGACCTGAGCGCACGCTTGAGCCAGCTGCTTTTTTCCAGCTGGGACATGATTTGACGCTGCTTCTTCAAAAGCGCCAGCTGCTGCTTGAGGCATAGAATTCGCATGACGTGGCGGTCCAGCTCATCCATGCTGATCTTTCCACGCATGAGCTTGGTGTGAAGCGACTTATACATGGCACAGCAGATTGCAATGCTGTCCGGCTTGATAATGTCTACGCCGGCGCTGAAGGCAAGCAATGCACCCTTTGCATTGGAAATATTGGGCGCCATGGCTCCATCCGCAATGACAACGCCGGAAAAGTTCAGCTGCTCCCGCAGAAGATGCTGAATAATCTCTTTGGAAAGAGTCGCGGGCAGCTGAGGAGCCTCGGATGTCAGGTTGGGCAGTACAATTTGCCCAGCCATGATGCTGCGTGCACCGGACAAAATGGCCTGGGCGAAAGGGTATACGTCGCCATGCAGCAATTCATCGTAGGTGCTGGTGTTGCAAAAAACGCCGTCATGCATGGCCATATCGCCATAGCCTGGAAAATGCTTAAACGTACAGCCGCAACCGCCGGCTTCAACACCTTGCGCAAATGCAGTGCCCAAACTGGCCGCCAATAAGGGATTGTCGCTGTAGGCGCGAACGCCGATAACCTGATCGCTGTGGCTGCGGCACAGATCCAATACAGGCCCCAGAAGCATGTTGAACCCCAAATCATTCAAGTCATTGCCCAGGGCCTGCCCCAGGGCTTTGGTTATTTCGGGATTATGCGCCGCGCCCAGCGTGAAATTTCCTGGGGTTCGCGTAATGTAAAAAGGAAACTGCGATGCACTGCCGCCTTCTTCGTCGATGGCCAGAATGGGGGGAATACCACCGGAAGCATCCGTGATCAGATGGCGCAGCTGCCGGTTGAGCTGCTGTACCTGTTCAGGGCTGCGCAGATTTTGACCGGACAGATACACATTGCCAAAGTGATACGTCTCTTCCAATTTGATAAAATCCTGGTCTGCTTCAATGCCGTTTAGATTGATCAGAAACAACTGACCTAGCTTCTGCTCGGGCGTCATGCTGCTAAGAAATTCGGTGGAATTCAGCTGAGTATCTGGCAAAGTCATAGACAATTCTCCCTCCCTTGGAGCGGGATCTGTTCCAGTGCTTTTTTAACGCATAAACGGCTGGCGCCATAGGCGCAGGCCAACTTACCGAGAAAAGGCGTGCTGATTTCCAGTGGGGAAGCAGAATTTGCTTGCAGCTTTTTCTGCAGGGCAGGGTTAATTGCTTCTATATATAAGAGAATGTCGCCATCCAGAATCAGGAGATCTGGCCGGTATAGACGGAACAGATCGTCCACAGCTCCGGCCAGTGTATCGGCATAGCTGTCTATAACGCTGATGGCATCACGGTTGCCGGATCTTGCCAGATGACAAATCTCACTGCAGGGCGACGCACTTGAGAGAAGGGCAGTGGCGTCATAGTCAGCTCCGCCACGCAAAACAACATCCTGCTGATAGGCGCGAAGGACGAGGCTGTTAAGGCACAGGTCTTCCTCGGAGATGGTAATGCCATGGCGTCTGCGACTCATCAAACCGGGGCATGGCCCCTTGAACAGCAACTGAGAACCAAGCAGAACGCCAATGGAGACCTGACGAGCTGAAATTGAAAGCGTCAGCAACGTGGCGTTTTGATTGGGACAGCGCAGGTGTCCTTCCGCCAAACAGGTCATGCTGGGTGCGTTGGACAGGTAGACGGGGTAGCTTACCTCAGCCTGCCATAGCTCCCGGAGTTGGCTGATGGGCAACTGTTCTGGCAACAGATCGTGCCCGCAAATGATGCATCCACCCAGAATGCCGCCATAGTCGGCATTAAAGCTGGAAGGCTTCAAGACATTTTTCAAGTACTGCTCGGGTTCAGAATCATGGCATAAAGGAGGCAAGCGTAGGGCGGCTACGGTTTCGTGATGGAGATTGTGCAATGTTAGCTGAGCGTATGTCTGCTCCAAGTGCAGAATCAGGCTGTATCCTGCGCCCGGTTCGAATTCCAGGAAGGTTGGTTTTCGCCCGGCGATGGATTGGGCCTTTCCGCATTCACGAAGGAGACCTTTCTCTAGTAGAGATGCGGATAGATGCGTGATGGTGGCCGTGTTGAGATTACACATCTTAGCAGCATCGGTACGCGAAAGACGCAGCCACTGCTCCATACAGGCCAGCAAAGCAAGACTGTTTTCGAACTGCTGAGCTTCTGGCGCGTTTAGAAAATCAAATAAAGTCATCTTACCGCTTCTACCTTTCTAAGTACGTGTGAAGGATATAAGCTGTTTTTTAGTATAGCACATGTGTGTCCAAAAAGGAATATCAGAAGTTACAGAAAAAGAAAAATAAAATTTATTTTATAAAATGAATTATTGGAAAATGCTGGGCGTTTTTCTAAAAGATTTCAAATTCACGAAAATATCATCTAGAAAACCACATCACATCAGAAAAAATTTAATATATATTTTTTAGAAAATAAAAAATAAAATCAAAAAATCGTTGACAGGGGTATTTCAGAATGCTATACTTGTGTCGAAAAAAGGATGAGCGGCCTGCAAGGAAAACGGCTCTCCTTCGAAGCGTATAAAAATGGATTCGTCCATTTATAAAAAAAGGAGGTATACCATGAAATCCCTGACACGAATCGCTGCCCTGATGATGTGCATTATGCTGCTTTGTAGCGGGATAACTGCTGCCCAGGCCGAGGAGAAGACCTACGACTTTGGAGGCATGACCATTGCGTTTTGCAATTGGTGGGGATGGGATCTGACGCCTGGCTTAAGCGACCAGAACGACCGGCTTATTGCGCGCATCGCTGAAACCGAAGAGAAGTTCAACGTAAAAATTGAAATGCGCAAGGGTCCTGAAGAATACTACGATAACATGGTCACCACGATCATGGCAGGTGAACCCTACGGCGATTTGATGTTTGCTTTTCCTGACAATTTTCCGGGTTGGGTAAAGGCTGGCGCGGCTTATGATTTGACGGAACTGATTGCTGAAACCGGCATTGACCTGAGCGAGTACAGCCCCATCGCAACCAATGTGGGTGAGTACGACGGCCATAACTACGGCTTGAACAAGGAAATGCCTGATGTCAACTCCATGGTGGCGTTCAATAAGCGCCTTCTGGAAGAAGCCGGCCTGGAGAGCCCCTACGAGCTGATTGAGAAGGACGAGTGGAATTTCGCCAAGCTGCAAGAATATGCCAAAGCGTTGACGAAGACGGATGCCAACGGTGTAACGACGCAGTACGGTTTCTCCGCTTACGATCCTTATGGAACACTGGCAACCACCTTTGTGAATGCCAATAACGCTGGCATTGTGGAAGAAGTGGATGGAAAAGCCACCTTTGCCTTGGATTCCGCCAATGCACTGGAAGCGCTGAACGTGATGTACGACATGTCAAACGTGGACAAGTCCATATTCCTGTATGATGCAGGGGCGGACTGGGCTACCTCCACCAACATGTTCATCGCGGGTGAGATTGCGATGATGAACGCTCCCCAGTGGGTCATCGAATGCTACAATGCCTGGGGCATGGAAGACGACTTTGGCCTGGTACCGTTCCCCAAGGGACCGCAGGCGACGGAGTACAAGGACGATACCAACGGACAGGCAGTGTACTTTATTCCTTCCTGCGTGGATAAGGAACGCGCTACCGCTGCGCTGCTGGTGTACGATGCGGTGTTCTCCAACCTCTATCCGGAGCTGACGGAGGAAGAACTCTACGAGAGCAAGTTCATGCGCTATTGCCGTGACGAAGAATCCATCCAGTTTATGGGTGACCTCTACTTCAAGCGTGGCGAAGCGCCCATCTGCCCGGACAAGTGCTATGTGGACAGGGACGCATTGCTGGAAATCTCCAAGGCGATTCTGGACGGCGTTAATACGCCCGCGGCCGTTGTTGCGGAAAAGAAGCCCGCAATCCAGGCTGCAATGGACGAGGCGACCGCCAAGTAAAGGCAATGGCCTCTGACGAAGAAGATGTTTTTTAAGCGGTCGGGTTGCACATCAGCATTTGCTTACTGGATGTTGTGCCTGATATGCAATCTATAGCGTTTTTTGCAGACCTGCGTTTCTCCAGGGCAGGGGACAATGGCTTTTGATCCGCTTGTCCCCTGCCTTCTGCTTTTTATAGCGTTACTGTTATTTGATCTATGGTTCCGGAGGGGTGGCTGCATGACCAATCAATATGGGCAGCGTTTACTATTGGCAGTTTTGTTGCTATGCACCTTGTGCTTTGGTGCAATGGCGGAACAGCTGCAGGCTGAAGACACGCAAGCGGCAAGCTTCCATTCGGCAAAGACGGAAATCGTCCTGGTTGAGGATGCAAACATCCTGCTGAAAGAGGGAACGAATGCCTCTTATATCGTGCAGGTGCCGGAGGACGGAACGTATGCGCTTGCCATTGGATATAGCTTGAACGATGATGGTAACGCGGCCGCGGAATACAGCGTAGAGGTGGACGGAGCTTTGCCCTGCGAGCAGGCTGCATCGTCCACGCTTCCGCGGCTATGGCAGATGGAGCATGCGATTACGCAGGATGAGCAAGGGAATGACCTGCGGGCACCGCAGGTTCCGTACCGTGCGGAGCAGACATGCTATATGCAGGATAGCTCGGGCATGATACAAGGCCCGCTGCTAATGCAGATGAGCGAAGGCGAGCATGTGCTTACACTGACGATTCTGCGTGAAGACGTGCATCTGCATAGCCTGCGCCTGACCCCGCCGCCGGTCTATCCAGCCTACACATGCCCTGACGGCGAGCCTGCGAAGACGTCCGTACGCGTACAGGGAGAAGCTTTTTTGTATGCCAATGAAGCGTCTATTATTCCCCGGACAGGTCGTGCTTCCGCGCTGACAGAGCCTAACCGGGGAGCTCGCATCTGCCTGAATATGGTTGGCGGCGGCACAGCTTTTTCCAAGCCGGGGAGCGCCATTACCTGGGAGGTAAATGTGCCAGAAACCGGCTTGTACGAGCTTCGAATCCGTGCCCGTCAGAATTACTCCCGTGCGTTTGACGCTATCCGTGTCCTGCGTATAGACGGAGAAATTCCTTTTGCAGAAGCGGAGGAAATGAGCTTCGCATATCATGACGGATGGCAGATCTTTACCTTTGGTGAGGAAAAACCCTTCCTGCTCCAGCTGGACGCGGGTATGCATACCCTTACGCTGGAAACGGTGCTGGGGGACTCTGCTGAAGATATCCAGGCGCTGCAGGAATGCCTGGATGCGCTGAACCAGGCTTATATGGAGATCATGATGCTCACCGGCGCCTCGCCTGACCCGCTGCGTGATTATGGCGTGGATCGCAACCTGCCGGATACCATGGCGAGTATGCAGGACAGCTTGACCAAGCTGGAACAAACCGTGGAGAGCATGACCAGCCAAATGACGCAGCGCGGGGATGACCTGGTAGCGGTGGAACGACTTATTCGTCAGCTGCAAAGCTTTATGCAGGACCCCTATTTGATTCCCGAACAGTTTGAAAGTTTCAAGAGCAATCTGTCCGCTCTGGGCGATTGGATTCTGACAGCCACGGAACGTCCGCTGGACATTGACTGGCTGGAGCTGGCGGTTCCGGGATCACCTTTGCCGCGGGCGGAGGCGAACTTCCTGGAGAACCTGAGCTATCAAGGGAGTCTGTTTATAGATTCCTTCTATACCGATTATAACAGCTTCTCCACCAGCGAAGGTCAGGAAGAGATTACCGTATGGGTGACTAGCTCCCGTGACCGGGCGCAGGTATTGAATGACTTGATCCGCACGGACTTTACGCCGAACACGGGAATCCGTGTGAACTTGCAGCTCATGGTTGCGGACAATGTGACGCCCTCCATTTCCATCGGTAATAGTCCGGACGTGCTGCTGGGCGCAGGCATGGGGGACCCGGTTAACTATGCTTCCCGCCATGCTGCTTATGACTTAACAAACTTTGACGACTATGATGAAGTTGCTACACGCTTTCATGAGCAGACAATCGAGCCCTTCCGGTTTGAAGGGGGAGTCTATGCCCTGCCGGAGACACTGAGTCATATGATGATGTTCTGCCGTACGGACGTACTGCAGGAACTGGGCATTGACATCCCTGAAACCTGGGATGAGATGATCGCGCTTATTCCTCGCCTGTCTCGCAATAACATGATGTTCCTGGTGGATGGGCGCATTGGAGCGGAAACTTATGGCGCATTGACAGGGCTGAGCATGTTCCTTTTCCAGCAGGGAAACGATGTGTATAGTGCAGACGGCACTAGCGTGGCACTGGACACAGAGGGCGCGCTGGAAGCGTTCAAGCAGTACACGCAGTTGTACACAAATTACGGCATGCCCTTTTCCTTCAATACGGCTACACGCTTTCGCTCCGGCGAATCGCCCATCGTAATTGCTGATTATGGCCTGTACAACACCCTGATGGTTTCTGCACCGGAAATCCTGGGCAAATGGACGATGCTACCCGTGCCGGGCACGGTGCAGCCCGATGGACAGATCAATCGCAGCGTACGCGCCGTGGTAACGGGAAACATGATCTTGCGTGACTCGGAACACAAGGAAGCTGCGTGGGAGTTTATCAAATGGTGTACCAGTGCTTCGGTCCAGGCGGCTTACAGCATGGAGCTGGAAAGCGTGCTGGGTGCAGCCGCACGGTATCAGACTGCAAACCGGGAGGCGTTGAAGCTGCTGAACTGGCGCAGGGAAGACCTGCAAAGCTTGGAAAAACAGCAGCAAAGCTTGCGCGCAGTGGAGGAAGTCCCTGGCGGCTATTACACGTCATGGCATGTGGAGAATGCATTCCGTGCGGTGGTGCTGTCGGGTGAAGATCCGCGTGAAGCAATGCTGGACTATGTCCGCGTCATTAACGAAGAAATTACTGTTAAGCGTAAAGAGCTTGGCCTGACAGTGAGAGAGGAGCCGTAAAATGCATGTGCAGCCTGTATCATTGAGACGAAGAATTCAGAAATCCTGGTATTCCTATCTGATGCTGGCGCCGTATTTCGTGGTATTCTTTGTATTTACGGCTCTACCGGTGGGTATCTCTATTTGGAATAGCTTAACGTACAATAACTTTTTTGATCCTGCACGCTTTGTGGGCTTTGACAACTATATCCGCATGTTTACCGGAGACGATGTGTTTCTGATTGCGTTGCGTAATACGCTGATGCTGGCATTGATCACGGGACCTGTAGGATATGCGATGTCCTTCTTGCTGGCCTGGCAAATCAATAATATGCCTTCAAAGCTGTTCCGCTCAATCTTCACACTGCTATTTTATGCGCCTACAATGACCACCTCGGTTTATACGGTTTGGACGCTGCTGTTTTCTAACGATGAATATGGCTATATCAATGGCGTACTGATGCGCCTGGGCTTTATTCGGGAAGCGATTCAGTGGCTGGCGGACACGGACTACATGATGACGGTTGTGATTATATGCGTTTTGTGGACGTCCATGGGCGCAGGCTTCCTGTCCTTTGTCGCTGGCTTTCGAAGCATGGACAAGCAGTATTACGAAGCGGGCCAGGTGGACGGAATACGCAACCGCTGGCAAGAACTGTGGTTTATTACGCTGCCCATGATGCGGCCTCAGCTGATGTTCGGCGCCATTATGTCCATTACCGCAGCGTTTTCCATTCATGATGTGACGATTGCCCTGATGGGCTTCCCGTCCACGGATTATGCGGTGCATACAGTGGTCAACCACCTGTATGACTATGGCTACCTGCGCTTTGATTTGGGCTATGCCTCAGCCATATCCACTGTACTCTTCCTGCTGATGATGGGTGCAAACCGGCTGGTTGGACGCATGCTGAGAAAGGTGGGACAGTAACGATGGAAAACAAAAGAGAGGAAGCCACTTTATTTGCGCGCATCCATCGCTTCTTTCGCCAGAAACTGCAGGTGGGCCTCAGCCGCTCCATTGCAGGCAATGCGCTGAGCGCTGTGCTGCTGTGCGTGATGGGTGCCTTCACTGCGCTGCCACTGGTGTATGTCATTGTCAGTGCCTTTAAGCCTCTGGACGAATTCTTCCTTTTCCCACCCACGTTTTTTGTACAGAATCCTACGCTGCAAAACTTCCGGGACCTGTTCGTGCTTATGCAGAGCAGCTGGGTACCCTTTACCAGGTATATCTTCAATACGCTGTTCATTACGGCGGTTGGCACGTTTCTCCACATTATCTTTGCTTCCATGGCCGCCTATGTGCTGGAGAAGCACCGCTTTCCTGGCAGGAAAATGATCTTCGCGTTTATTACCGGTACGCTGATGTTCTCGCCTGTGGTAACCTGGGTTCCCAATATGCTGATTATGAATACACTGCATATGATGGATACCTACTGGGCTGTGCTTATTCCCGTGGTGGGCATGCCACTGGGCCTGTTCCTCATGAAGCAATTCATGAGCGGCATTCCGGATGCTTTAATTGAAGCGGCGCGAATCGATGGCATGAAGGAAGTGCGGCTGTTCTTTCAGATTGTTATGCCCATTGTAAAACCCGCCTGGTTAACACTGATGATTCTGTGCATTCAGAACCTGTGGAACACAACCGGCTCGTTTTATATCCGCTCGGAACAGCTCAAGACGCTGCCCTATGCCATGAACAATATCATTACTAGCGGCGGCGCAGCCCGTGCAGGCGCCGGTGCGGTAGTGGGACTGATTTTGGTAAGCGTGCCGATTCTGGTCTTCCTGTTCTGCCAGAACAGCATTATTGAAACCATGGCATCTTCGGGCATTAAGGAATAAAGGGAGGCAAGCGATATGCAGATGCGGCGGAACATCTTGCTTGCGGTTCTGGCCATTGCGCTGATGCTTCCTCAAGTGTCGATGGCAAAAGAAACCGGACATCAGAGCTATACGTACAATGTCTACGGAGAATCTGTACCAGGCCCGGCACCCTATGAGATTGTGGCTTGCCTGGACGCGGCGTCGCTGGGCCTGGATAAAGCCTTCAATGGCTTGTCGGACGTATTTTACGAAAAAGACGGCGGGCTGCTCCTTGCTGATTCAGGCAACCATCGAATCCTGGCGCTTGACGCAAACCTGCGGCTTGTCCGGGAATATACGGGCGTGGAGAAGGATGGCGTGCTGTCTCCCTTCAACCAGCCCAAGGCGGCAATATCTGCTGAAGATGGAACGCTCTACATATGCGATACCTATAATGCGCGGGTGGTACACATGGACCGCAACGGCCAATGGATTGCAGAATATGGCGTGCCGGATACCGCGTTGATTGGCGATGGCATCAACTACCGTCCAATCAAGCTTGCCTTGGATCAGGCGGGACGAATGTATGTGGTGGCGTCGGCGATTAATTCAGGCATTCTGATTATCAATCCATCCGGAGACTTTGAGGGATTCCTTGCAGCGGCGCGCGTAAACCCTGACCCCTGGCAACTGATGTGGAAACGAATTGCCACCCGTGAACAGCGCAGCCGAATGGAAGACTTTGTACCGGTGGAGTACAACAGTATTGCAATGGACGACGAAGGCTTCTTGTATGCTACCACGGCGGCGGTGGACAGTGAAGTAATTATCGCGGAAGTCGCTTCGGGAGGCGGAACGGAAGAAGGAGCGGTGGTGCGGCGCTTAAACCTGATGGGGCAAGACATTTTGCGGCGCCAGGGCTTTTTCCCGCAGGTGGGCGATGTGGAAGACCTGAGCAATACGGAACCGCTTTACAGCGGAGTTAGTCAGATCATGGATGTGGCGGCGGGAGAAGACGGCGTGTACTTTATGATAGATAACAACCGTGACCGGATCTTTGCGTATGATCAGGACGGCTATCTATTGTATGCGTTTTCGGGGCCCGGCACTGCCCAAGGCGGACTGGCCACGCCTGCGGCGCTGGACGTTCACGGAGAGTGGCTGGCGGTTGCGGACCGCGGAACCAACTTGCTGACGATTTATGAACGCACGGAATATGCTACGCTGATTGCGGACGCCATTCACTGCTATAACCACGGTGAATATACCCAGGCAGCGGAAAAATGGCAGCTGGTTATTGCGAAGAACGCTAACTTTGACATCGGTTATGCGGGACTGGGCAAAGCAGCGTATCGAAACGGTGACTACCGGCAGGCAATGGCCTATTTTGAAACGGCCAGTCTGCAAGAATGGTATGGTAAGGCATTTGAAGAGTACCGGAAAGAAGTCTTGCGGGTGTGGTTTGCACCGGCAGTATTGACCATCATTGGGATCAGCGTTGTCTTTGTCATTAGGGACAAAGTGCGCAGCCGGAAGGAGGGGGATGAAGCGTGAAACATTTTGTGGAACCTTTTCGGGTGATGCTCCGCCCCTTCTATCGTTTTGGAGAGCTGAAGCAGGAAAAGAGCTTTCGGCTCTCTGTAGCATGGGTTATGGCGATTTTGGGGATGGCCACCTACTTTGCCAGAATGATTTATGCCGGGCCGGGTTTTACAACATTCAATCCCCGTCAATTTCATTTGCTGCGGGAAGCGACCAGCGTTTGCCTTCCATTTCTGCTGCTGGTGGTGTGCAACTGGGCAGTAGCGGCCATTATGGATGGCGAGGCCACCATGCGGGAAACGTTTTGTGCGGTGTGCTATGCACTGGGGCCGTACATCATCATGACGCTGCTGGGGCTGCTATTCACGCACATTTTGGTGACAGACGAAATGTATCTCATTACCTTTGTGGATACATTGGGCTCGGCATGGACTGGTTTCCTGCTGTTTGTAGGGGTGCTGACTGTGCAGCAGTATACACCGAAAAAGACGCTGGGCACCTTATTGCTGACGGTTGTCATGATGATTCTTGCGGTGTTTGCACTCATTCTTTTCGCCTCGGTGGCTGACAAGATGATTTCGTATATTGGCGGCATCATCAACGAAATCAAACTGAGGGTATAAACGATGAAAAAGAAATGTTGGTTACTTCTTACCATACTGCTATGCTTGTTGGCATTGACCGGCTGCAGGGTGGACGAAAGCGGGTTTGAGGCATTCCAGACATCGCTGCTTGATGATTATCGCAGCGGTACAACCGTCAAGATTCAGCCGGAGGACTCCGATATTGTTAACTTTCGGGTAGTCCTGGAAAATGAAAAATGGGAACTTTACTATAATGAAACGACCGCTGAAATTGCGTGCAAGGACAAACAGACGGGCAAGCTGTTCCGCTCCAACAACGCGCAATGGGGACAGGACCAGGAGGGAGCCCAGCTGCTGATTAACCTGGCGAATGAACAGGGAACGCAGTACGCGTGGAATTCCCTTACCGATGCGGCAGCCTATGGTCAAGTGCAGTACGAGCAAATACAAGACGCCTTTGAGGTAACGTATCTGTTTGGAAAGGCCGCGCAGGTTTACGTCGTGCCCGAAGTATTGACGGTGGAGGCCTTTGAGTCCATTCTTGACCGCGTAGAAAGCACAGGGGACAAGAATACGCTGAAGCGCTTGTTTACCTATTTGGAGCTGAAAGACTCGGATTTGCCCCAGACGAGGGAAAAACTCTTGGAACGCTTTTCCGTGCTGGAGAAGATGCCGGTCTATGCACTGTCAGGAAATCCGTCGAAACTGGAAATGAACAAACTGGAGAAGATCTTTGCTTCGATAGGGTACACGATGGAGCAGAAGCTGGCAGATGAAGCAGCGTGTGAATATATGCCTGAAGATGCAGACGGACTCCATGCGGCAATTACGCTACGGTATACCTTGACGGATGCGGGATTGCGCGTGGAAATTCCCTTCGACAAAATCGCGGTCTCTGAGGGAGACAAACTGGTACAGGTCACGTTGCTTCCCTACTTTGGCGCACCTGGCGCTCAGGAGCGGGGATATGCGGTGATCCCGGATGGCTGCGGTGCCCTGATGGACTTGCAGACAGTACGCGATAGCGGCTATCCCGCGTATAGCGCCCGGGTCTATGGCACGGACGATGCCAACCAGGTTACAGACCGCGCTGCTTCACAGCCGGTTGTTGCGCTGCCAGTATTTGGCGTGAATGCGGGCGAACAAGCAGTTGCCGCGACCATTGTGCAAGGCGCGCCCTTTGCCACCATTGTGGCAGACGCTCCACGGTCCGATGGGAAACTGGGCTATGCCGGCGTTCAATTCATGTACATGGAAACCGCGTATTATTCGCTGGATTCCAACCCGGAGAATCGCATTTTATGCTATCAACCTCGTGCCAATAACTGCGACATGGCAGTGGAATACACGCTGCTAACAGAAAAAACGGATTACAACGCGATTGCGCTGGCAATGAAGCAAAGCTTAACGGCCATGGGCCTCCTGAAGGGCACTGCGTCTGGACAGCTGCCGTTGGTTTTGGAAACCATTGGTGCGATCGATGTGGAAGAACTGCTCCTGGGCGTTCCTGTCACGCAGATACGCCCGCTGACCACCTTTGAGCAGACAACCAACATGGCGCTGTCACTTTCAGAAGAAGCAAAAGGCTTACGCGTAATTCTCAGCGGCGCCATGAGCGGAGGCGTGCGTACAGCACGTCAGCTCTCCATTGCCCCTGAAGCGGCGCTTGGAGGGATGGAAGGATTTACGGAATTGCGGGATACGCTGCAGGCGCAAGGCATTCCGCTGGCAGTGTCCAATGAAACCATGTATGTGTACAAGGACAACTGGTTTGACGGATTTAATGCCAATGATGATACCGCACGGCTCCTGACCTCGGTGGCGGCATACCGGCCTGATTATACCCTTTCCACCATGCACATGACGTCCGAGGGAATGTCAGCGTATATGCTGAACCAGGACGCAATCCTGGAAGGCATCCAGTCCTTTGACCAGGCGGCACAGCAGCTGAAACTGGATGCAATGGCCTTGCCGGGTGTGGGGGACAGCCTCTATAGCGACATGCGGGCGTCTGACTTTGTGAATCGGGATGACATGCGCAGCGCACTCCAGTCGGCTATGGAGAGCCTTACGACGGACGCATGGCTTCGCAGGGGAAATGCATATGCGCTGCCTGGCGCTACCATGGTCTACGATGTACCGCTGCATGCATCAGCACATCCGCTGCTTAGCCAGGAAATTCCGCTGACGCAAATGATCCTGTCAGGCCATGTGGACTATGCCGCCACTTCCATGCAGTACGCAGCAGACGAACAGGATTATTTGCTCCGCTGCATTGGATTTGGTTCCGGACTGTATGCGCAAACGTATGCGGCAAACGGCGAAGCGGTAAAGTATACGGATTTTGACAGCATGTATGCGGGAAGCTGGGACCTGACAGCAGACAACTTGCAGGCAGCCTATGCGGCGGCAAATGATGTATTACAGGATGTAGCCGGTAAGGCCATTGTGCATTACAGCCAACAGGGGCAGATTACGCGCACCCTGTATGAGAATGGCATAGCGATTTATGTGAATAACAGCGCAGAGCCGGAGAGCTTTGTTTTGCCGGACCAGACACAGGTGCAGTTGGCAGGCTACAGCTGGACAAGCATACAGGAGGCGGTGGAATGAAACGCGCAAGCAAGCTGGTACAAAGACGAAACCGGCAAGGCTATTTCTACATCATGCCGTTTCTGGTGGGATTTGTTTGTTTCTTGCTGATTCCGTTGGTTCAATCTGTTTGGTTCTCCTTCAGCGATGTTTCCATTGTGGCGAACGGCTATACCGTGACGCCTGTGGGATGGAAGAACTACATCAAGGCCTTTACCATCGACCCGGAATATCGCGTGGTACTTACCCAATCCTTGGGACAGATGCTGGTTGATTTGCCATTCATCATGGCGTTCAGCCTGGTATCAGCCATTCTCCTGTCGCGGGAGTTTCACGGGCGCACGTTGGCGCGGGTGCTGTTCTTCCTGCCGGTCATTATTTCAACGGGTGTAATTGTAACCATGGAGCAGGAAAACAGTGTGCTCAGCATGATGATGAACCGCTCTGTATCCAACGTTTCGGATGGTATGCGGGAGCAGGTATCCGCTACACAGTTTATTCTATCCTTGTTGGGAAGCGGCGTGCCGGGCTGGCTTACGTCCTTCCTGGCGGATGTGATTGCTCGCCTGTATGACATTATCTCAGCTTCTGGATTGCAGATCCTGATTTTCCTGAGCGGACTGCATACGATTCCGCCGGCGCTGTATGAGGTAAGCGACATTGAAGGCGCTACTGCATGGGAGGATTTCTGGAAGATTACGTTCCCGATGCTGAGCCCCTACTTGCTGCTGAATCTGATTTATACCATGATTGACTCGCTGACGAATATGCAGAATGAGATGGTCAGCTTAATCCGGGACTACGTGGTATCCTTTACGGACTTTGGCTATGGCTTGGCGATCTCCTGGATCTACTTTAGCATTATTCTGGTCCTGATGATGGTCTTGTTTGCTTTGGCAGGAAGGCGGGTGTATTACAATGAGTGACCGGTTGAGTGTTTCCAGCGTGCCGTGGATGAATC
Organism: uncultured Eubacteriales bacterium; assembly: GCA_900553295.1. Classification (GTDB taxonomy): domain Bacteria; phylum Bacillota; class Clostridia; order Christensenellales; family Aristaeellaceae; genus Egerieenecus; species Egerieenecus merdigallinarum. The sequence goes on along the minus strand of USCR01000001.1, from coordinate 10,571 downwards.
GGACGAAACGCCGTGCCAAGCGTTGGATCGTTTCCCTGGTACGCGCAGCATTTCTGATTGGTATCAGCTTCATGATTATATATCCGCTGCTAACAAAGCTCTCTCTGTCATTTATGGAACAGGTGGATCTCTATGACCGGACTGTGCAGGCAATCCCCAAGCATTTCACCTGGACGAACTATCCGGAAGCGTTTTACTACATGAAGTATGGGCAATCCTTTCTAAACTCTGTCATGATATGTGGTATTAGCGGCATTGCGCAGGCATTTGCCTGCGTCATGACGGGATACGGATTTGCGCGGTTCGACTTCAAGGGGAAAAAGATTGCTTTTGCCATGGTGCTGGTGATGATGGTTGTGCCGCCGCAGCTTATTACCACGCCGCTGTACCTGAACTTTCAGAACTTTGACCCCCTGGGGTTGATCTCCATGTTCAACAATGGCAAGGGCCTGAGACTGATAGAGAGCCTGTGGCCGTTTCTTCTCCTGTCGCTGACTTCAACCGGTCCGCGCTGTGGTTTGTACATCTTCTTTGCGCGACAGTTTTTCCGGGGATTCCCCAAGGTTATTGATGAAGCGGCCACCATTGATGGAGCGAGCCATCGACGCGTTTTTGTGAGCATCATGCTGCCGGCGGCGTTCTCCATTATGGTAACGATTTTCCTGTTGAGCTTCGTTTGGCTTTGGAACGATACCATGTATGCCTTTATGTTCTACAGCAAGGTTCCAACGGTGGCAAAATCGCTGATGAACTTGCAAGGGGACCTGTTCTCGTCTGTGCATACCTATATGTCCTCCACGGCCAGCGATATTGGATACTTCTCTATACTAAAGGCAACAGGCGTTCTTTTGGCGATTGCACCGCTGATGATTCTCTATGCATGCGTGCAGAAGGTGTTTATCCAAAGTATTGAGAACACGGGCATAGTTGGATAAAGCCAACGGGCGTCAAAAAATCAATCACTTTGAAGCTATCGAAACGAGGATAGGGAGATTATGAAGAAAAGTACACTTGGAACATGGATGTGGGATGTTATGGATATTTGGGAAAGCGGCAATACGCTGGATTTCCTAAAAAATCATCAGGTCACCCAGGTCTACCTGAGCTATTCAGAGACGATGCCCATGGAGCAGTACCGCGCCTTTATCTCTGCACTGGCACAGGAGCAGATTGGTGTGGCACTTATTGGCGCAGTAGCGGAGTGGGTTACCCCTCGGGGAAAAAAAGCGCGGGATGCCTTTGCGGCGTGGCTGCATGCTTATCAAGCGGGCTGTGCAAAGGACAGCGAAAAGTTTTACGGTATCCATTTGGATGTGGAACCGCACCAACTCCCTGATTGGCAGGAGAACGAAGCGCTGGTTCATCAGCAGTATGCGGATTTTCTAGTGTGGGCAAGAGAGCTGTGCCAACGGGAAGGAATTGCTATGGAAGCGGATATTCCCTTCTGGTTTGATAGCTTGAATGCTTCCTTTCAGGGGCAATCCATGTCTTTGGGAGAAATTGCCTTGCACTTGTGCGATGCAACCTTACTGATGAGCTACCGTGACAATGCCGAAGCCATACTGGCCTGCGGAGACAAGCTGATGCCCATTGCCAAAGCAATGGGCAAGAAGCTGATCCTGGCAGTGGAAACTGGGAAAATTTATGAGGATATCAATATTACGTTCCATCATCTGGGAACGGCGCGCATGTATCGTGAACTGAAAAAGCTCTACGACCTGGTGCAACAAGATGACCGCGCGGGGGAGATTGGCTATGCCATTCATTACTTTGATTCGTGGCGGCATCTCCCGGAAAAAGGCCATCCGCGCTTGGATGATTATCCATATGACAACCCTAATTATTGCATACAGGAGGAAGACGCATGATTGCGAAGTTCCATCTGCCACAGGGACAGGAGAAATACCAAGCGGCCTTGCAGGAAATGCGAAACATGTACACCGCAATTCCGGAAGAGCTGCAAATAGATATATGGCCTGCCCGCCAAGGCTATCTGGTTTCCTACAAGGATGGAAGCGCACGCCTGATGTGCGCAGGCAGGCCGGAGCTTTTCCGTGCCCTGTCCCTGCTGGATGCGGCTATGCTTGAGGGCAAAACGTCCTTTTTCATTGAGCAGTTTACTCCTTTTCAGACCCGTGGGGCCATGGTGGACTGCTCGCGAAATTCAGTGCCTACCGTAGCGTGTGTGAAAACCATGATGCGCCAAGCCGCCATGATGGGCCACAACGCAATGATGCTTTATACCGAGGATACATATGAAGTGCCCGGATATCCTGCCTTTGGCCAGTATCGCGGCCGATATACGCGGGAAGAAATTTTAAGCATGGATGATTATGCCGACATGCTTGGCATCGAACTGATTCCGTGCATTCAGACGCTCTCGCATCTGGAGCGGGCGCTCCGATGGCCGTGCACCAATGCAGTGAAAGACGATTCCAGCACGCTGCTTGTTGGGGAAGCCGCAACGGAAAAGTTTATTCGCGCACTGCTGACCACTGTCAGCGGGATGTTCCGGAGCCGCCGGGTACATCTGGGACTGGATGAGGCCCATGGATTGGGGCTTGGCCGCCGATTGACGATGTATCCCTATGAAACCAAGCATACGCTAATGACCCAGCACTTGAAGATGGTGGGCGGAATATGCCAGGAACTTGGCCTGTCGCCCATGATGTGGGGGGATATGCTGTTCCGCTGCTATATTCAGGACAACGGATACTATCAGGATGATATAGAGCTGCCGGAACAGGCGCGGGAGGATATTCCCGAAGGCTTCGGCGTCATTTATTGGGATTACTATCATGTGGATCAAGGGTTCTACCGGCATTATTTTGAGCAGCACCGCAAGCTGGGCATTCGGCCGCTGTTTGCATCGGGGGTAACGGCATGGCTGGGCATGACGCCAAACTTGGTAAAATCTCGAGAAGCGATCCGGAGCAGCTTAAGCGTATGCCGCGAGTTTGACGTGGATACAGCGTTTGTATGCCTGTGGCGCGACGATGGCGGAGAAGGCATGCCTGGTGCTGTACTGCCTGGCGTTCAAATGTTTACGGAGGCCCTGTGGGAAGAAAATCCCGAGCGCGCAGCATACCTTTGGGAAATGACCTGCCCGGAAGTTTGCGGAGCGCCAGGCCATCTGCTGATGCTGGCAGGGAGCATGGATGAGGTGGTACCGGGACTATCCTGCCAGGGCTTGGACCCGGCCAATCCGCAGAAGTACCTGCTGTGGCAGGACCCGCTGATGGGGCAGTTTGACGCAGACTCCCAGGGCGTGGGCTATCGGGCTTTTTATGGCAAAAAGGCGGCGGAGCTGGCAGAGATACCGGAGAATGTATCCGAAGAAGCTCGGGACGCGCTGCTCTTGGCACATGCATTGGCCTCTTTTTTGGAGGTCAAGTCTGAAATGGGCATCCAGGCCAAGCAATGCTACGATCATCAGGACAAGGCAGGATTGCTGGCATTGAAAAAGGAGATAGAAGAGGTGGCCTTGCCACGCCTTACTGCGATGTATGCTTTGCATAGCAAGCTATGGGCAAAATATTACAAGCCATTTGGGTGGGAAGTTCAGGACATTCGCTATGGCGGCCTGGAAAAACGGCTGCGAATGACGGCGCTGAAACTTGGCGCCTATGTAAGCGGAGAAATAGCCAGCATTCCTGAGCTGGAGCAATCCAGATTAAGCGCCAGCGGCGACTTGCCGGATGGAAACCCCCATTTTTCAACCTGCTATTCTTACCAGGCAATTGCTTCGGTGAGCGGAATATAAGGGGTAAGCTATCAACATGAGAAAAGCGTTGCTTGCTGCAGTACTGGCGCTATTTTGGCTGTGGGTTGTTCCGCTGGAAGAAGTCGCATGCGCAGAGATTGATGCCCAGCCCAATCAGGGAACCATAGGCACCTGGTGGTGGGACAGCACCACGCTGCGTAATGAGGAAACGGTGGAACAGCGGTTGGCGTTCCTGCAGGAAAACAAGGTTAATGAGATTTACCTGTGCGCTGGCCCGACGAACAATAAAACGGTATTACGGTCGTTTATCCAACGCTGCAATGAAATGGGCATACGTGTCGCGTGCCTCAGCGGCGATACGTCGTGGATTGAGCCTGACCATCAGGGGTTTGACCGTTGGTACCGATGGTTTTGTGATTTCCAGGAACAAAGCAGTGCGAATCAGAAGTTCTATGGTATTCATCTGGATGTGGAGCCCTATCAAGCTGCGCGATATGCTTTGGATGAGCAGGCGTGCTGGAATCAATATGCAGACTTTGTAGCGAGGGTAGCGGAACAGGCACACCGGGACGGCATAACGCTTGAGCTGGACATCCCATTCTGGCTGGATGAGATTTCGGTGGGAAATGAGCAACAGCAGGAAAGCCTACTGCTTTTTCTGGCGGAGCGTGTTGATACGCTGTGCATAATGTCTTACCGCGATACAGCATCTGCGATGTTTGACTTGGTGACAGCGGAACTGCAAGCGGCTTCATGCCATCCGGTAAAACTGATTCTGGGCGCAGAGACATTATCCAATGAAGGAGACTATGTTTCATACCAGGAAGAAGGCAAGGCCTATATGCGTGAGGAATTAACAAAGCTATACCATATGATGTCTCAGAAAGAGCTGCCGTCTGGCTGGGGGATAGCCATTCATTCTATGGCAAACTGGATTGCATTAAAAGAATAACAAAAATTAGAATTACCAGGGAGCGCAAGCGTGGCAGATACGGAAGAAACAATACTGCATTTCCGGGATGATGGCACCACTTAGCTAAATTTCCCTTATCAAGCGCTGCCAAGATTGGCTAAAATTGTAAAGATTTCTGGAAAGTGTCGGAGGAGGCGCAGCTCCTCCGACATTTTTTCAAGTAATTAACGTGGACGGTGGTGAACCATCCCGCCAAAAGCGCATAACAAACAAGTTTCACCTAATTTATGCTTTCCCCCTCCAGCACCAAAAATAAAGTCGTGGTTCCCGGCGGAGAGATTGCCGGGAGCCACGACGGATCTTTATGGAGCCTGTTAAGCACTTGTGGTACTGCAAAGCAATGCTGACGGAACAGCATGCAACCTGGGGGCTGCCACAGGGCATGACTGTCTGCTTCTGCTGGGCACAACTATTTTTCTTCTGATTGGGTATGGACTGGCCGGCAATTCTGTGGATAGATCTTGGGGGTGGACTCTCCGGCGGCTTGCATATGACGGATTAAGAGGGCGGCCATTTGTTGGCGAACTTCCGCGTAGTTTACATCTGCCACAAGGTTGTTGCGCTCGTAGGGGTCGTTTACCAAATCATAGAGAAAATCTTCATAGTAAACATCAGCACTGCTTTCTTCCCAGTCGTCTGCTTCCGCACGAACGGCATACTTCCATGTCTGTGTGCGCACTGCGCGCCCAACCTGGCTTTCGCTGATTTGCATAAAAACCGAATCCGGCCATGCTTTGGCTTCGCCACGGACAAGGCGGCGCAAGGAGTTGCCCGCAAAGCAATCTGGTTTGGCAATGCCTGCGCAATCCAGAAGCGTTACCGGAAGGTCTAGCAAACTCACCATTTCTTCCCGGGAGTGTCCGCCTTCAAAACCAGGGCCACAGATAATCAGCGGGATATGGGTGCAGCTGTCATGGCAGGACCGCTTGTATTCACTGTTTCTGGTACAAAAATGTGATCCGTGGTCCGAAGTATAAACAAAGATTGTATTTTCCCATTCGCCCATGTCTTGAAGTGTGTCTACCAGGCGTCCCACATTTTGATCCAGGCTGGCGCACTGCCCTAGATAATCGGGATAGTTTTCCCGCCAGTCACCTTGCGTTCCTTTCAGATCACCAGGAACTTCATACTCGGCGAAACGCCGTTTGCTCCCATCAGGGCCCTCAAAGCGGTTCCGATCATTCTGGTGGTGTGGTTCAATCTGGGAGATGAAGAGAAAGAATGGGCGCTCAGCATCCCGATGATGCAAAAAGTCGATGGCATAGTTGTTGATACAGTCCGCGCGATAGCCAATGAATTCATGCTTGGTTCCCTGGCCGTCGAATACATAGCCATTATAGCCATGGGAAGTAAACTCCAGCACATCCGCCGCCATCCAATAGTCCCGGTAGCCTCCGCGACGTTGCGGCGGAACTGCGCTGGTTGCGTATTGCAATCCCTTCTGCGCATTGGATGCCAGATGCCATTTCCCAACATATGCCGTTTGGTACCCGGCATCTGCAAAGTAGGAGGCAAGCGGCTTTATATGCAACGGCAGCTCAATATCATTCCGATAGCATCCTGTTTGTGTTGCATACATGCCGCTTTGCAGGCATGCTCGTGCGGGACCACACACTGGCTGGCACGTGAATGCATGCTCAAATTTTGTGCCTTCTTGGGCCAATTTGTCCAATACGGGTGTTACAGGAAGCTTTTGCCCATAGCACCCCAGCGTATCCCAACGCTGCTGATCCGAAAAATAAAAAACGATATTGCAGGGCTTGCTGTTCATGCACTTGCCTCCTTCTGGTAGCAGTGTATCAAAGCTGCTGGAGTTATGTCAACGCTCATCCTCTACTGCCGGATATTTTTGATGCTGCATGCGGTATTCTCCGGGGGTAAGCCCTTCATATTCCTTAAACTTGCGGGTAAAGCTTGCAATATCAATATATCCGCACCGGAGCACGATATCCTTGATCTTGTTCTGCGTACTGGAAAGCTCTTGCTTGGCCTTTTCCAGCCGCAAACTAGAGATATAATGATGATAGCTTAAGCCTGTTTCATCCTTTAGGAAGCGGTTGATAAATGTCGGTGAATAATCGGCTAATTCACACAACCTGGACAGTGAAAAATCCACTTCAAAGCAATGGGAGTGAATGAACGTGAGAATTTGTTTTTTCCGTTGTTCCTTGGCAGCGTCGCGTTTTTTTTCCACGAACTCACAGTTTCTTTGTGTCAGCTCCATCATTAGCGCCTGAAAGCGCTGCTCATTGGCAAACACATCCAGTGAAACGGAGTGTATACCGTACTTTCCCGCTGTGCCATAGGAATACGCCGGAGGAATGCAGCCTTTTCGGGATTACCGTTTTCTTATTTTCTCTGCCAGCTGTTTCATCGGCTGTTCACAGCGCTCAAAGAAGTATTGATAGCTTTTGCAGAATCGGTTCAGGGTGAGTTTTTCATCCAGGGAGGATTCGCGATCCCTGCGGCAACCGCCATGACATAAATAGAACCATGGGCAGGCCTGACAGGCGGGGTCTACTTCCAATGAAGACTGTTGAAACGCTTGACATGCATCGCTGCGGCACAGCTGAAAGAAGGACTGACGGTCAATGCTACCCATACGCCATTGATCAAGTACATAAAAATCGCAAGGGTATACGCTTCCATCGGCCTCTATCAGAAAATACAGTCCGCAGCGTCCGCGCATGCCGCACATCTCCGGTGTTTGTCCCAGGAGTATCTGCATGTAATTATCAAGGTTTCGCACGCTGATGGAATGGCCGCAATTCCATGCCTGTTCATACAGCTGGAATGTTGTTACGAGGAATTCTCCGTATGCTTCCGCCGTAAGGGAATAGTCGCTTTTTTCTCCATCGAATCCATCGATGCACGGAATAAACTGTATATACCCATGCGGGGCCAAGCTGCGCCATACGGCATGGACCTGCTGTGCAACTTCGCGGGTAACCACGCAGAGAATATTGTATGGAATGTGCCGCTTCTTCAGCCGTTGTATCGTATGAACCACTTGCTGATAGGTTCCATGGCCGTGGGCGTCCATCCGTAGCATATCATGGGTCTGCGCGCAGCCGTCCAGGGATACTCCCACCAGAAAATGATATTGGGCAAATAAGCTGAGCATTTCCTCGGAGAGATGATAACCATTGGTCTGTATGGCGAACTGTACGGCAAGGCCGCGCTGATTGTACTTTTCAACGGTTTGGATAAAATGCGTGAAGTATGCTGTGCCTGCCAGGGTTGGCTCGCCTCCCTGAAAGGAGAAGGAAACGCTGCCCTCCGCATACGCAAAAGCCTTTCGAACCAAATTTTCCACCGTATCACGGGACATGGTGCCATAGTTGGCATGTTCCCGGTGCGATGTAACGTCCGCATAAAAGCAATAAACACAGTGCATGTTGCAGCTTGAGGATACCGGTTTGATCATTATACTCAAAGGCGGCATGGTATCAATTTCTCCTTTTGAGATCTTTGTTCAGGCGTCATGGATGCCAACACAGCGTCTGCCATTACACAAAGGATGCATACGCATGAATTCCTCCCTTGGTGCATGGGCAGAAGCATATATCCGCGCACAACGCTTCTGCATGATAAAGAAGGAATAACACGCTCATGATGCTTGGGGGTATTTCTATAAGTTTACTTCTATGGAATATAGCATCACCGGTACGGCGTGTCAAGGTGAAATCGTTTTTGTCCATACGCGACTGTAGATTGATCAAACATATTGGACAGTGAAAGAAGAGAGGACCTCTCTGGGAGCAGCCCAATGAAGTGGACGCATGGGGCGGGAATTGCTGCGATTTTGGTGGGTAGCTAGCTGCCCACCAAAGTCGACAAGGGAATAGAAACGGTGCGAATCATAGAAACGCTTTTGATCCTCGCGACGACTGCGTTCCACCTTTCCATTGTGGCGGGGAGTATAGGGTCGGATAAGCTTGTGGCGAATTTCCAGTTGTCTGGCCGTTGCATCAAAGAGGGTTTCCAGGTTGCGCTGGCTGCCCGGAATGCGATGGGTGAACTCAAAACCGTTATCGGTCTGAACGCACTCGACGGCAATGCCTTTGCGGGCAAAATGCGCAACGACCTTGTTTAGCAAGTCCGCTGAAGAAAAGGTACTTTGCTCTTCGTAAACGCCCAGGACGCGATAGCGGGAGTACTCGTCAATAACGGTATACTGATACAGATTTAGCTGCGGATCTGCAATACAGCGCCGGGGGACGACCTTCACCTTCACGTCGATCTAAACACGCTGGCAGGGATATTGCATTTGTTTGTAGGGCTTTGGCTTATAAGGCTTTTTTCACGGCTTCTGTGATCCATCCTTGCCTTCGTATCACCCGCCATAGGCTTTCTGCGGTTCGTGTATACCCTCGTTTCCGCATTCGCGCCCATAGCTCTACAGTTTCCAGCTTGGGATTTCGTCGGTGCTTATCAGCGAAGAGCTTGAGTTTTTCCTGTGTATGCCGCCTGGGGTGGCTGTGCGGACGTCGGGGCTGACAGGTAAGGGATTGCAGGGAACCGTTGTAGCGGGCACGCCAGAAGTAGATATAAGACCGGCTTTTGTTGTACTTCCGGCTGGCCCGTCTTACACCGTACTTCTGGGCATAGATGAGCAGAGACTAGCGGTATTTCATATCCTGTGTTATACTGTTCATGAGGCTTGAGCTCCTTCCTTAGTTGTTACTGCAAGTCAACTATACCAGATGAGTGCCAGGTCGGCCTCTTTTTTCTCCTTTGTCCAATATATATTGTAGCTCTACACCTACAAGCTAAAAAACAGGCAAAGCCTATCGACTTTATGCAGAAGGCGTGCTATATTTTAGAAACATAATAATTTCTTTTTGTTTGGTGCGCTAATCATACACGAAGGAGAAGTGTTTATGACCGCTTTGATTTACATTACGTGTCTCTTCTGCGCAGCAATTGTTCAAACGATACTGAAAAGTATATTGCATAGTGGCATAGTACCGGTTATTCCAGGCAGTGCGGTTATTTACTTCATCGCATTTTGGGCGGCAAAAAAATGGTCCAATGCATACAAGGAAAAGAAAGAAATCAAGCAAATCCAAAATGAGTTGGTACAAAGCCACAAAGGAGACACTAAAGAATAAGTAGTCCCCCCAACAATGACAAATGCTGATATTTGCATGTCACGGCATGTTCAGCGAATAAATTTGAATGGAGGCATTTAACTTGTCTATTAATTGGTCATTCATGCTAGGCATTGCTTTGTGGGCTTTGATTCCTGGATTTATTGCAAGAAAAAAGGGACGTAGCTTTATCGGCTACTTCTTTCTGAGCTTTCTAATTTCTCCTCTAATTACGATCATTGTTACTCTTTGCTTAAAAAATCTGAATAAGCAGTATTCAGATAATGCAAATGCAGCAAATAGAGAAAGCACGGATTTGCAAGAAAAAAATTGAAACTGCAAATGTGGTAGTGAGATGGTTCGTTTCCTGACCGTTTTTTCAGTGTACGAGAAAAAGGTAGAGAAAAGCCAGATAAATCATTTGCCTTTTTTGCTTAAGCTGAATCCTCGAGTATTTTCATATCCTTGCAAGAAAAGAACCGAAAGCTGGAGGATGTATTTAAATGAAGAAAACAATTTGCTTCTTGATGACAATCTGCCTTCTCTTCGGATCTGTTTTTATTGCATGCGCTGAATCAATTGACTTGACGAAACTCAAGACAAGAGAAAACTTTTTATATCTGGATGGCGAGAACACGGAATGGCTTTATTATCAATATGCGGAAAAAACCATTGCCGACGGTACCTATATTGAGTTTTTGGTTGCAGATTGGGGAAATAACACCGAGGCATCCGGTTACCCGGAGCTCCGTGTATTTGCCACAACAAAAAACAACGAAGA